>CAMPIH010000172.1 GCA_946886275.1 uncultured Sphingosinicella sp.
CCTCGACGTCCTGGACGTCGCCGCCCATGTCCTCGACGACGATCTCGTGCTGGAGAAGCTCCTCGCGCACCTTCTGCGGATTGGCGCCCGGCTTGTCGATCTTGTTGATCGCGACGATCATCGGCACGCCGGCCGCCTTGGTATGGTTGATCGCCTCGATCGTCTGCGGCTTGAGGCCGTCATCGGCCGCCACCACGAGGATGACGATGTCGGTGACGTTGGCGCCTCGGGCACGCATTTCGGTGAACGCCTCGTGGCCCGGCGTGTCGAGGAAGGTGACCTTCGACTTGTCGGGAAGGCTGACCTGATAGGCGCCGATATGCTGGGTGATCCCGCCGGCCTCGCCGGAGACGACGTCGGCACCACGGATCGCGTCGAGAAGGCTCGTCTTGCCGTGGTCGACATGGCCCATGATCGTGACGACCGCCGGCCTCGGCCGAAGAGTCTCGGCCGCGTCGACGTCGCTTTCCGCCTGGATGTCGATGTCGGATTCGGAGACCCGGACGATCCGGTGGCCGAATTCCTCGATGAGAAGCTCGGCCGTGTCCTGGTCGATCGTCTCGGTGATGGTGACGGGCGTGCCCATCTTGAACAGCGCCTTCACGAGGTCGGCGCCGCGCTCGGCCATTCGGTTGGCGAGCTCCTGGACGGTGATCGCTTCAGGAACGACGACGTCGCGAACCTGCTTGGCGGCAGGACCGGACTGCATGTGGGCGCGCCGCTCCTTCTCGCGGGCGCGGCGAAGCGCGGCGAGGCTGCGGGCACGGGCATCGCCCTCGTCGTCGAGGGCGCGGGTGACGGTGAGCTTGCCGCGCTCGCGGCGATGGTCGTCGCGGCCACGGGCGGGACGAGCCGGTTCGGGGCGCTTCGCGCCGGGATGCTTGGGGCGGGCATGGCCGGGACGGCGATCTTCGTCTTCGTCGGCGGCCGGCGCCGGAGCCGCGGGCTGAGCCTGGGTCGGCGCAGGACGCGCTTCCTCTTCGGCCTTCTGGCGGGCCTCTTCCTCGGCCTTCTGCTTCGCTTCCTCTTCGGCGCGGCGATTGTCCTCGGCGCGCCTCTTTTCGTCCTCGGTCGCGGCCTTGGCCTGCTTGTCCTCGCGGCGACGGGCTTCCTCGAGCGCGGCGAGACGGGCTTCCTCGGCCTCTCGGAGAAGCCTTTCCTGAAGCTCGCGGCGGGCCGTCGGGTCGTCGCTCGGGCGCGGCGCCGGCTTCGGCGCCGGGGCGGCCGGCTGAGGCGCCTTGGCGACCGGGGCCGGCTCCTGAACGGGCTCCGGCTTCGGCGCCTCGGCCTCGCCGGGGCGGCCGAGGATACGGCGCTTCTTGACCTCGACGACGACGGTGTTCGAACGGCCATGGCTGAAGCTCTGCTTCACCTTGCCCGTTTCGACCGTCCGCTTCAGG
The DNA here is from genome assembly GCA_946886275.1 of uncultured Sphingosinicella sp. The sequence continues at coordinate 1,401 of CAMPIH010000172.1, forward strand.
CCCAGCGGCGCCCGCGTTCCCAGCTTCGGCTTGTCACTCGTCTCGCTCACTTAGATTCCTTCACTCATCCGTTCCGGGCGCAGCCGGCGCATCCGCCGAAGCGGCCCCTAGCCCAGCATCACGTCCGATAAAAGCGCGCCAACGCTCGATCGCGTGCAACACACGCGCGGCGGCAGCCCGGTCCACGATCGCCACATGTACCACATTGTCGCGGCCCAGCGCCAACGACAATATGGTTCTCCCCTCTGGAAAAACCAGCCCCCGGCCCTGTTCGCTGCCGCCGACCCGCCAGGCCTGATCGAGCTTTCGGCAGCCATCCTCGCTGGCGTCGGCGGCGTGGATCAGGAGCTGAACCTCGCCTCGCCGCGCGGCCAGGTCGATCTTCTCGCTGCCGGTGACGAGGTGACCGGCGCGCGCCTCCAGGCCGAGCCGGTCGAGCGTCGCCTGGCGAAGCGCCTGCTCGATCCGGTCGCCGAGATCGGCCGGAGCGGCGACGTCATTGGTCTTGAAGGCGCGGGCAAGGGCACCGCGCAGCTTTCCCTTCGCCTGGGCCGCCTCGAGAGTCGGCCGATCGACGCCGATCCAGGCGCCGCGGCCTGGGGCCCGGGCGCGCACGTCGGGCGCCACCTGCCCGTCCGGCCCGAGGGCCAGGCGGATCAGATCGTCCCGGGCGGCATGGGTGCCGCTCAGGATGCATTTACGCTCGGGCGTATGCGCTTCGCGCTCTAGCCGATCATTGGGGAGTTTCCGCAACCGCGTCCTCCCCGGCTTTGCCCTCGTCCTCGAACCAATGGGCTCGTGCGGCCATGATGATCTCGTTGCCCTGCTCGTCGCTGAGGCCATATTCGGCGAGGATCCCGCCCTTGTCCTCGGAGCGGTTGCTCTCGCGCTGGCGGCGCTGCTCGGGCCGCTTCTTCTGGACCAGCTCGTCGGTGGCGAGATCGGCGAGATCGTCGAGAGTCTTGATCCCGGCCTTGCCCAGGGTCACCAGCATCTGCTCGGTGAGATAGGGCATTTCCGCCAGCTCGTCGGTCACGCCGAGGGCTCGGCGTTCCTCGCGGGCGGCGGCTTCGCGCCGCTCGAGCGCCTCGGCGGCGCGGTTCTGCAGCTCGGCGGCGAGCTCGTCGTCGAAACCCTCGATCGAGGCGATCTCGTCGGACTCGACATAAGCCACTTCCTCGAGCGCTCCGAAGCCCTCGGCGACGAGCAGCTGAGCAAGCGTCTCGTCGACATCGAGCTCGTCCTGGAACATCTGCGATCGCTCCATGAACTCGCGCTGGCGCTTCTCGCTCGAATCCGCCTCGGTCATGATGTCGATCGCCGAGCCGGTCAGCTGGCTCGCCAGCCTCACGTTCTGGCCGCGGCGGCCGATCGCGAGCGAAAGCTGGTCGTCGGGAACGACCACCTCGATCCGGCTCTCCTCCTCGTCGATGACGACCCGGCTGACCGTCGCCGGCTGGAGCGCGTTGACGACGAAGGTGGCGAGATCGGGCGACCAGGGAATGATGTCGATCTTCTCGCCCTGGAGCTCCTGGACGACGGCCTGGACCCGGCTGCCCTTCATTCCGACGCAGGCGCCGACCGGATCGATCGAGCTGTCATGGCTGAGGACGCCGATCTTGGCACGGCTTCCTGGATCGCGGGCGGCGGCCTTGATCTCGATGATACCGTCGTAAATCTCCGGGACTTCCTGGGCGAACAGCTTCTTCATGAAATCGGGATGGGCGCGCGACAGGAAGATCTGCGGACCGCGATTTTCGCGGCGGACGTTGAGGATCAGCGAGCGGACCCGGTCGCCGACCCGAAGAAGCTCGCGCGGGATCTGCTGGTCGCGGCGGATGACGCCCTCGGCCCGGCCCAGGTCGACGACGACGTGGCCGAACTCGACCCGCTTGACGACTCCGGTGATGATCTCTCCGGCCCGCTCCTTGAATTCTTCGAACTGGCGCTCGCGCTCGGCGTCGCGCACCTTCTGGAAGATGACCTGCTTGGCGGCCTGGGCGGCGATCCGGCCGAACTCGATCGGCGGCAGCGGATCGACGATGAAGTCGCCGAGCGCCGCGCCCGGCTGAAGCTTCTGGGCATCCTCGAGGCTGACCTGCTTGAAATAGTCCTCGACCTCCTCGACGACCTCGACGACCCGCCACAGACGAAGATCGCCCGACGTCGGATCGAGCTTGGCGCGGATGTCGTTCTCGGCGCCGTAGCGGGCTCGGGCGGCGCGCTGGATCGCGTCCTCCATTGCCTCGATGACGATCATCCGGTCGATCAGCTTCTCGCGGGCGACGGCGTCCGCGATCGCGATCAGCTCGGCCTTGTTGGCGGAAACGGCGCCCGGGGCGCTTGGGCTTGCGGCACTGGCCATGTCTTCAGTCCTGTCCTTCCAAAATTTCGTCCGCGCCTTCCGCCGAGAGCGGAGCGGTCGCTTGAATGAGCCTGTCGGTCAAGAGCAGCTTGGCCGAATGGATCCGGTCCAGCGGCAGCCTGGTCTCGCCCAGATTGGGCACGTCGATCAGCACGTCCTCGCCCTCGAGGCCGAGAAGATTGCCCTTGAACTCACGGCGCCCGTCGAGTTTCTCGGCGAGGCTGATCCGGGCCTCATGGCCCTTCCAGTCCTCGAAATCCTTCGCGCGGGTCAGCGGCCGGTCGATTCCCGGCGAGCTCACCTCAAGCCGATAGCCGCCCTCGATTGGATCCGCACCCTCCGCCTCGAGCGCATCGAGCCGCTCGGAAAGCCGCCTCGACAGGCGTTCGCAATCGCCGAGGTCGAGCTGACGGGTCTCCGGCCTTTCAGCCATCACCTGGAGCGTCGGATCGTCCTTGCCGCCGATCATCATCACGCGAACGAGCTCGAATCCCTCGGCCTTCACCTCGGGCTCGATCAGCTCGATCAGTCGCGCAATCTCGGCCATCCAGGCACCTTCAACGGCTAAACACCCTCGATGCCGGCCCCGACCCCCGGGACCAGCCTCAACTTCGTTACCGATGTCGAGAAAGGTGAGCGCTATATAGGCAAGCCCCTGTCGCTGAGCAAGCGCGGATTGGCGGCTGGGGGATTCGCAATTTACGGTATGCTGCACTGCAGCGAAGGTGGCAATTTAGTAAGGATTTGGCGCTAACGTGCGTTAACCCTGCAGAGAGATCGAGCTACCCCGTTGAAAATGCGCCCCAACTCTGGCCGACGTCCCTTCAAGGCGCTCCTTCTCGCGCTGATCGT
>CAMPIH010000173.1 GCA_946886275.1 uncultured Sphingosinicella sp.
GCCGAGACGATCGGCCATACCGGCTTCACCGGCACCGGCCTGTGGGTCGATTTCGATCGCGGCCTGGCCTGGACCCTGCTCACCAACCGGGTCCATCCGACCCGTCATCGTGACACGGGCATCCTCGAGCTTCGGCGGGCGACAGGCGACGCGGTCATCGAGGCCTTCGCTTAGCCCGGCCTAACTCGCCTAGTTCGCCTCGGCGATCGTCGCCAATACCCTGTCCATCACCGCCGTCGCACCGCCGCCGCGCGGCACGTCGTTGGCGAAGAAGGAGAAGGTGAGGATCTTCCCGCTTCGAGCCATCATGTAGCCGGACAAGGCGTTGGTCGCGTTCAGCGTCCCGGTCTTCGCGAACAGGCGCCGTTCGAGCGGCGATCCCCGGAAACGGCTGGCAAGGGTGCCGTCGACGCCGGCGACCGGGAAGGTCTCCCGCCAGGCGGCGCCCCATGGCTGGGTCGCCGCCCAGCGCAGCAGGCTGGCGACGGCGCGCGGCGCCATCCGGTTGTAGACCGACATTCCGGACCCGTCGGACAGGTCCCAGCCGGTTCGGGCCACGCCGGCCTGCTCCATCATCGCCTCGATCGTGGCGACGCCGTCCTGGATCGATCCGGACCCCCTCAGGATCCCGAGCCGCCTCACCATCAGCTCCGAGTGGAGATTCTGGCTTTCCTTGTTGATCCGGACGAGGTCCTCGGCGAGCGGCGGGGGAAGGGTCCGAGCGAGCACCGGTTCGGACGAAAGGGGCGGCGGAGCGTTGGCGGTCGGCTCCTCGCCCTCACCGCCCTCGGCCGGCCGGTGACGGACCCGGACCTGTCCGGTCACCCGGACCCCGCGCTCCTCGAGCATCGAGCGAAGTCGAGCCGCGGCGTAATAAGCCGGATCGTCGATCCCGAGCCGAAGGTTCCTGGGCTCGGCGCCGGCGACGATCCGCCCGGCCAGATGGACCTCGCGGCTTCCCGGCATTCGGGTGAAGCGAAGGTCGCTTTCGCCGTCCGCCACGGTGACGGCATTGTTGACGACCCGGTAATAAGGAAGCGGATCGAGCGACGGCGGCTGCCCGACCGCGCCGGGCGTGACCTTCAGCCGAAGCTCGTTGTCGTCGACGGTGAGGGCCGAGATCCCGGTGCCGTAGGCCGTGACGATGTTGTTCCAGCTCATTCCCGGGCTCCAGCGCTGGTCCGGGAAGAGGGTGTCGTCGCCGATCACGTCGCGGACTCGCTGGGTCCGCGCGGCGACGGCATCGGCGAGAGTGGCGAGGCAGTTCGTCACGCAATCGGCCGCGCTGGAAAGGCGAGCGTCGCCATGACCGACCAGGACGACGTCGCGGACTCCGCGCCGGGCTTCGACGAGGCGGACCGCGGCGCCGCCGGCCGTATCGGGCTGGTCCAGCCCGGGCAGGTTGGCGAACGCGGCCGCGGTCGTGAACAATTTGGTGTTCGAGGCCGGGATGAAGCGCGAATCCGGATTGATCGCGACCAGCTCGCGGCCGTCCGGGTCGATGACCACCAGACCGAAACGCGTGCCCCGGGGGGCTTCCGCCAGCTGCTCGGCGACGACATCCTGAAGGTGCTGCTGCCACGCCGACGCCGGCGAGGCAGCGGCGAGGGCGATCGCCAGCACGGCGGCGCGGGCGAAGGGATTCAGCAAGGCGGAGCGGCTTCGGTCATTCATAATGGGGTTCACTCCGCTCACGCAGCCCTTCGTAATGCACCATCGCCGGCTCAGGCCCGAGCGGCACCGGCTCGCCGTCGCGGAAGGCCCATTCGCCGCGGTCGCAATCCGCCGCCCGGACATAGCCGTTGATGTAGAGCCGGCGCTGATGATCCGATCGATTGATCCCGGATCCGTGCACCAGATAGGGGTTCCACAGCGCCAGATCGCCGGGTTCGAGCTCGAGCTGGATGGCGTCGCCGGCCGAGAGCCCGACCCGTTCAAGCGCGGCGTCCTGCATCGCCCGGCCAAGCACTTCGGCCGACGTGTCGAGATCGAGATCGCCGTGAAAATGGCTTCGCGGAACGAAGGCCATGCCGCCGGATTCTGGCCGGTGCGGGTCGATGGCGAGGCCGGTCTGGACATAGGATGTCGCCAGGTTGCGGTAACATTCCGAAGGCTGGCGGAATCGTGAATCCTGGTGCCAGGCGAAATCGCCGACGGCTCCGGGCGCCTTCCAGTGGATCTGGTTGATGATCTGCTTGATGTCGCGCCCGATCAGCGGCTCGAGCATGGCGGCGAAGCGCCTGTCGAGGCGAACGGCGTCGAGCCGGGGCCGATGATAGGATGGCCATTGCACCATCTGAACGACGGGCCCCTGATCGCCCTGAGCGATCTTGTAGAAGAGATTGCCGTGACGGAAGTTGCGGCCGTGGGCGATCCCCTCTTCATGGACCCGGTCGATCTCGTCGCCGATCTCGGCAATTTCATCGCGCGCGAAGAAGCCTCTGACAATCGCGTAGCCGTCGCGGCTCCAGGCGATGGGGTCAATCACGGACATCGGCTTGCGTCCGAAGCCTGTCGTCGAGCTCGCCTTCCCAGCGGGCGACGGTCGTCGCGACGGTGAGGTTGGCGGAGGCGCTCGGCACCGTCCGGGTCATGTCGAGGAGCCGGTCGAAGGGCAGGACGAAACCGACCACCAGAGCCGTCTGCTCGGCCGGCACGCCGACCGACGAAAGCACCGCCGCAAGCATGAACAGCGACGCGGACGGCACCGGCGCCGTGCCGAAGGCGGCGAGGGCGCCGGTCAGAAGCACCAGCCCGTAGGTGGCCGGACTCATGTCCACCCCGAGCGCCTGAAGGCTGAACAGGCTGAGAAGGCCGACATACATGGCGGTGCCGTCCTTGCCGATGCTCGCTCCAAGCGGCAGGACCGTCGAATAGATGGGACGGCCGACGCCGATATTCTGCTCCGCCACCCGCATCGCGACGGGCAGAGTCGCCGAGCTCGATGCCGTGGAGAAGGCAACCGCAAGAGCGTCGAAAATGCCTCGGAAGAAACGCGCGACCGGAACCCGGGCGGCGAACCGAAGAAGCAGGCTGTGGACCAGCAATATCTGGATCGCCGAGCCGAGCACCACGGCGAGCGCGAGCCAGCCGACGTTGACGAACACCGCAGCGCCGTTGGCGGCGACGGCATTGGCGATCAGGGCGAAGACCCCGAACGGAGTCGCTTCCATCACGATCCCGACGATCTTCAGCAAGATGGCCGTGGCCGACTGGAGCAGGGCCGCGAACGGGCGTCCCGCTTCGCCGGCCACCAGGGTGCCGATTCCGAGCAGGATGGCGACGAAGATGATCGCCAGCATGTCTCCCTTGGCGAGAGCCTCGAAGATATTGACGGGAACGATCCCGACAAGCTGCTCATAGGGCGTCGGCGGAGTGCCTATTCCGTGCGGCGCGGCCGTGCCGAGGGGCGCGCCCTCGCCGGGCCGGATCAGGGTCGCCACCGTCATTCCGATCGACACCGCGATCGCGGTGGTGAAGGCGAACAGGCCGATTGTCTTGCCGCCGATCCCGCCGATCCGCTTCGGGTCGCCGAGCATCGTGATACCCGCGGCGATCGTTACCAGGACGATCGGCACGACCAGCATCCGGATCGCCCGGACGAACAGGTCGCCGATGAACTGGACGTAAGGCGTGGCCTCGGGCCACAAGGCGGCGAACAGCAGGCCGAGCGCCAGCGCCGCCAGCACGCGTTTCCAGAGCGGGATCGCGAACCAGGCGCGAAGCAGGCTCACGGGCAGCTCCCCTCTCTCGGCGCCCGCGCCAGTCCCCGTCCTGCCGCCGCGCCGGTCAGCGCTCCGTCCTCCACCGCCGCGACGCCGTTGACGAACACCGCCTCGACGCCGGCGGCGAGAAGGGTCGGCAGCTCGTAGGTGGACCGGGCCTCGTAGCTGCGCGGATCGAAGACGAGGATGTCGGCGAAGGCGCCGGGCCGGAGCCGGCCCCGGTCGACGATCCCGAACCGGTCCGCGGTCCGAGCCGAGCTGCGTTCGATGAAGGCGCGGAGATCCAGGACCCGGCGCTTCACCACATATTCCGCATAAAGGCGGGCGAAGCTGCCAAAGGCGCGGGGATGGCCGTCCGAAGCGTCTGACCCGGTCATCACCCAGGGCTGGCGCATATAGGTCTCGATGTCGGCCTCGGTCTGATTGAAGGAGGCCACCCTGACGTCTGCTTCGCGGATGATTCCGATCGCCGCCTCGACCGGGTCCGAGGTCCCGGCGATCTCGGCGAGGTTATCGCCCCGGTGGTCGCCCTGGGTGATGAGCAGCGCCTCCGCGCCTCCGCGTCGTCGCAGGTTGTCGGCCATCTCGGTTCGAAGCCGGCTCGCGATCGAAGGATCGTCGAGACGCCGAAGAAGCTCGGGCCTCCCGCCGTCCTGGGCCCATCGCGGCACCAAAGCGGCGACCAGGGTCGTTCCCGAAGCGGACCAGGGATATTGATCGGCGGTGATCGACTGGCCCGCCGCGCGCGCCGCCTCGATCCGGGCGACGATCGCCGGGGCCTGGCCATGGACGTCGACTCCGAGCGCCTTGATGTGGGAGATGTTGACCGGGATCCCGGCTTCGCG
>CAMPIH010000174.1 GCA_946886275.1 uncultured Sphingosinicella sp.
AGCGACGGTTCGGGCGGATCGTCAACATCACCTCGGGGTCGGTGAAGATGCCGCTCGCCGGGCTCGATCTGTCGAGCGGCGCCCGGGCCGGCCTGACCGGCTTTCTCGGCGGCGTGGCCCGATCGGTGGCTCATGCCAACGTCACCATCAACCACCTGCTCCCGGGATCGTTCGACACCGACCGGATCACCGCCCTGATCGACAGCCAGTCGCGCCGGACCGGCGAGGCGGTGGATGTGCTCCGGCGCAAGCGCGAGCAGGCGATTCCGGCAAAGCGGCTCGGCGATCCGGCCGAGTTCGGTGCCGCCTGCGCCTTCCTCTGCTCGGCTCAGGCGGGCTACATCACCGGCCAGAGCATCCTCATCGACGGGGGCATGTTTCCCGGCATAATGTGAGGCTGACACAGGGAGAATGGGGTTGGAGAGCCTGGTTTCGACGGATTGGCTCGAGAAGGAGCTTGGAGCGCCCGACCTCAGGGTGATCGATTCGACGATGTTCCTTCCCGGCTCAGGCCGCGACGCCGGCGCCGAGTTTGACGCCGAGCACGTCCCCGGCGCGGTCTTCCTCGATCTCGACGAGGTGTCGGACCGCGATAACCCGCTTCCGCACATGGTTCCGCCGGACCATGTCTTCGCCAGCCGGATGCAGTCATTGGGACTCGGCGACGGCAACCGTTTCGTAGTCTACGACAACAGCCCGCTTCACAGCTCGGCGCGCGCCTGGTGGATGCTCAGGGCCTTCGGCGCCCACCATGTCGCGATCCTCGACGGCGGCTTTCAGAAATGGAAGGCCGAGGGGCGGCCGCTGGAGAGCGGCCGGCGCCAGCACCGCCACGGCCATTTCAGCGCCAGGCTCGATCGCCAGGCCCTCGCCGACAAGGCGGCGGTCCGGGACCTGGTCGGCGCCACGGACCACGAGATCGTCGACGCCCGTCCGCCGGCGCGCTTCTCCGGCGAGGAGGCCGAGCCCCGGCCGGGACTCGAGGCCGGCCACATCCCTGGCGCCCGCAACCTGCCGCAGGGGTCGCTGTTCAACCCGGACAACAGCTGGAAGCAGGGCGAGGCGCTTCGCGAGGCCTTCGCCGCCGCCGGAGTCGATCTCGACAAGCCGATGGTCGCCACCTGCGGCTCCGGGATCACCGCCTGCGTGCTGCTGTTCGGCGCCCACCTCCTCGGCAAGGAGGATCTGAGGCTCTACGACGGCAGCTGGTCCGAATGGGGGTCGGATCCCGAACTTCCCAAGGCGAAGGGCGCGGCGTGAAATCGAGGCGGCCCGAGACCCGGCTGATCGAGGCGGGGCGTCGCGACGAATGGACGCTCGGCCTCGTCAGCCCCGCCGTCTGGCGCGCCTCGACGATCCTGTTCGACAGCGTCGCCGAGATGGAGGCGGCCAATCCGCCGCGCGAGGGCCGGCTCCATTATGGCCGCAACGGCACGCCGACCAGCTGGGCGCTCGGCGAGGCGCTCACCGAGCTCGAGCCGGGTGCCGCCTCGACCGTCTTCTATCCTTCGGGAGCGGCAGCGGTGGCGGGCGCGCTTCTGGCGGTGCTCGAGGCGGGCGACGAGCTGCTCATGGCGGACAGCTGCTACGGCCCGACCCGGGCCTTCTGCGACAGCGCACTCAAGAAGTTCGGAGTCGCGACGACCTATTACGATCCGCTCGTCGGCGCCGACATTGCCGGCCTAATCGGCGAGAAGACCCGGGCCATCTTCATGGAGAGCCCCGGCACCCACAGCTTCGAGGTCCAGGACGTGCCGGCGATCTGCGCGGCGGCCAAGGCGAAAGGCGTCGCCACCCTTCTCGACAATACCTGGGCGACGCCCTTGTTCTTCCCGGCGATCGAGGCCGGCATCGACCTGTCGATCCTCGCCTGCACCAAATATATTGGCGGCCATTCCGATCTGATGCTGGGATCGGTCACCGCCACCCAGGCCTGGTCCGGCCGGCTCGACCAATCGCGGCGGGTGCTCGGTCAGACGGCGGGCCCCGATGAATGCTGGCTCGCGCTCCGCGGCCTTCGCACGCTCGAGGTCCGGCTTCGGCGGCACGAGGAGAATGGCCTCAAGGTGGCGAGATGGCTGAGCGAGCAGCCGCAGGTGGCGCGGGTGCTCCATCCGGCGCTTGAATCCTGCCCCGGCCACGAACATTGGAAGCGGGATTTCAAGGGCGCGTCCGGGCTCTTCTCGTTCGAGCTCGTCGAAGGGGATCCCGCCGGCCGGGCGCGGCTGATCGACTCGCTCGAGCTGTTCGGGATCGGCTATAGCTGGGGCGGCTTCGAAAGCCTGGTCGTGCCCGCCGATCCGGTCCGGACCGCTTCCGCCGGTCCGGCGGCCGGCCGGCTGGTCAGGCTCCATGTCGGGCTCGAACATCCCGACGACCTCATCGCCGATCTCGAGCAAGGGCTTCGTCGCTTCGACGGCGGCGCATGACGGGCCTCGCCGCCGATCTGGGCCTTGCCCTTCCCGATGCCGAGGACCTGGTCCGGGCCGGCGCCGCTCTCGTCGTCATCGTCCTCACCATCGTCGCGGCCTGGCTGGTCGGCCGCTGGAGCGGACCGGTTCTCGCCGATTTCTGGGAGCGGCGGATCGGCACCCGGGCCGAGGAGATCGCGCCGCGAATGTCGGCCCTCGCTCGCTCGCTCGTGATCTGGCTCACCCTGGCGCTGGCGCTCCGCCTGTCGGACTGGACTCCGCTCGCAGGCTTGCTGCTCGGCCTCGTCGCCGCGGCGGCGGCCGCCCTGTTCGTCCTCAACCTGCTTCGGCTGGTGAACATGTCGCGGGTGATCGCGCTTCTACTCGCCGCCTTCCTGTTCGTCGCCATCCTCGCCGATTCGGTGGGCGGCCTTGCCGCCATCCAGCGGGCGCTGGACAGCTTCGCCTTCACGATCGGAAGCCGGCGCCTGTCGCTCCTCGGCCTGGTCCAGGTCCTCGCCGCTTTGCTCTTCCTCTACGCCATCGTCCGGCTGGCGATCCGGCTGGCGTCGCAGTCGATCCGGAGCGCGGGCGGCCTCGATCCGACCCAGCAGCTGCTCGCCCAGAAGCTCGCGGCGATCGCGATCATCGCCATCGCCTTCTTCGTCGGAATCGACCTGGCCGGGATCGACCTGACCGCGCTTGCGGTCTTCTCGGGAGCGCTCGGACTGGCGGTCGGCTTCGGGCTCCAGAAGACGTTCGGCAATCTGATCGCCGGGATCATCCTGCTCATGGACCGGTCGATCAAGCCGGGCGACGTCATCTCGGTCGGCGAGAGCTTCGGCTCGGTGAGCAAGATCGGCGTTCGCGCCGTCTCCATCGTCACCCGGGACGGCAAGGAATATCTGATCCCGAACGAGATCCTGATGACCGAGGAGGTCGTCAACTGGTCCTATTCGACCCGCGACGTCCGGATCAGCATCCCGGTCGGAATCCCCTATGATTGCGACGTGGAATTGGCCCAGAAGCTGATGATCGAGGCGGCGAGGGCGGCGAAGCGCGTTCTCGACACGCCGGCGCCGGTGGTGTGGATGACCGCCTTCGCCGACAGCCGGATCGACCATGAGATCAGGGTGTGGATCCGCGATCCGGAGGCCGGCATCGGAAGCGTCCGATCCGAGATCCTCGACACTCTGCTGGCCTTGTTCAAGGCGAACCGGATCCAGGTCCCCTATCCGCAGCGCGACATCAGGGTGAAGGAATGGCTGGCGGATGCCGACGTCAGTCCAGCAAGGCCGCCATCTCGGCCAAGGCGAGGTCCAGCTGGCTAGCAAGCCGGGCCGCGGCCGCCCGTGGCGGGACGTCCTGGCCGGCGGCGAGCAGGGCCTCGACCCCGGCGGCGGCCCAGCCGGACGTCTCGCCGGAGAGCGAGTCGAAACGGCGCCGGACCACCGGCAAGGCGCGTTCATAGGCGTCGCTCACCCGGGCCGCCTCGTCGAGGACGGAATCGCGTTCCGCTTCGCCTTGCTTCTGGCCGGCGATGGCGCGGACCAAGGCGAGAAGCTCGCGAAGCTGGGCGACCTGGCGGCCGGGATCGGCGCCGGCGGATTCGGCCGAGGCGGGCGAGGCATCAGGGGGTGACTGGTGGGTCATGGCTCGGGATTAAGGCCGTCATGGCTAAGGAAGCGCTAATGCCGGCGCTTGCATGGGCCGGTTCAGTCGGGCAGCAGGCCGGAAAAGAGGACATGATGATCAGAACCGCCTTGCTCGCCGCGTCGATGCTTGCCGCCGTCCCGGCGCTCGCCCAGGAAACCGAAGCCGTGCCGGACATTTCGGTGACGACGTCGGACGCTCTGGATCCCTGTGCCGGCCTCGAGGATTGCGGCGACGTCCCCTCACAGGACCTGGCAGGGAGCGGTGAGCGCCCCTTCAGCGTCGCGATCGACCTGCTCTCCGACTATCGCTTTCGCGGCATTTCGCGCTCCGACGAGGATCCGGCGGTCCAGGCGGCGATCAACGTCTTCCCGATGCGCGGCCTCTATGCCGGGGTCCGCGGGACGACGCTCAAGGGCACGGACAGCTTCCGCGAGCGCGATCCGGCCTTCCAGGATCTCGGCGACGTCCAGC
>CAMPIH010000175.1 GCA_946886275.1 uncultured Sphingosinicella sp.
GGGATCGGCGGCACCTTGTTGAACTTGTCGGCCGGTCCGGCCGCCTGCTCGCGCCAGCCCATCATGTGGAAGACGGTCTCGCCCTCGCGGAAATGGGGCGATCGGGATTCGACGACCTTGCCGACGGCGCCCCCGTCCATCGGCTCGCCGACCTGGAACGGAGGAACGTAGCTCTTCACGTCGTTCATCCGCCCGCGCATATAGGGATCGACCGAGAGCCACTTGTTCTCGACCCGGATCCAGCCCTCCTCGAGTGCGGGGAGCTCCGTTTCCTTCAGCTCGAAATTGGCCAGGGTTGGAAGCCCCTGCGGGCGCGACTTGAGATGCCAGGCGCGGGTCGTGGTCATGGTCTCTCCCCTATTGCGGCCGGGCTTTCGCGCCGATCCGGCGAAGAGTCAAAAAGTGGGGCCCGGCCGGAGGGGAAACAGCCGGGCCCTCTTCGGCCGGACTGAGCCGGCTCAGCTCTGATTGCGCAGGCTTCCGGAGGCGCTTCGCTGCGACTCCCGATATTCGGGCTCGGCCCCGCCTTCGCGCTCGAACAGGGCCTGGCTTTGGTCTTCCTCGCGCCAGCGGGCCATGGCGTCGTCGGCGCCGAGGTTCAGCATGACCTTGTCGTCGACCCGGTCGATCCACCAGCAGGGAATGCTGTGGTGGATTCCGCCGGAAGTGGCATCGCTCCGGGTGAGGATGACGTTGTCGCCGCGGGTGCAGTCGACGGTTCCGACATGGCCGCCATCGGCCCCGACCACTTCCATATGCTCCCTCACCCGGCCGATCGCCTGGCGCTGCTGTCCGCGCCGTTCGCGCCAGGCGCCGAAGTCGCGATCGAACCTGGCCTGGCTCTCGCGGCAATATTCCTCATAGTCCCGGTCCAGCTGCTCCACCTGCCGGTTCCGCCACTCCGAATAATGGGGGTCGTAGGACCGGCTTCGTGATTCGCCGCCCTGTTGCTGGGCCATCGCCGCATAATCCCTGGCCGAGCTCTGGAAACCGCCGGCGCTGGCGCCGTAGCCGGCTCCATAACCGGCCCCGAACGGCGACGACACCGGATGAACGCCGTGCGTTCCGGTGCTTCCGACGTCCTGGCGGTCGAAGCGCGGGCCGCCGAACTCGGCGTCGAATCCGGGCGCGCTGAAGAAGCGGTCGGCGTCGCTCGACATGGGATCGGAGCCAAAGCCCTGGGCGGTGCCCGAGCCGTAGCGTTCGGCGCCGTAATCGGGGTCGTCGCTCAGTCCGCGGGCATTGCGGTCCCCCATCCGTTCGGGCTGCTGTCCCCGCCTGCGATGCTCTTCGCCCTGCTCGAAATAGCGGCCGCGATCGCGGTCCCACTGGCGGCGGCCATCCTCATTAGCCATTTCGTCTCTCCTCTGCCGAACGGATGTTCATCGCGGCCGGAGACCGCGGCTCGAGCAGGAAAAACGAATCAGCGGGGAGGCCCGTTCCCGCCAGGATCAAGCGAGTCGGCCCGAACGCCTTCAGCCGTCGCTTTTTTGGTGCGGCGCGGCGCGGATCATTGCATCGCCCGGCGGCCGTCGCTATCTGGGGCGCCCCAGAGGACGGGGCCGTAGCTCAGATGGGAGAGCGCTGCAATCGCACTGCAGAGGTCAGGGGTTCGATTCCCCTCGGCTCCACCAACCTTCAGCGCGGGACGTAATTGACCTCGGTCTCCGCGGACAAGCGGTTGGCGGTCGGTTGCAGGCTGAGGATTGTGTCGCGTGAGCTTGCGACTCCCGGTGGGAGGCACCGCAACTCTGCCGAAGTTCCGAACGGCCCCGGTTCGCCGGGGGCGGCGAAGCTCAGGCGCACTCGGTTGATGCCCGCTTGCATGCGCGGCTCAAGGTCTTGATGGACTCCGGCCTCGCCGTGAAAAGTGCCAATTGTGGTTCCGTTGACGCTGACCGTCAGCTCTCCAGGCTTCCTGCCGTTTACGTTGAGCCGGCTGCAGCTGACGGCATTCGTTTCCGCTTGCGCCGGCTGCGCTGAGAGCCCGGAAGGCGAAAATGCGAAGGCCGCCAGAGGAATCAGGATCCCGCTCGCTCGGGTCATCATCATGTCTCCCAACTCGTTCTTGGGAGCAACGTGATAGCACAATTCTGCGCACCCGTCCCGTCGAGGGGCATATTGTCGACGAACGAATTGGGTCCAACTCAGCATCCAATTCGATAATCCGCTGCTAGGGTTTGTCGACAACGGCGCCAGAGATCTTGGGCGTTACCGATCCCTTGTGCACTGAACGTCGCTTATGATCGAGCACGGTCATAGCCTGTCCTTATGGTCGCCCGAGCGCTTGTAATGCGACTTTCCGCACCGGCCGCCGCTAAGCTGGGCCTTTACGCAAGGGAAGATCGCTGATGCTCAACCGCCGCTCGTTCCTGCTCGGCTCGGCCGCGACGATGGCGGTTCTCACCGCTTCCTGTCGATCGGCGGGCACCTTGCCGATCTCGCGCACGAGCCGGGTAGCCGCCGCGGGCCTTTCCGCCCCGGTCGAGATCCTCGACGATCCCTATGGAGTCCCGCACATCCGGGCCCAATCGATCCCTGACGCCTTTTTCGGCCAGGGCTATGTCGTCGCCCGCGACCGCCTGTTCCAGATCGACCTTTCGCACCGCCGCGAGCTCGGCCGGATGGCGGAGGCGTTCGGCCCGGAATTCGCCGCCCATGACGCCGCCGCCCGCTTGTTCCTCTATCGCGGTGACCTGGATCAGGAGCTGGCGCGCGTTCCGGCGCAGATCCTCGATTCCGCCCGCGCTTATGCCGCCGGGATCAATGCCCGGATCGACGAGGTCCTCGCCGATCCCGCCCTGCTTCCGCTCGAATATGCCGTTCTCGGAGTCGCGCCCCTGAAGTGGGACGTGAGGAACATGGTGCTTGCGCGCGGCTCCTCGTTCGGCGGCGTCTCCGACGAGGTTCGTCGCGCCCGCCTCGCCGGAATGGGGCTGCTCGATCTCGATTCGCTGATGGCGCCGTTGCGGCCGGCCTGGAACCTGAGCGTTCCGGAGGGCCTCGATGCGGCCGCCGTCACGGAGGCCGATCTGGGCGTTCTTCGCCTCGGCGGGCTGCCGTTCGGCTCGCTCGTCCCCCCGCCCCAGCCGGAGCCGGACCAGCCCTCCTCTCTTCTCGTCTCGGCTTTGGCGCTCGCCAATGCCGGCAGCAACGCCTGGACGATCGCGCCCTCGCGAAGCGCGACCGGAAGGCCGATCCTGGCCAATGATCCCCATCTCGGGATCGGCGGCTTCGGCCCGCGCCACGTCGCCCATCTGAGCGCTCCGGGACTGGACGTGATCGGCGGCGGATCGCCGGGCCTGCCCGGGATCATGCAGGGCCACACCGATCGCTTCGCGTTCGGCCGGACCAATTTCCACATCGACCAGGAGGATCTGTTCGTCCTCGAACTGCATCCGGACGATCCGGAGCGTTACCGCCACGGCGACGCCTGGCGCCGGTTCGAACGGACCGAGATCTCGATCCCGGTCAAGGGCGCCCCGCCGGTCGCGGCGACGCTTCGCTATTCGGTGCAGGGGCCCTTGCTCTCCCACGATCCCGCCAGGCGCCGGGCCACCGCTGTCGCCGCCGTGGAGCTTCAGCCGGGCTCGAGCGGCGCCTTCGCGATGATCGCGATCAACCTGGCGAAGGACTGGGCGAGCCTCCGCGATGCCTTCCGTTTCCACCCCTCGCCGACCAATTTCCATTATGCCGATGTGGACGGCAATCATGGCTGGCAGGTGATCGGCTTCATGCCGGTGCGCCGAAGGGGCGACGGGCTGATGCCGGTGCCCGGCGACGGCCGCTACGACTGGACCGGGCTTCGCGATTTCCGGGCGCTTCCGAGCGAATATAATCCGGCGAAGGGCTGGTTCGCCTCGGCCAACCAGAACAACCTTCCGGCGGACTGGCCCCGGGACCGGATCCCGGCCTTCTCCTTTCGCGATCCCTATCGCTACGAGCGGATCGCCCAGGTTCTTTCGGCCCAGCCCGAGCACAGCCTCGCCGACAGCGTCGCGCTCGTCCACGACACTTTGTCTACGCCGGCGCGGCAGCTCGTCGCCTTGCTGCCCGCCGCCGGTTCGGCCGGCGCGGAGCCGGCGATCGCCATGCTTCGCGGCTGGGACGGCCGGCTCGACGCCGACAGCGGCCCGGCGGCCCTGTTCCAGATCCTGTGGCGGGAGCTCGGCGCGCGGATGCTTTCCGCAGTCGTGCCCGAGCAAGCGAGGGCTCTGGTCGACGAGATCGCGCCGTCGGTTCTGATCGGGCTGATCGACCGCCCGGACCAAAGGCTCGGTGGCGATCCGGCGGCGGCGCGCGACGCCTTGTTCGATTCGGCTCTCGCCGCGGCCTGGGTCTCGGCGCGCGAGCTCATGGGCCCCGATCCCGCCGCGTGGCGGTGGGGCGCTCTCCACCATGTCCGGATCCAGCATCCGCTGTCGCGGATCCCCGCCATCGCCGCGGCCTTCCCGCCGATCGAGGGCGACGGATCG
>CAMPIH010000176.1 GCA_946886275.1 uncultured Sphingosinicella sp.
TCCTCGGTCAGAGTGCCGGCGGTGACGACCCGGACGATGGCGCGGTTGACGACCGACTTGGATCCTCTTTTCCTCGCCTCGGCCGGGCTTTCGATCTGTTCGGCGATGGCGACTCGGTGACCGGCGCGGATCAGCCGGGCGAGATAGGCTTCGGCGGCGTGGATCGGGACTCCGCACATCGGGATCGGCTCGCCTTCATGTTCGCCCCGGGCGGTGAGCGCGATGTCGAGGCAGGCGGCGGCGATTCGGGCATCGTCGAAGAACAATTCGAAGAAATCGCCCATCCGGTAGAAGAGCAGGCAGCCTTCGGCCTCGCTCTTGAGCGCAAGATATTGCGTCATCATCGGCGTCGGCGCCGTGTCCGGTTTCGCTTTGGTGGCCATGATCAGGAATCCGGAACGTTAAGGCTTTGACTTGCCCCAGTCAGCCCTCAAGTCATACAGCGGGTCGCAAAATAGGGGAGAGCCAGCGTGAGCGAAGAAAGCAACGTCAAATTCTCCGAAGCGGAAGCGCTGGAATTCCACTCCCAGGGCCGCCCCGGCAAGATCGAGATCATCGCCTCCAAGCCGATGGCGACCCAGCGCGATCTCAGCCTGGCTTATTCGCCGGGCGTGGCCGTTCCGGTCCGGGCGATCGCCGCCGATCCGGCTTTGGCCTATGATTATACGGCCAAGGGCAATCTGGTGGCGGTCATCTCCAACGGCACCGCGATCCTCGGGCTCGGCAATCTCGGCGCGCTCGCCTCGAAGCCGGTGATGGAAGGCAAGGCGGTGCTGTTCAAGCGCTTCGCCGACGTCGATTCGATCGACCTCGAGCTCGCCACCGAGGATCCGGATGCGTTCATCGAGGCCGTCGCCTTGCTCGAGCCGAGCTTCGGCGGGATCAATCTCGAGGATATCAAGGCGCCGGAATGCTTCATCATCGAGCAGACCCTCCGGGAGCGGATGAACATCCCGATCATGCATGACGACCAGCACGGCACCGCGATCATCAGCGCCGCCGGACTGATCAACGCCTGCTATCTGACCGGCCGCGACATTGGCGACGTCAGGGTCGTCGTCAACGGCGCCGGCGCAGCGGCGATCGCCTGCACCGAGCTCATCAAGGCGATGGGCGTGCCCCACGACCATGTCCTGATGTGCGACCGCAAGGGCGTCATCTACCAGGGCCGCGGGGACCTGGATCAGTGGAAGTCGGCTCACGCCGCGAAGACCGACAGGCGGACCCTCGAAGAGGCGCTGAAGGGCGCGGACATTTTCCTCGGCCTCTCCGCCGCAGGCGCGCTGAAGCCGGAGATGGTGATGGAGATGGCGCCGAAGCCGATCATCTTCGCAATGGCCAATCCCGACCCGGAGATCACGCCTCCGGAGGCGAAGGCGGCTCGTCCCGACGCGATCGTCGCCACCGGCCGCTCCGATTATCCGAACCAGGTCAACAACGTGCTCGGCTTCCCGTTCATCTTCAGGGGCGCTCTCGACGTCAGGGCGACGACGATCAACGAGGACATGAAGATCGCGGCGGCGCGGGCGCTCGCCGATCTCGCGCGCCAGCAGGTGCCGGAAGAAGTGGCCGCGGCCTATGGCGGCAAGGCGCACACGTTCGGCGCCGACTATATCATCCCGGCGCCGTTCGATCCCCGGCTGATGGAGATCGTTCCCGCCGCGGTCGCCCAGGCGGCGATGGACAGCGGAGTTGCCCAGCGTCCGATCGCCGACATGGACGCCTACCGAACGACGCTGCGTTCGCGGCTCAATCCGACGACGTCGGTGCTGACGCTCGCCTACGAGGCGGCGAGGGCCAATCCGAAGCGGGTGCTGTTCGCCGAAGGCGAGGAGGACGTCGTCCTTCGAGCGGCGATCGCGTTCCGAAGCGGCGGCTACGGGGTCCCGGTGTTGGTCGGAAGGGACGACGTCCACGACCGGCTGCGGGCGCTCGGGGTCGACGATCCGAGCGCGTTCGAGGTGGTCAACAGCCGCAACCATCCGCGAGTGCCGGAGCTGGCCGATTTCCTCTACGAACGGCTTCAGCGGCGCGGCTTCCTCCATCGCGAGGTCGAGCGGACGGTCAACCAGGACCGCAACATCTTCGCGTCGCTCCTTCTCGCCGCCGGCGAAGCGGACGTGATGATCACCGGCATCACCCGCACCTATGCCCAGAATCTGCGGCAGATCCGCCGAGTCATCGATCCGATCGAAGGCGTCACTCCGTTCGGTATCCATGTCCTCGTCGGGCAGACCCACACCGTCTTCATCGCCGATACGACGGTGACTGAGCGACCGGCGGCCGAGCAGCTCGCGGAGATCGCCGTCCATACCGCCCAGGTCGCGCGCAGGATGGGCCACGAGCCGCGGGTGGCGTTCCTGTCCTACTCCAATTTCGGCAATCCCGAAGGCAGCTTCCTCGATCGGATTCGCGACGCGGTGAAGCTTCTCGACAGTCGCGACGACGTCGACTTCGAGTTCGAGGGCGAAATGGCGCCGGACGTCGCGCTCAACCCGGCACTTCAGCGCGTCTATCCGTTCAGCCGGCTGACCGGCCCGGCCAACGTCCTGGTGATGCCAGGGCTTCAGACCGCCAACATCTCCGCCAAGCTGCTCAAGGAGCTGGGCGGAGACGCGGTGATCGGTCCGATGCTCGTCGGGATGCAGAAGCAGGTGCAGATCGCGCCGATGACCGCCAGCGCTTCGGATCTGGTGACCCTGGCCGTTCTCGCCGCCGGCGGAATCGTCCGCTAGCCTGTTTGAGAAGGGCGGCGCTTCGACGAAGCGCCGCTCTCACCCGCCGCTTTTGCGGGCGAGCCGGATCAGGCCTCGGCCCAGCGCCTCCGATGCGGAGGCGAGGGAGCGCTTATTGCGGGTTGTCGGCGGTCTGGCCGCCGCGACCGACCTGGCCGACGGCGCCGATATTGCCGAACAGCTCCTCGAACAGGCTGCGCTTGCTGCCGAGGGTCGGGGTCTCCTCGTTGCTCGGATCGATCCGCGACACCAGCTCGAGGCCGGTCCGATCGACCCGCTCGACATTGCCGGCTTCGTCGAAGCGGATGTGGAGCACCGTCTGCTCCTCCGGACGCGGCATGGCGAAGGCGAGCTGCTTCGTCTCACGGGAGAAATAATACCAGTCGCGCTGGTCGAACTGGCCGACGAAGGACGGGCGGCCGAGCGTGGACTGGACCGACTCGCGATTGTCGACGCCGGGCTGGATCGCCGTGGCGAGCGTATTGTCGAGGATATAGCCCTGATGGTCCCGGATCGACGTACAGCCGGCGGCCAGAAACGCGGCGCCGACAGCGACCGCCAGAACGGCGCGGGACCCAAGCCGGAACGTCATCTTCGAAATACTCCTGATCGCCCGCGCCTCCGGGCCCGGGCTTGACTAGCTCCTCCAATATGAACATCGCCTAACCGGCGCAAGCCGCCCGTATCCTGAGGTAATGCCTTGTCCTTCCTTCAGCGCCTGTTCGGCGAGACCAAGCAGCGCGCGGCCCTGATGCCGTTCTACCAGGCGCTGGTCGAGATCGGCCGCGACCCCGACTGGTACCGGGACGGCGAGGTGCCCGACACGCTCGACGGCCGCTTCGACATGGTGGCTGCGGTGACCGCCTTGGCGCTGCTCCGGCTGGAGTCCGAGGGCGAGACGGGCAAGCTGCCGTCGGTCCTTCTTACCGAGATCTTCATCGACGACATGGACGGCACCCTCCGCCAGATCGGGATCGGCGACTATGTCGTCGGCAAGCATGTCGGCCGGATGGTCGGGGCCCTCGGCGGCCGGCTGGGCGCGTTTCGCGACGGCGCTGAAGCCGGCTCGCTCGCCGACGCCGTTCGCCGCAACGTCTTCCACGATTCGCCGCCGTCCGAGGAGAAAGTGGATTTCGTCACTCGCCGGCTCGAGCGGCTTCGCCAGGCGCTGGCCGAAACGGAGCTTGCGTCGTTGTACGAAGGAAAGGTGCCGAGACCGTGACCGTTCCAGAGTTCAGCCGACCCGTTCGACTCGACACGCTCGGCGAGGCCGCGCGCGAGCTGGCGATCGAGGCCGATGAAGGCGAACGGACGGCGCTTGCCCGCCGCTTCGGCCTCGTCGCGATCGACGCGCTCGAGGCGAAGGCCGCGCTCGTCCGCAAGAATGAGGAAATCCGGGCCGAGGGCCGCCTTCGAGCCAAGGTGGTCCAGAGCTGCGTCGCCAGCGGCGAGCCGGTCGAGGCGGAGCTGGACGAGCCGTTCGAGATATTGTTCCGGCCGCAGCCGGAGACCGCCCGCCCCGACGAGGAGGTCGAGCTCAGCGAGTCCGAGATGGACGTCGTCTTCTATGACGGCGCGTCGATCGACGTCGGCGAAGCGGTCGCCGAGACCCTGTCGCTCAGCCTCGATCCCTATCCGCGGGCGCCGCTCGCCGAGGACCGCCTCAAGGCGGCGGGGGTGAAGAGCGAGGAAGAAGCCGGTCCGTTCGGCGCGCTCGCGGCGCTAAGGGACAAG
>CAMPIH010000177.1 GCA_946886275.1 uncultured Sphingosinicella sp.
GACGTCTTCCTTGCCGTCGCCGCCTATCACCAGCTCGCCGACGCCGTCGATTGCCCGCTCCATCTCGGCATCACCGAAGCGGGCGGACTTCGCGGCGGCACCGTCAAGAGCGCGATCGGCATCGGCTCGCTGCTCTGGGCCGGGATCGGCGACACGATCCGGGTTTCGCTGTCGGCCGAACCGGAGGAGGAAGTCCGGGCCGGGTTCGAGATCCTCAAGGCGCTGGGAATCCGCAATCGCGGGGTCCGAGTCGTGTCCTGCCCGAGCTGTGCCCGCCAGGGTTTCGACGTCATCCGGACCGTCGAGAAGCTGGAAGACAGGCTCTCCCACATCCGCACCCCGATGTCGCTGTCGGTCCTCGGCTGCGTCGTCAACGGCCCGGGCGAGGCGCGCGAGACGGACATCGGGATCACCGGCGGCGGCCAGGGCAAGCATATGGTCTATCTGTCCGGAGTGACCGATCATCATGTCCGCGACGAAGAGATGATCGATCACATCGTTCGCTTGGTCGAAGCCAAGGCGGCGGAGATCGAGGCGGCCCAGTCGTCCATTCCCGACGCCGCCGAATGAACCGCCACAGCACGGCGGTCGCCTTTGGCGTCGCCACCGCCGGCATCGCCCTCTTCTCCGCGATGGACGGCCTGATGAAGCATCTGTCGCTGGCGATCGGTACCTACAATGCGCTCCTGTGGCGGACGGGGGCCGGAGCGCTGATCGCCGCCGTCTTCTATTTCGGTCGGCGTACCGCCTGGCCGGGGCCGGAGGCGATGAAGGTCCATCTCACGCGCGGCCTTCTCGGGGTGCCGATGGCCCTTCTCTTCTTCTGGGGGCTGGCCCGGGTGCCGATGGCGCAGGCGATCGCTTTGGCCTTCGTCGCTCCGCTCATCGCCCTCTATCTGGCGGCCCTGCTGCTCGGCGAGAAGATCGAGCGGCGGGCGATAGCGGCGTCCCTCCTGGGCTTTTCCGGAGTCCTCGTCATCTTCGTCGGCCAGGCGGAAGCCGATCTCGGGGCGGAGGCGTTCACCGGCTCGCTCGCCATCCTCGCCTCGGCCGGCCTCTATGCCTACAACATCATCCTGATGCGCCGGCAGGCCCTGCTCGCCCGGCCGGTCGAGGTCGCCTTCTTCACCAGCGGCCTGATGGGCGTTTCCTTCCTGGTCGCGGCGCCATTCCTCGCCGTTGTGCCTTCGCCGGACCATTTCCCGGCGATCATCGCCGCGGCCCTGCTCGCCTTCGCCTCGCTCCTGCTCCTGTCCTGGGCCTATGCCAGGGCGGAGGCGCAGCACCTCGCGCCGGTCGAATATACCAGCTTCATCTGGGCGGCGATCATCGGTTTCCTGGCCTTCGACGAAGCGGTTCGGCCGCTGACCCTGGCCGGCGCGGCGATGATCGTGATCGCCTGCCTGATCGCCGCGACGAGGCGCCCGCCGCCGGATGCGGACGTCGATTCGGGAGTTCATGCCTGATGGCCTGGTTCTGGCTCATTCTCGGCGGCCTGTTCGAGGTCGGCTTCACGACCTCGCTTCGCTACGTCGACGGTTTTCGCAACCTGCCCTGGACCCTGGCCTTCCTGGTCTCGGTCACGATCAGCATGGCGCTTCTCGAATATGCCGCCCGGACCATCCCGATGGGCACGGCCTATGCCGTGTGGGGCGGGATCGGCGCGATCGGCACCGTCGCCGTCGGAATGGGCTGGTTCGGTGAGCCGGTGACGACTCTTCGAATGCTCCTGATCTTCGGGATCGTCGCCTGCATCGCCGGTTTGAAGCTCACCGCCTGACGATCGGCGCCGGACGAAGGTGGGGCGCGACCTCCTCGCTTTCCTCGATCGATTCGATGAAGAGCGGCTCGATCCGCTGCTGCGACGCCTGCTCGAAGGCGTGGCCGAGCGACAGGATCAATCCGTCCGACCATTTGGCGCCGATGAAGCTCAGCCCCACCGGCAGGCCGCGAACGGCGCCCATCGGTACCGTCAGGTGCGGATAGCCGGCGACGGCGGCGAGCCCGCCGGCCCCGCCCCCCGGATATTGATCGCCGTGGACGCTGTCGATCAGCCAGGCCGGCGGCATGGTCGGGCCCACCAAGGCGGCGAGGTTGTGCTCGCGAAGAAGCCGGTCGATGCCTTCCTCGCCGGCAAGCCTGAGGCTGGTGGCGCGCGCCTGGCGATAGGCCTCGTCCATCGCGGTCGATTCGGCGCGTTCGAACAGGTCCTGGCCGAACAGGGGCATCTCGACGTCGGCATGATCGCGGTTGAAGGCGATGATCTCGGCGAGGCTTCGGCTCGTCACCGTCGGCGGAGTGGTCGCGAGATAGGCGTTCAGGCCGGACCGGAACTCGGCCATCAGGACGACGAACTCGTTGCGGCTGATCTCGCCTCGGCTCGGAAACTCGGCGATGTCGACCAGGATCGCGCCCTGGTCGCGAAGCGTCTGAAGCGCCTGCTCGAAGACGGCGTCGGTGCCGAAGCCGGTCGCGAAGCGCATGACCCCGATCCTCACCCCGCGAAGGGCGTCCGGCCGAAGCCGCGCGGCATAATCCTCCCGCCGGGAATCGGCCTCGGCGGTGGCGGGGTCGGCCGGATCGCTGCCGGCGATGGCGCCGAGGAGGAGGGCGGCGTCGCGCACCGTCCGGGTCATCGGCCCGGCCGTGTCCTGGCTCTCGCTGATCGGAACGATATGGGTCCGGCTGACGAGCCCGACCGTCGGCTTGAATCCGACGATGCCGTTGACGGCCGCCGGGCAGGTGATCGAGCCGTCGGTTTCGGTGCCGATCGCGGCCGGCACCATTCCAGCGGCGACGGCGACCGCACTTCCCGAGCTCGATCCGCATGGATTGCGGTCGAGCGCGTGCGGATTGCGGGCCTGGCCGCCGATCGCGCTCCAGCCCGATATCGAATTGGAGGATCGGATATTGGCCCATTCCGACAGGTTCGCCTTGCCGGCGATCACCGCCCCGGCCCGGCGAAGCCGAGCGACGAGCGGCGAATCGCGGCCGGTGACGTTGGCGGCGAGGGCCAGGCTTCCGGCCGTCGTCGGCAAGGGTCCGGCCGTCTCGATATTGTCCTTGATGAGGATCGGCATTCCGAACAGCGGGCCATGCGGGGAATCACTTCGGTCGAGCGCCCGGGCCTGGTCGATCGCGGTCGGATCGACGGCGATCACCGCGTTCAGCCGCGGGTTCAGCTCGGCGATCCGCTCGAGCGACGTCCGGGTTCGCGATTCCGCCGAGGCGGCGTCGAGGACGATCGCCGATCCCGAGGGCGGTTCGGCTCGGGGAAGGGCGGCGCAGGCCGAAAGCAGGAAAGGGGAAGCGACCAGGAGGAAGCGGTTCATGGCCTGAACGTGGCCCAAGCCCGATGTGCCGTCCAGAGCCTGATCGCCTGAAGCGATCAAGGTCTAGACGGTCGCTTCGGTCCGGGCCCTTTCGATCGCCTCGCCGATCAGCTTCATCGCCAAAGCGCGATCGCCCCAGCCGTTCAGCTTCGCCCACTTGCCCGGCTCGAGGTCCTTATAATGGGTGAAGAAATGCTCGATCTGCTGGGTGACGATCGGCGGCAGGTCCTCGTGCGTGTCGACGTCGCTATAATAAGGAAAGGTCGAATCGACCGGCACCGTGATCAGTTTCTCGTCGCCGCCCTTGTCGTCCTCCATCAGCAGCACGCCCACCGGGCGGACGCGGATGACCGCTCCCGGGATGAGCGGCGAGCGGGCGATGACGAGCGCGTCGAGCGGGTCGCCGTCCTCGCCCAGGGTATGAGGGACGAAGCCGTAATTGGCCGGATAGCGCATCGGCGTGTGAAGGATCCTGTCGACGAAGATCGCTCCCGATTTCTTGTCGAACTCATATTTCACCGGCTCGCCGCCGAGCGGCACCTCGATGATGACGTTGATTTTCTGGGGCGGATCGTCGCCGACGGGCACGAGATCGATGTTCATGGGCGCGGGCGATAGTCTTCCGCCGCCTCCCATGCGAGCGAAAATGCCGGCATTCCGCCGAAATTCGTCACGGTGCCGAGGCTGGAAGCGTGCCGGCGGGAATCCCGCACGATCCGCCGCGACGCCGCCTGCTTTCCACGCGGCTCGAAAATGGTCTAGGGGCGCGCGATGAGCAAGGGCCCGCAGAGGATCAGGGGAACCCAGGATATCTGGGGGGAAGAGGCGGATCGTTTCCACACGGTCGTCGGCGCCTTCGATCGCCTGCGTCGCCTCTACGGCTTTCAGCGCGTCGAAATGCCGGTGTTCGAAGCGACCGAAGTCTTCGCCCGCTCGATCGGCGAGACCACCGATATCGTCTCGAAGGAAATGTACACCTTCCCCGACCGAGGCGGCGATTCCCTCACCTTGCGGCCCGAATTCACCGCCGGCATCTGCCGCGCTTATCTTTCCGA
>CAMPIH010000178.1 GCA_946886275.1 uncultured Sphingosinicella sp.
CGCCGGCCACTGTGCCAAGGAATGAGCGTCGATTGAGCTTGCGCGTCGGCTTCATCTTCGTCCCCCCAAGATGGCGACGCAGTGCGCGGCGCACCCGCGAACAATATCATGTCCTTGGCGGCCCGCCAGCTATTATCGCTGCGGCTGCGCAACGGCCGACCTGGGGTCTCGACGGACCCGATCGGACCGGCTCCGGAACTTGCAATCGGGGGCGCGAACCCCATCTGAAGGACTGCTTCGGTCGTAAAGACGGTCTTCGGCGCTTTGCGGCTCCTTCCTCCTTCTCGCTTCTCCCGGGCACGCAAGGCCGGCCATTTTCGGCGGCCGCACAGAAGGACCCAGATCCATGACCATCGGCAAAGTGAAATTCTTCAACGCCTCCAAGGGCTATGGCTTCATCTCCCCCGAGGACGGCGGGAGCGACGCATTCGTCCACATCAGCGCTCTCGAGAAGGTGGGGCTCAGGACCCTCGATCAGGACCAGAGGGTCACCTACGACCTCGAGACGGACCAGCGCGGCAAGACCAGCGCGGTCAACCTCCAGGTCGACTAGACTCACCGGCCTCGCCGGCGGAGGTTTCCGCCGGCGAACGCCGCTCCCCGATCGAGCAGGAAAGGTCAGACATGTCGCTCAATCACGACTTCTACTGCCAACGCGCCGTCGAGGCTCGCCGGGCTGCCTCCGACGCCAAGCTCGACAATGTCCGCGACCGCCATCTCGGCGCCGCTGCCGCCTGGGACGCGATGGCCGACCGGGCCGCCCGAACCCATCAGGCGCGGATCGACACCGAGGAGCGCAAGGCCGCGGCGAAGGATCTGGATTCGGAACCCCCGGTCGCCGGCTGAACCGCCGGTTTACTTCACGGGCGCCGAGTCACCCCGAGCAAATGCGGGCGAAGGCTGGGAAGCGTACGAACAGCCGGCCTGCCCACGCCGGCTCAATTGCCGCTGGTGCCCCCGGTCATCCTGCCGCTCATGCTGTCCCTCTGGGCGCGCTCGGCAAGCAGATCCCAGTCCGCCTTGGTATGGCAAACCCGCCGACCGCCTGCGAGCCGGCCGGTATCCTCCATCCTTCGGCAGATGACCCGGTTCGGATCGTCCTTCGACTGGGTCTTGGTCTTGGCGGCGGGCTCGTCCGCCGCGGTCACGACCGCCGGGACGACGAGCAGGCTCAAGCCGGCGGCGACGAGGCAAAGAGAAGCACGCATGCCGAAATCCTCTCCAGAAATCTGTCCAGCCCCATAATCCTTTTTCGGCCGAGCGGGAAGTAGCACGGCCAAGGCTAACCGTGGCCGTTTCGCCAGGCTGTGCGGATCCGGCGACGCCGAGCCTTGCCAGCGCGACGTGCCGGGCGCACGGGCATGGCACAGCAGAGATGACAGAGGAGACAGGCGATGATCACTCGAACCGCCACCGCGCGCTACGAAGGCTTCGGCAAGGACGGCAAGGGCCAGGTCTCGACCCAGTCCGGAGTGCTGGACAAGCAGGCCTATGGATTCGGCTCGCGCTTCGAGGAGGGCGCCGGCACCAATCCGGAGGAGCTGATCGCCGCCGCCCATGCCGCCTGCTTCACCATGGCCCTGTCCTTCGCGCTGGCGAAGGAGGGGCTCAGCGAAGGCAGCCTGGAGACCGTCGCCAAGGTGAAGCTCGACAAGGAAGGCGACGGCTTCAGGGTCAGCCGGTCGGACCTCAGCCTTACCGCCTCCGTCGCCGGAATCGACGAGGCGCGATTCGCCGAGATCGCTCAGGGCGCCAAGGCCAATTGCCCGATCTCCAAGCTGCTCAACGCCGAGATCGGCTTCGATTTCAAACTAAACGGGTGAGGGGCGTGGCAGCCTGATTTCCCCTGCTGAATCATTTCGAAGAGCTGTTCAGGGCTAGGCCTCGTCATCAGAGTCCCGGGATCCGCGGCTGGCCGGGCTCCCTAATTTTTCACGCGAAGGCGCGAAGGACGCGAAGGCGCGAAGGGGCAGCGACAAAGGTCGCCGTCATTGCGAGCGCGAAAGCGGCGAAGCTATCCATTACCGCCGGACTGGATGGCTTCGCTGCGCTCGCCTGGCGGATTCAAGGCCGGTCCGCCGCTCGGACTCTTCGCGCCTTCCTGCTCTTCGCGCCTTCGCGTGAAATCCCGAAATATCGTCGAGAGCTCGCAACCTCCGAATCTTCCGGACGCGACCGGCGAAGGCACCCGGATCTAGCCGGCATTGTGCACGTAGCGGATCTCGACCTGGGCCGGGTCGAAGCCGTCGAGCAAGCGGGCGTTGACGCCCATCCGGTTTTCGAGCGAGTGCCGAAGATCCTCGTCGAGGTCGCCGGCGAGCGCTTCGGCGAGCGCCGACCAGTGAGTGCCGCAGCCGCAGACCGGGCAATGATGGATTCCGATCAGGCGATCGCCCCAGACATAGGGGATTGTCTCGCCGCTGATCTTCACCTGATCCGGATGATAATAAGCGAGCAGCCAGCCGGTCTTCCGGCAGAGCGAGCAGTCGCACGAGGCGACCCAGTCAGGCGCATTCGGCACGCTGATCCGGACCCGGCCGCAATGGCAGCTTCCCTCGACGGTCACGGGCCGCAAGTCCGGGTTCATCACTGGGTTCCTCCGCCGGCCCCCTGACCGGCCTCCGCGCGGTGGGCATCGGCCAGTGCCTCCAGAGCAGTGAAGCGGAAATCGTAGCGGACCCCGGGGTCGACGTGCGGAGTCGCCCCGCTGCCTCTGCCGCCCCGCCGGTCGATCCAGGCCGAGGCCAGGCCGATGCGGTTGGCCGGGACATGGTCGTGAAAGAGGCTCTGGGCGACATGAAGGATCTCGCTCCTGGCGATCCCCTCCGCCTCGAGCTGGTCGAGGAGGAAGTCGAAATTGCGCGGATCGGGCTTGTAGGAGCCGATCTCCTCGGCGGTGAAGACATGGTCGAACTCGACCCCGAGCCGGCGATTGCTGAGGGCGAAGCTGGCCTTGTCGACGTTCGACAGGATGACGAGCCGGAAATGGCGCTTCAGATAGCACAAGGCCGCTGGGGTGTCGGGGAAGGCCGGCCACAGGCCGACCGAGGCAGCGAAGGCCGATTCCTCGTCGGGGTCGCGGACGACGCCCCAATGGTCGGCGAGCCGGCGATGAACCTCGGCCAGCACCGACGGGTAGAGCCAGGCCGGATTCGCCGCCTCGATCTGGTTCTCGAGCCGGCCGAACTCGGCCAGCGCCTCGTCGTCGACGACTTTTCCGGCGCGCTCCGCAAGCGGCGCGAGCGCCGACTTGAGGCCGGTCTCCCAGTCGATCAGGGTGCCGTAGCAGTCGAAGCTCAAAGCCTTGAAGCCCGTCAGCCGCATCGATCCTCCACTTCTCGACAATGCCAGGGCGCTCCCTTATCGCGCGGGCACGTTTTCAAACAGGGAATCATGAAGTGATGAAGGCAAGCCACAACCTCGATCGCGTGCTGGTGCTCGAGATGGTTCGAGTGACGGAGGCGGCGGCGGTCGCGGCTTCGAAGCTGGTCGGCCGAGGCGACGAGAAGGCGGCCGACCATGCCGCGGTCGAGGCGATGCGCGACGCGCTCAACCAGCTCGAATTCGACGGGACGGTCGTCATCGGCGAAGGCGAGCGCGACGAGGCGCCGATGCTGTTCATCGGCGAGAAGGTCGGCGCCGCCCAGGGCAGCGGGCCCAAGATCGACATCGCCCTCGATCCGCTCGAGGGAACGACGATCACCGCCAAGGCCGGGGTGAACGCGATGGCGGTTCTCGCCATCGCCGAGGAAGGCCATCTGCTCAACGCGCCCGACGTCTATATGGACAAGCTCGCCGTCGGCCCGGGCTATCCCGAAGGCGTCATCGATCTCGCCAGGTCGCCATCCGACAATATCCGGGCGATCGCCGCGGCGAAGGGAGTCGCCCCGGGCGACATCATCGCCTGCGTCCTCGATCGGCCCCGCCACGCCGATCTCATCGCCGAGCTGCGCGCTCTGGGCTGCGGGATCAGCCTGATCTCCGACGGCGACGTCGCCGGGGTGATCGCGGTCACCGATCCGGACACGACGATCGACGTCTATATGGGCCAGGGCGGCGCCCCCGAAGGCGTGCTCGCGGCCGCGGCCTTGCGTTGCGTCGGCGGCCAGTTCCAGGGCCGGCTCGTCTTCCGCAACGACGACGAACGCGCCCGCGCCGCGCGCTGGGGAGTCACCGATCTCGACCGAATCTACCATCTCGAGGAGCTGGCCAGCGGCGACGTCATCTTCGCCGCCACCGGAGTCACCGACGGTACCCTGCTCAAGGGGGTCAAGCGGCGCCGCGACTGCATCACGACCGAAAGCGTCGTCATGCGCGCCTCGACCGGCACCGTGCGCTGGGTGAAGGGCGAGCATCACCGCGAGCCCGGAATGACCTGCT
>CAMPIH010000179.1 GCA_946886275.1 uncultured Sphingosinicella sp.
GCCTGGCCTTCCTCTGGTTCAACGCGCCGCCGGCGGCCGTCTTCATGGGCGATACGGGCAGCCTCGCGCTCGGCGGGGCGCTCGGCGCGATCGCGGTCGCGACCCAGCACGAAATCGTTCTCGGCATCATCGGCGGCCTGTTCGTCGTCGAGGCGATGAGCGTCATCATCCAGGTGCTGGTCTACAAAAGGACCGGCAAGCGGGTCTTCAAGATGGCTCCGATCCACCATCATTTCGAGCAGATGGGATGGTCCGAGCCGACCGTCGTCATCCGCTTCTGGATCATCAGCTTCGTCCTCGCTCTGGCGGGGCTTTCGACCTTGAAGCTGCGGTGATCACGAGCCCCGCATTCGCCGGGAAGAAATATGCGGTGCTGGGCCTTGCCCGTTCCGGGCTCGCCACCGTCGACGCGCTCGTCGCCAGCGGTGCGGAGATACTGGCCTGGGACAATCGCGAGGAGGCGCGCGACGCCGTCGCCGGCAAGGCCCGGATCGGCGATCTGCTTACCGCTGACCTCAGCGGCTATTCGGGAATCGTCGTGTCCCCGGGCGTACCGCTCAACCGCCACCCGATCACGGGCAAGGCGCGCGACTCCGGCGTGCCGATCATCGGCGACATCGAATTGTTCGCTTTGGCCCGCAAGTCGCTCCCTCGCCACAAGGTGGTGGGAATTACCGGCACCAACGGCAAGTCGACGACCACCGCTTTGGTCTGCCACATCGCCCGGACCGCCGGGCTGCCGGCGACGATGGCCGGCAATATCGGCTACCCGATCCTGAGCCAGGAGCCGCTCCCCGAGGACGGGGTCTATGTGCTCGAGCTTTCGTCCTACCAGATCGATCTCACCCACGGCCTCGACTGCGACGTCGCCGTTCTCCTCAACATCACCCCGGATCATCTCGACCGTTATGACGGGGTCGAAGCTTATGCCGATTCCAAGGCGCGGCTGTTCGAGATGCAGTCGGCCGACCATGTCGCCGTCATCGCCACCGACGACGATTTCACCCGGCGGGCGGCCGAACGGGTGAAGGGGCGGCTGTGCCGGGTGTCGTCGGCCGACGTGAAGGACCAGTCGCGCTGGCCCGCCTTGCAGGGCCCCCACAACGCCCAGAACGTCGCCGCCGCGACGGCCGCGGCCTCGGCGATCGGAATTTCGGACGAGACGATCGAGCGCGCCCTCCGGACCTATCGGTCGCTCCCGCACCGGATGGAGCTCGTCGCGGAGCGGGACGGCGTGCTGTTCGTCAACGACAGCAAGGCGACCAATCCGGATTCGGCGGCGCCGGCGCTGGCCGCCTTCCCCGCGGTTCACTGGATCCTTGGCGGGCTTCCCAAAAGCGAGGATCTCGGGCCCTGCGAGGACCAGCTCGGCCACGTCAGGGCCGCTTATACGATCGGCGAGGCGGGACCGATGTTTGCCCGCTTGCTCGAGGGGAAAGTCCCTGTAAGGCAATGTGAATTGCTGATCGAGGCGGTGCAGTGCGCGTCCCGGGCGGCGGTTTCGGGAGAAGTGGTCCTGCTCTCGCCGGCCTGCGCGTCGTTCGATCAGTTCAGGGATTATGAGGCGCGCGGCGACGCGTTCCGGGCCGCCGTGGAGTCGTTGGCATGAGAGTGGGGGCTTAGGCATGGCGATCAGCGGCGCGGCGCAAGGCGGCGGCAGGAACATGGCCGGGCGGCTCGGCCGATCCGACATGAGCGCGCTCGGCCGCTGGTTCTGGGAGATCGACAAGCTCCTCCTGATCCTGGTCGCGGTCCTGATCTCGATCGGGCTGATCGCGGTGGCGGCGGCGTCGCCGGCCGCCTCGCAGCGTTATTCGGGCGGCGGAATCAGTTTCGATTCGCTCCATTATTTCTACCGCCAGCTGATGTGGATCGTCGTCGCCCTGCCGGTCATGATCGTCGTGTCGATGCTTCCGAAGCCGACCGCCCGGCGCCTGTCGCTCCTCGGCGCGGTCATCTTCACCGCTCTGCTCTTCCTCGTCCCGATGATCGGCCAGGAAGTGAACGGCGCCCGCCGCTGGCTCGGAGTCGGCTTCACCCAGTTTCAGCCCTCCGAATTCCTCAAGCCGCTCTACATCGTCAGCATCGCCTGGCTGTTGTCGCTGAAGGAGAAGGACCAGTCGCTGCCGATGGTGCCGCTGACGGCCCTGATCACCGGCATCGTCGCCCTGCTTCTGATGCAGCAGCCCAATTTCGGCGAGACGATCATCTTCGTTTCGGCCTGGGTGATGCTGCTCGCTCTGTCCGGGGCCTCGCTTCGGATGCTCGGGATCCTCGGGATCGCCGGACTCGTGTCGGTGGTTCTCGCTTATTTCTTCTATGACGTCGCGACTCAGCGGATCGACGGGTTCCTCTTCTCCGAGGGCGACAATTACCAGGTCGAATCGGCGCTTCGGACTCTGACCGCCGGCGGGCTGTTCGGGGTGGGGCCGGGTGCGGGCACCCGCAAATTCTCGCTTCCGGAGCCGCATACCGATTACATCTTCTCGGTGATCGGCGAGGAGTTCGGGATCATCGCCTGCCTGGCGATCGCCATCCTCTACATGACGATCGTCGCCCGGGTGATGATCCGGCTCCTCCACGAGGAGGACAAGTTCCTCGTCCTCGCCACGGCCGGCCTCGTCACCCAGTTCGGCCTTCAGGCGCTGATCAACATGGCGGTCAACGTCCACATCGCGCCGTCCAAGGGCATGACCCTGCCGTTCATCTCCTATGGCGGATCCTCGATGGTCGCTCTGTCGGTCGGCTTCGGCCTTCTCCTGGCCTTCAGCCGGCGCAACCCGTTCCTTCATCGCTCCCCCTATGTCGTGAAATGGAGCGGTCTTCGCTGATGGTGATGTCGCGTCATTTCGTTCTCGCCGCGGGCGGAACCGGCGGCCACATGATCCCGGCCCATGCCTTGGCCGAGGAATTGATGGTCCGCGGCCATCGGGTGGCGCTCATCACCGACGATCGCGGCGCCCGGATCCCCGGCCTTTTCGACAAGGTCCAGGTCCACGTCCTCCCGGCGGGACGGCTGAGCGGCGGCCCGATCGGCTGGTTCAAGGCGGCGCGAAGCATCCTTACCGGCCGGTCGATGGCGCTCAGGCTCTACCAGACCTTCCGCCCCTCGGCGGTGATCGGCTTCGGCGGCTATCCGGCCTTCCCGGCTCTGCTGGCGGCAAGGGCAGCCCGGGTGCCGACCCTGATCCACGAGCAGAATGCGGTCCTCGGCCGGGTCAATCGCCTCGTAGCCGGCCGGGTCGACGCGATCGCCACCGCCTATCCGGAAGTGGAGCGGCTCCCCGGCAATGCCGGCGACAAGGTCCATCTCGTCGGCAATCCGGTCCGCGAAGAGGTGCTCGCGCTTCGGGACCAGCCTTTTCCGGCGCTTGGCGAGGAGGGCATTTTCCGGCTTCTCGTCACCGGCGGAAGCCAGGGCGCGTCGATCCTGTCCGACGTCGTTCCCGAGGGACTGGCGCTTTTGCCTGAACATTTCCGCCGCCGGCTCCAGGTCACCCAGCAATGCCGCGCCGAGGATATCGAGCGGGTCCGCCACCGTTATTCGGAGCTCGGAATTCCGGCCGACCTCGCAACCTATCTACCCGACCTTCCCGATCGCCTCGCCTGGTCGCATCTCGTCATTTCCCGGGCCGGCGCGTCGACGATCGCCGAGCTCACTGCCGCGGGCCGGCCGGCGATCCTGATCCCGCTGCCCAGCGCGACGGACGATCACCAGACCGTCAATGCGCGCGAAATGGCGAAGGCGGGCGGCGCTCGGGCGATCGCCCAGAGCCGCTTCACCGCGATCGAGCTGGCCAAGCAGATGCAGAAGCTCGGGCTCGACCCGGAATCGCTCGCCAACGCCGCCGCCCGGGCGCGTTCGGTCGGCCGTCCGAACGCCGCCCGCGATCTTGCCGATCTGGTCGAGCGAGTCGGGCGCCACCCAGGCGCCGATCCGCAATTCGTTCGCGAGAACGTGCTTCGCTCGATGCCGGGCGGGGTTCCGGCATGAAGGGCGTGGGCACCGACATCGGCACGATCCATTTCGTCGGAATCGGCGGAATCGGCATGTCCGGCATCGCCGAGGTGATGCATATCCTCGGCTACAAGGTGCAGGGCTCCGACATCGCCGACAATTATGTCGTCGAAGGCCTGCGCAAGCTCGGCATCCCGGTCGGCATCGGTCACCGCGCCGAAAATCTCGGCGACGCCGCGGTCGTCGTCGTCTCGACGGCGATCAGGAAGGACAATCCCGAGGTCGAGGCCGCTTATACCCGACGAATCCCGGTGGTCCGGCGAGCGGAGATGCTCGCCGAGCTGATGCGGCTGAAATCGACGGTGGCCGTCGCCGGCACCCACGGCAAGACGACGACCACCTCGATGATCGCCGCT
>CAMPIH010000180.1 GCA_946886275.1 uncultured Sphingosinicella sp.
TCGCTCGATTATCTTGCCGCCGGCCATGGCGAGCCCGAATGAGCGGAGTGCGCCGAGCTCCTACCCAGCACACCTCCTCGGTCGATCACGGGGCTTCCATATGAAGGGGACAGGCTCTAAGCGGACGCCACGTTCCCGGCTGCGTCCCGCAGCCTCCTCGCTTCTGAAGACGGAAAGGGTGGAGGGCCCCATGGCTCGCAACAAGATCGCGCTTATCGGTGCCGGCAATATCGGCGGCACGCTCGCTCATCTGGCCGCTGCACGCGAACTGGGCGACATTGTCCTGTTCGACGTCGTCGAAGGCGTCCCGGAGGGCAAGGCCCTCGACCTCGCCCAGTGCGGCCCGGTCGAAGGTTTCGACGCCAAGCTCAAGGGCAGCCAGGATTATGCCGACATCGCCGGCGCCGACGTCATCATCGTCACCGCCGGAGTGGCGCGCAAGCCGGGCATGAGCCGCGACGACCTGCTCGGAATCAACCTCAAGGTGATGAAGGCCGTCGGCGAGGGCATCAAGGCGAACGCGCCGGGCGCCTTCGTCATCTGCATCACCAACCCGCTCGACGCGATGGTCTGGGCGCTTCGCGAATTTTCGGGTCTCCCCCATCACATGGTGGTCGGCATGGCCGGGGTGCTGGACAGCTCACGCTTCCGCCACTTCCTCGCCGAGGAATTCGGAGTCTCGGTCCAGGACGTCACCGCCTTCGTCCTCGGCGGCCACGGCGACACGATGGTCCCGGTCGTCGAATATTCGACCGTCGCCGGGATCCCGATCCCCGATCTCATCAAGATGGGCTGGTCGACGAAGGAGCGGATCGACGCCATCGTCCAGCGCACCCGCTCCGGCGGCGGCGAGATCGTCGCTTTGCTGAAGACCGGCTCGGCGTTCTACGCCCCGGCGACAAGCGGCATCGAGATGGCCGAATCCTACCTCAAGGACAAGAAGAGGCTATTGCCCTGCGCCGTCCACCTGAGCGGCCAATATGGGGTCGACAATCTCTATGTCGGCGTTCCCTGCGTCATCGGCGCCGGCGGAGTCGAGAAGATCGTCGAGATCGAGCTGAAGGACGAGGCCAAGGCGAACTTCCAGGTTTCCGTCGATGCGGTGAAGGAGCTGCTCGAAGCCTGCAAGGGGATCGACAGCAGCCTCGCCTGATGATCGTCGCCGCTTTCCAGCCCGCCCTGCCGTCAGCCTCCGTCGATCTTCCGGTTCGGCGGGAATGGGGGGCGAGTCGGAGCCGGGAGGGAAGGGCGGCGTTACCGAAGACAAGTTTTGCGTTTCGCTGGGCAGCCCGGCCCGCGCGTTGTTCGGCCTCAGCGGCAACAAGATGATTGCCCGGGCCATCGGAGGCTTTTGAATGTCGATACTGGTGAATTCGGAAACCCGAGTCATTACCCAGGGAATGACCGGCGAGACCGGAACCTTCCACACCGAGCAGGCGATCGCCTACGGGACGAAGATGGTCGGCGGAGTCACTCCGGGCAAGGGCGGCCGGACCCATATCGGGCTGCCCGTGTTCGACACCGTCGCCGAAGCCCGCGATCGGACCGGCGCCGACGCCACCGTCATCTATGTGCCGCCGCCCTTCGCCGCCGATTCCATCCTCGAGGCGATCGACGCCGAACTGCCTCTGATCGTGTGCATCACCGAGGGCATTCCCGTGCTCGACATGGTCCGGGTGAAGCGGGCGCTGTCCGGCTCGAAGTCGCGGCTGATCGGGCCGAACTGCCCCGGCGTCCTCACCCCTGAGGAGTGCAAGATCGGAATCATGCCGGGCAACATCTTCCGCAAGGGATCGGTGGGGATCGTCAGCCGCTCGGGCACCCTCACCTACGAGGCAGTGTTCCAGACGACGAACGAGGGCCTCGGCCAGACGACCGCGGTCGGGATCGGCGGCGATCCGGTCAAGGGCACCGAGTTCATCGACATGCTCGAGATGTTCCTTGCCGACGACGAGACCAAGTCGATCATCATGATCGGCGAGATCGGCGGAAGCGCCGAGGAGGAGGCCGCCCAGTTCCTCGCCGACGAGGCCCGGAACGGCCGCTCCAAGCCCATCGTCGGCTTCATCGCCGGCCGGACCGCGCCTCCGGGCCGCCGCATGGGCCATGCCGGGGCGATCGTCTCCGGAGGCCAGGGCGGCGCCGAAAGCAAGATCGAGGCGATGGAAGCGGCTGGAATAAGGGTCAGCCCGAGCCCATCTGAGCTCGGAACGACGCTTGCGGCGCTTTTGAAGGGCTGACGAATATTCTAAGGCCCGGGCGCGCTCGTCCAGGCTTATGGGAAGGCTGAAAGACGTGGACACATTCGGCGATCGCGAGCCGGGCCCGAGCTGGGCACGCGAATATTGGCCGTTGATCGAGCTGGACGAGGTCAATGGCGGCCTCGATCCGACCCGCATGTCGATCGAGAAGGTGGCGGCCAGGGCGAAGGAGGCCGCCGTCGCTTCCGGCCGCTCCGGCGCCGACGTCGAGCAGGCTGCGAACGATAGCATCTGCGCGATGATGCTCATCCGCACCTACCGGGTGCGCGGCCATCTCGCCGCCGATCTCGACCCGCTCGGCCTCGTCAAGCGCGACATGCCGGCCGATCTCACCCCCGAATTCCACGGCTTCACCGGCGAGGCGCTCGACCGGCCCGTCTATCTCGGCGGCGCGCTCGGCCTCCAGCAGGCGACGGTCCGCGACGTCGTCGAGATCCTCCGCCGCAATTATTGCGGCAAGGTCGGCCTCGAATATATGCACATCAACGACCTGGAGGAGAGGCGCTTTCTCCAGGAGCGGATGGAAGGCCGCGAGGCGGAGATCAGGTTCACGCCCGAAGGCAAGCAGGCGATCCTGGCCAAGGTCATCCAGGCCGAGCAGTGGGAGAAATTCCTCGCCCGCAAATATGTCGGCACGAAGCGATTCGGGCTCGACGGCGGCGAATCGATGGTCCCGGCGCTCGAGGCGGTGATCAAATATGGCGGGGTCTACGGGGTCGAGGACATCGTCATCGGCATGGCCCATCGCGGCCGCCTCAACGTCCTCGCCAACGTCATGGGCAAGCCCTACCGGGCGATCTTCTCCGAATTCGCCGGCGGCGCCACCAATCCCGAGGATGTCGGCGGCTCGGGCGACGTCAAATATCATCTCGGCACGTCGTCGGACCGGGAGTTCGACGACATCAAGGTTCACCTGTCGCTCCTCCCCAATCCCAGCCATCTCGAGGCGGTCGATCCGGTCGTCCTCGGCAAGTGCCGGGCCGAGCAGGTCGCCCGCGGCGATTCCGAAGGCGACAAGATCCTTCCGGTGCTTCTCCACGGCGATGCCGCCTTTGCCGGCCAGGGAATCGTCGCCGAATGCTTCAGCTTCTCGGGGATTCCCGGCTACGCCACCGGCGGCACCGTCCATTTCGTCATCAACAACCAGGTCGGCTTCACGACCTCGCCGCAATTCGGACGCTCGTCGCCTTATCCGTCGGACGTCGCCAAGTCGGTCCAGGCGCCGATCCTCCACGTCAACGGCGACGATCCCGAGGCGGTGACCTTCGCCTGCAAGCTCGCGATCGAATATCGCCAGCGCTTCAACCGCGACATCGTCATCGACATGTGGTGCTACCGGCGCTTCGGCCATAATGAGGGCGACGAGCCGAGCTTCACCCAGCCGCTCATGTATGCGGCGATCCGCAATCATCCGCCGATCTCGACTCTTTATTCCGAGCGCTTGATCGGCGAAGGGGTGGTCGATCAGGCCTGGGTCGACGGCCAGGTCGAGCAGTTCACCGGGCTCCTCGAGAACGAGTTCGAGGCGGCGAAATCCTATCTTCCGAACAAGGCCGACTGGTTCGAGGGACGCTGGACCGGCCTCAACCGGCCCTCCACCCCGGTCACCGAGCGCCGTAACGTCGGCACCAGCGTCGACGAGGCGATGATCCGCGAGATCGGCCAGATCCTCACCAATGTCCCGGCCGACGTCGCCGTCCACAAGACGCTTCAGCGGGTCATCGACGCCCGCCGCGAGATGTTCGACAGCGGCTCAGGCTTCGACTGGGCCACGGCCGAAGCGCTCGCCTTCGGCACCCTCCTTCGCGAGGGGTCGCAGGTCCGGCTGTCGGGCCAGGACAGCGCCCGCGGCACGTTCAGCCAGCGCCACTCGGTCTGGGTCGACCAGAATACCGGCGGCAAATATATCCCGCTCACCAAGGTCGGGCCCGGCCGCTTCGAGGTTCGCGACAGCCCGCTTTCCGAATTCGGCGTGCTCGGTTTCGAATATGGCTATTCGCTCGCCGATCCGCGCACGCTCGTTCTGTGGGAGGCGCAGTTCGGCGACTTCGTCAACGGCGCCCAGGTGATCATCGATCAGT
>CAMPIH010000181.1 GCA_946886275.1 uncultured Sphingosinicella sp.
TCTCTTCACCGGCGTTGCCGCTGCCGCGCTCGCCGTCGCCGCCCCCGCTCAGGACCCGGACCAGGCAGGCACGGAAGCGCCGCCGGAGTTCGGCCTTTCCGGCCTTTCGGGTACGGTGAACCAGCTCAGCGATTCGCCGCCGGAAGAAGCAGCTCCGGAAGAGGCGGCGCAGGAAGAGAACGCAGGGCCCGAAGCCGCTCAGGAGACGGACGAAGCCGGGGCTCAAGCGCCTCAGGCGGAGGCAGAGACCGCGGCCGTGCCGGCCTCCGGCGAGCCCGAGGTCCAGGCGGCCGAGGCGTCGCAGGCCGCTCCGACCGCGGCGGCCCCATCGTCGCCGCCGCCCCCCGTCGATGCAGAGCAGCGCGCCGAAATGCAGCTTGCGGCGGCTCGGGGCCGGCAGCTTTTCGCCATCGCCCGTGCCGGAATGCTCGCCACCCAAGACATGCTGAGCCGGGTCGCCGATCCGGCGGCCGCCGGCATTACCGGCTGGGTGGCGGAGCCTGAAGGCAATGCGATGGCTGTGACCTTTTACGGCGACAGCGATTCGGGTCCGGTCGCGATCTACCGGGCGACAATCCTTGGCGGCCGCGCCGTCTCGCGGGAAACCTTCCTGACCGGTGACCGGCCGCCGCTCAGCGGCATTGCGGAGCGGATGGCCCGCGCCCGCGCCGCATCGGAATCGGACGATCAGCGGGCCTGCACCAATCAGCCGTTCAACGTCCTCGCCATCCCGCCGGAGGCGGCCGACGATCCCGTCCACATCTATCGGATCAGCGCTCCCGCGTCGCGAAGCCGGCTTCCGCTCGGCGGCCATTTCCGATCGACCGTCGGTTCCGACGGAAGCGTCACCGAGTCCCGCGACTTCAGCCGCGGCTGCCTCAATGTCGACGTCGGCGAGGTTCCGGCCGGAAGCCAGGCCGGGCCGATCGCGGTCACCCACCTGCTCGATCCCCTGCCGACCGAGATCCACGTCTTCCTCTCGCTGTTCGCAGGGCGGCCGCTGGTCATTGCGGCCGGCGATCCGACTCGCTTGTTCATGGTGGCCGGCGACGCGATCAGGGAAATCAGGCGCTGATCTCGATGGGAGACGCCCCCTCCGGGGCACGGCCATGAAACTTTTATTCGGCCACTGCGGTTAGTTTAACATAGATGAGCGAGGGCGCGCCTGCCTCTCGGTAAGTCGTTGTGTGAATAACATTCCTTCGACCACGGTGCCGCTCTGAAACTGAATCTCGAAGCCTTTGCCAGGCTCTCCACCGAAGATCGGGATCTCATCTGCCGCGCCGCGTCCCGCACCGTGCGCGAGCTTCCCGCGCGCCGCGATCTGATCCGCGAGGGGGACAAGCCCAAGTCGGTCAACCTCGTCCTCGAGGGCTGGGCCTGCCGTTACAAGCAGCTGCCCAATGGCCGCCGCCAGACCGTCCATTTCTTCGTTCCGGGCGACCTGTGCGACGCCAATGTCTTCATCCTCGGCGAGATGGACCATTCGATCGCTTCGATAACGCCGCTCAAATATGCGGAGATCGGACCCGCCGATTTCGAGGCGCTGATGGCGCAGAGCGCCGAGATCACCCGGGCACTCTGGCTCAACGAGCTGGTCAATGCCGCCGTCGCCCGCGAATGGGTCGCCAATGTCGGGCAGCGAACGGCGCTCGAGCGGATCGCCCATGTCTTCTGCGAAATGTTCATTCGCCTGAGCAGCCTTGGCCTAAGCGACGGCGATAGCTGTGATTGGCCGCTCACCCAGACGGACCTGGCCGACGCGACGGGCCTCACCGCGGTCCACGTCAACCGGACTCTTCAGGACCTCCGCGGCCGGGGCCTCGTCCGGACGAGCGGGAGGAGGCTCGTCGTCCCCGATCTCGACGCTCTGAAGCGGATATCGATGTTCAATCCCAATTATCTTCACCTCAATCGGCAGTCTCCGGGCACCCGCTAGGTCCGACTCGGAACCGTCTCCCGGCGCTGCCCGTTCACCCTCCCCGACAGGGAGCTGAATGATCGAAGCTCATCTCATGAAGCTTCGGGCGCGGGACGAGCTTTCCGCCGAGGAAGAGGAGGCGATCCGCGGCGCCGTCGCGGAGACAAAGGATTTTCGCGCCGACCAGACCGTCATCCGGGCCGATGTCGAGCTTTCGTCCTCCATGCTTCTGCTCGACGGAATCATGTGCCGCTACAAGGATCTCCGCGACGGCCAGCGGCAGATCACCGAGCTTCACGTCGCCGGCGACTTCGCCGACCTGCACAGCTTCACCCTGAA
The DNA here is from genome assembly GCA_946886275.1 of uncultured Sphingosinicella sp. The sequence continues at coordinate 2,261 of CAMPIH010000181.1, forward strand.
GAGGCTCGACCACAACGTCCTGACGCTGACGCCGTGCCGAGTAGCGATCGTTCCGCATGAGCGTTTGAAGGCGATCACGGAGACCCACCCCCATCTCACTCGCCTCTTCTGGTTCGCCACCAATCTGGATGCCGCGATCCACCGGGAGTGGGAACTCTCGCTGGGCCGGCGCTCGGCGCTGTCGAGAGTGGCTCACCTGTTCTGCGAGCTCCAGATCCGGCTCGGGCTGGTCGGTCTTGCCGACGAGCATGGATACAGGCTCGATCTCACTCAGACCGACCTGGCGGAATGTCTCGGGCTCACGCCCGTTCACGTGAACCGGACCTTGAAGGCGCTCCGCGAACAGGGTCTTGTCGAGTTTCGCGGCGCGCGAGTGACAATCCAGGACCGCAAGGGCCTCGAGCGGATCGCGGAGTTCAACCCGAATTATCTCTATCTCGAACCGCGCCCCCGCTAGGGCGGGGCAACATATGTTATTCTCTCTTCGTTGTCGTTCAGGGCAGGAAGCCAGCGAGGCCGGCAATGACTAATCCCCTCACCATGAAGCTCGAGCAATTCACCGCCTTCTCGGCGGAGGATATTCAGCGGCTCGACGAGCTCGCCTCGGCCCGAACGCATATCTGGTATGCCGGGCAGGACGTTCTTCGCGAAGGCGAGCATGTCGACGATATCCACCTCGTCCTTTCCGGGCTGGCCGCCCGCTACAAGATCCTGCCGGACGGGCGCCGCCAGATCATGGCCTTTCTCATCCCCGGCGACCTTTGCGACATCGAGGTCTTCGTTCTGTCCGAGATGGATCATGGCATTGCCGCGGTCACCGAGACACGCTGCGCGATGATCGCGGCCGATCTGGTCAAGGAATTGATCACCGAGATGCAGGGACTGACTCGGGCTCTGTGGTGGAGCACGATGACCGATTCGGCCGTGCTCCGGGAACGAATCATCGATCATGGGCGGCGCGATGCGCGCGAGCGGCTCGCCCATCTCTTCTACGAGATGCTGATCCGTTTCCGGATGATCGGTCAGGCAAGAGACGATTGCTTCGATTTTCCGGTCACCCAGGAGGAACTGGCCGACGCCACCGGAATGACGACGGTTCACGTCAATCGCACCCTCAAGCAGCTTCGGGACGACAATCTGATCCAGCTGAAGGGAAAGGTGCTGAAGGTGCTCGACCCGGAAGGCCTGAAACAAGCGGGCAAGTTCAACGGCGCCTACCTCCATCTGGAGCGGACCGAAGCGCACGACCCGCGCGTTTCGGAACGAGTCGGCGATCTTCTGTGAGAAGGGTGTGAATGGAGCGCTACCATTTCAACCTTCATGAGCGCAGCGGGTTCGTCCAGGACGAGGAAGGCCGCGAGCTACCGGGCATGGCCGAAGTCCGGTCCGAGGCCCTAAAGGGGGTGCGTTCTCTCGTCGCAGAGGACGCTATCCAGGGGCGGATCGATCTTTCAGGACGGGTCGAAGTGGTCGACTCGGAAGGGCGTGCCGTTTTCACCCTGACCTTCAGCGACGCGGTCGAGATCCTGCGCTGAGCTCATCGGTTGAAGGAAAGGTCTCGCGATCCTTTCGCCCGGCGGAAAATTGACCGAAATTGATCGGCAACAATCCATCATATGATAGATTTGCCCGGATGCTCCTGTGATAATGTCTGGGTATCGCCGGGTCTGCTACTTCGGGTCCCGGTGACTGAGAGACACACGTGCGCTCCCGCCCATCCTCGCCGGAGAGCGCAATGAAACCTTCTCATCCCGGATTCGAACTGATGCTTCGAAAGTTCGAATCGCGCGCGCCCCTCGATGACGAAGACCGCCGCGCCTTGCTCTCCTTGCCTTTTCGAATCCAGACGCTCGAGCCGGCCAGTTATGTAGTCCGCGAAGGCGAGCACCCCAATCGGAGCTGCCTGATCCTCTCCGGCCTGGCGTTTCGGCACAAGGTGACCCTGGACGGGGCGCGCCAGATCGTCGGCGTCCACATCCCGGGCGACTTTGTCGACCTCGAAGGATCGCTCCTGAACGTCGCCGACCATAATGTGCAGGCGCTGACGCGCTGCGAAATGGCATTCG
>CAMPIH010000182.1 GCA_946886275.1 uncultured Sphingosinicella sp.
CGGATCTGCTGGATGTCGTCATAGTCGCTGTCGCCGGGCGTGTGGCGCATCAGCATGAGGTCGCAAGTGCCCAATATCGCGGTGAGGATATTGTTGAAATCGTGCGCGACTCCGCCGGCAAGCTGTCCGACCGCCTGCATCTTCGTCGCCTGGGCGATCTCGCGCTTGAGCCTCGCTTCCTCGCTATTGTCCTTGAGGCTGAGGAGGACGGCGGCGCTGCCGAGGCCACGCGCGCCGGCGACCGTCATCGCCACCGGCTCTTCGGGGTTGGTCTTGAGCCGTACCGCCAGGTCGCCCGAAAGGGCACGTCCGCGCGCGAAGCGCCTGACGGCGTCGGAAACGGCCGCCTTGTCCTCGTCGACGACGAGATCGCCTGGCCAGGACGGTCGTTCCTGAGGAGTCAGGCCGACGGTCCGGCGGAACACCTTGTTGAGGAAGGTGAACCGCCCATCCGTGTCCGCCAGAGCGAGGCCGAGCGGCAGGATGTCGAGCAAGGCGTGAATATGGGCATTCTCGTCTTCGCCGATGCCGGCGCCGGGCAGGTCGTCGAGCATCAGGAAGACCGAGGCCTCGTCGCCGTCGCCACCCGCAGGCACCTGGATGATCCGAAGCGGCGGCCCTTCCTTGCCCTCGGCGATGAAGGAGAAATGGCCGGCTTCCGAGGCGATGAGGAGGTCGGCAAGACCGGTCCCTTCGAGACCATAAGGCTCGTCCCCGGCAGCGCGATGGACGAAGGCGGAGTTGGCCGAGAGGATCCGTCCATCCCGACCGGTGACGACGGCCATCAGTCCGGCCTCGCTCAGTCGCTTCCCGCCCTCACCCGCGATCAGCCGTTTCGCCTCCGCTCCCAGATCGGCGCCATCGGCTCGGCTGAGGCGCCACAGCAGATGTTCGCTCGTTCCCGTAGAGCGGACCTGAGCCCTCAGCCTGTACGCGCCGATCGCCACCTGCTCGGCCCGTCCGACGCCCTGCCGCCGCGCCCCGCGCGCGGCCTCCCGCAAGGGCCCCGCCGACTCCGGATCCTCGGTCAGCTCGCGCGGCGACGTGGCGGCGCCGAACCATTCGCCCCAGACGCCGTTCGCGCAGAGCAGGTTGCCCTCATGATCGGTCACCGCCAGAGCCGCCGAATCTCCCGCCGAGTCCAGGGCGGCGCGAAGAACCGACATGTCGGTCGACTCGTCCGGCGCGAGCTCCTGGATTGCGGCGGCAGGCCTTTTGCCGACGAGCAGGAGAAGTCCGCCCGTGCCGATCAGTCCGGCGAGGAAGACGAGAGCGAAGTTCGGATCGCGAACGGTCCAGAGCAAAAGCGCCGCGGACACCAGAGCCGCTCCGCCGAAAAGGACGAGATCGGCGGTTCGCCGGGAAACCGCGGCCGCGCTCACGCCTGGGCTTACCAGATCCGTACCCGCCGCTGCGGCGGCAGGTACAAGGTGTCGTCCGCGGTCACTTCATAGGCGCCGTACCAGGGATCGAGGTTGCGGACGACGGCGACCCGCTGCTCCGAGGGTGAATGCGGATCGGTCAGCAGCCGCTGCAGCAAATTGGCCTCGCGATATTTCCGCCGCCAGATCTGCGCCCAGCCCAGGTAGAAACGCTCATCGCCGCTGAAGCCGGCGAGGACCGGCGCCGGGCTGCCACCGAGGCTGAGCCGGTAGGCGTCGTAGGCAACGGTCAGGCCCGCAAGATCGGCGATATTCTCGCCGAGCGTCAGCTGGCCCTGAACGCGATGGCCGGGCAGCGGCTCGTACAGGTCATATTGGGCGACGAGCTGGGCGGTGAGGGCATTGAAGCGCTCGCGGTCCTGGGGCGTCCACCATTCGTTGAGCGCTCCGCTCTGATCGTACTTGCTGCCCTGATCGTCGAAATGGTGGCTGATCTCGTGCCCGATGACCGCGCCGATGCCGCCATAATTGATCGCGTCGTCGGCATTGGGATCGAAGAAGGGCGGCTGGAGGATCGCGGCCGGAAACACGATCTCGTTCCAGCTGGTGTAAGCGTAGGCGTTGATCTCCATCGGAGTCATGAACCATTCGCTTCGGTCGACAGGCTCGCCGAGCTTGTCGAGCTGCCGTTGATATTCGAACCTCGTCGCGTTGGCGATGTTCTGGATCAGATTGTCGCGGCTCACCGCGACGCTCGAATAATCGCGCCAGCTGTCCGGATAGCCGATCTTGGGCGTGAACGCGGCGAGCTTGGCCCGCGCCCTCGTCCGGGTCTCCGGCGCCATCCAGCTCAGATTGGCGAGCCGCTGATCCATCGCCGCGATGAGATTGCCGACCAGCCGGTCCGCAGCCGCCTTGGCTTCGGGCGGGAAATGCCTTGCGACATAGATCCGGCTGATATCGTCGGGAATCATCAGGGTGACGAGGCTGACGCCCCGCTTCCAGCGCGGCTCGTTCTCGGGCGTTCCGTTGAGGACGGTTCCGCGGAAGGCGAAATGGGTGTCGACGAACTGGCTCGAGAGATAGGGCGCGTAGGAATCCAGAGCACGCAAAAGCAGATAGTCCTTGAGGACCGGGAGCGGCGTTTCGGCGATGATCCGCGCGCTTCCGGTGAAAGCGCTCGGCTGGGACACCAGCACGTTCGCCTGGTCGGCGATCCCGACTTCCTGGAAGAAGCGGCTCCAGTCGAACCCAGGCGCTTCCGAGGCGAGCTGGGTCAGCGACCTCTTATTGTAGGTCTTCTCGTCGTCGCGGCTGTCGACCCGGGTCCAATGGACGTCAGCAATCCGGGATTCGAGGGCAAGCACGGCAGCCGCCCGCTCGGCGGCGCCCGATTCCCCGGCGAGGGTGAGAAGCCGGCCGAGATAGTCGCGATAGGCATTGCGCTTCTCGACCAAAGAGGGATCGTCGCGAAGGTAATAATCGCGGTCGGGCAGGCCGAGCCCGGACTGGGTCAGCCTCATGATCATCTCGGTCGGGATTCGGTCGTCAGTGGCGACATAGCCGCCGAACGGCCCGGTAATCCCCTGCCGGAACAGCTGTCCGAGCTCCGTCGCCCAGGCCTCGCGGCTGCCGATCCCCTCGATCTCCTCGATCAGCGGGCGGATCGGAGCAAGGCCGGCCGCGTTGACCGCGGCTTCGTCCATGAAGCTGGCATAGAAGGCGCCGATCCGGCTGTCGGGCGCGGCTTCCTCGAGGATCGCCCGGCTACGCTGCTTCGACAGATCGTCCAGCAAGGTGAACATGCCGTAATTGGAACGGTCGGCGGGGATCTCTGTGACCCGCTCCCATTCGCCATTCGCGAAGCGGTAGAAATTGTCGCCGGGGTCGACGCTGCGGTCCATTCCGACGAGGTCGAAGCCGAAGGCCCCGATCTGCGGCTGAGCCGCGGCTTCGGTGACGACGGCCTCACTCGCCTCGGGCGTTTCGGCGACCTCGGTGGTCGTGCAGGCGGCGATCGCCGTGGACGCCGCCAGAAGACAGAGAATGTTGCGCATCTTCTTCCTCGGTTCAGGAGCCGTTCGGCCGATATAGCCGGGTGACTCGTTCAATCAATCGAAGGACCGGAGCTTCGCGACGCCCGCCGGCGCCACTTGCGCCCGGTCCACCAGCGCCACACGAAGATGGCGAGCAGATAGCCGATCCCGCCCATCGCCAGGGCGATGATGAAAAGACCCGAGATCATCGCCGGCGCAGCGTCGGAAGCGAGCCAGGCGACCCATTCGCTGATCGGCGCGCTCCTGTAATAAAGGTCGGTAATCGCCGCCTTGTCGGCATGGAAGCCGAACAGATTGCCGACCGGGATCGAGGCGACGATCAGGAACGGGGTCGTGAAGGGATTGGTGAGGAAGGTCATCGCCGCGGCGATCGGGATGTTCGCACGCGCCGGCACCGAGAAGAGGGCGGCAGCGATGATCTGGACGCCCGGGATGAGAAAGAAGACCCCGACGAACAGGCCGACTCCGACACCGCGCGGGACCGAGCGCCGGGTGAAGCGCCAGAACTCGCTGTGAAGGATTCGCTGGCCGAACGGCTTGACCCAGCGGCTCTTGGCGAGCTGCTCCCGCTTCGGCATGTTGTTCGCCAACCATCGCCCGAGCATGTTGTCAGCCATGCTGCCTCAACAGCCGACCCTGTTCGCGCTTCCAGTCCTTTTCCTTCTCATGCTCGCGCTTGTCGTGGGCCTTTCGTCCGCGCGCCAGCGCCAGCTCCACTTTCGCCCGCCCCTGCGCGTTGAAATAGATGGACAAGGGCACGAGCGTCATTCCCTGGCGGGCCACCGCGCCGAAGAATTTGTTGATCTCGCGGGCGTTGAGGAGAAGCTTCCGAGGCCGCTTCGGCTCGTGATTGAAGCG
>CAMPIH010000183.1 GCA_946886275.1 uncultured Sphingosinicella sp.
AGCGCCGCGGCGACGGGCGCGCTGGCGCTGTCCGGCTGCGCCGGGCTGGAGCCTCGTTCGGAGAGCGCCGCGGCGCGATCGCTCTACGAAAGCATCTTCGAAGGCATGCTTCGCCATTCGCCGGAAATGGCGACCGGCCTCGGCCTCGACACCGGCGAACGGGCCTATCTCAAGAGCCGCCTCGGCGATTCCTCGCCGGCCGGCAAGATGGCCCAGTATCAGGCCCTGCTCGATCATCTGCCGCAGCTTCGGGCGATCGACCGCGACCAGCTCCAGGGCCGCGACCGCGCCTGGCTCGACACCGTCCGCTGGCTCGGCGACCGGATGGCCGAGGAAGCGACAATGCCTTATGGCGGGATCGGCGGCTACGGCTATCCCGTTCCCTACGTCCTGTCGCAGCTCACCGGCTCCTATCAGGAAGTGCCCGACTTCCTCGACAGCCAGCACAAGATCGAGACCCGCGAGGATGCCCAGGCCTATGTTTCGAGGCTCGAGGATTTCGCCCGGAACGTGAATTTCGAGGTCGACAAGGCCCGCGCCGATGCGGGCCGCGGAGTCGTCCCGCCGACCTACATCATCGACAAGGCGCTGACCCAGACCAGGGCGCTTCGAAACGAGCGAGGCGAGGAAGCCGGACTCGTCCGGTCGCTCGTCCGGCGGGCTGGCGAGAAGGGGATAGAAGGCGACTGGGCCACCCAGGCTTCGGCGATCGTCGACGGCCGTCTTGCCGCCGCGCTCGATCGCCAGATCGCCTTGCTCGAAGAGCTTCGCCGCGGCGCCGGAACCAGCCCTGCGGCGGGACGGCTTCCCGACGGCGAGCGTTTCTACAATCTATGCCTTCGATTCCACACCAGCACGAGCCTCACTCCCGACCAGGCCCATGAAATCGGCCTCCGCCAGATGGCCGAGCTCACCGCCGAGGTGGAGCCTCTGCTTCGCCGGGAAGGCCTGACCAGGGGCAGCGCCGGCGACCGGATCAACCAGCTACGGGCGCAGGAACGCTATCTCTATCCCAACACCGACGCCGGCCGAGCGCAGCTTCTCGCCGACGTCGAGCGGCAGATGGAGGCGGTTCGGCTCCGCATGCCGGAATATTTCAACACGATCCCAACCTCCCCGATGGAGGTGAAGAGAGTGCCGCCGGCGATCGAGGTCGGGGCGCCGCGCGGCTACGCCCAGGGGCCCAGCCTCGACGGCTCACGGCCAGGCGCTTATTATATCAACCTCGTCGACACCCGGATCTGGCCGAAATGGGCGCTTCCGACGCTCACCTACCATGAGAGCATTCCAGGCCATCTCTGGCAGGGCTCGATCGTGCTCGAGAACGAGTCGATCCCGCTCCTCCACCGGAACATCGGCATTCCGGCCTATGGCGAAGGCTGGGGCCTCTATTCCGAGCAGCTTGCCGACGAGATCGGCATGTATCGCGATTTCCCGACCGGGCGGATCGGCATGATTCAGAGCTTCATGTACCGCGCCGCTCGGGTGGTGATGGACACCGGTATGCACGCCAAGGGCTGGAGCCGGGAGCAGTCGATCCGCTACTTCACCGAGAATGTCGGACTCGACCCAATCTCGGCGACAAGCGAGGTCGAGCGCTACGTCGTCTGGCCGGGCCAGGCCTGCAGCTACAAGATCGGCCACAACGAGATCGTTCGCCTTCGCGAGCAGGCCCGGGCCCAGCTCGGCCCGCGCTTCGACATCAAGGGTTTCCACGACGCGGTCCTGCTGAACGGCGACATGCCGCTCGAGGTGCTGGCGACAGTGGTCCAGGACTGGGCCAGGGAGCGGATGGGGTGAACCTGATCACAAGAATGAGGTTCGGATCCGGCGGCTCGAAACAGCGGACACCGCTCATGTAGCGCCGACCTTTTTTCAGGTGTAAGATCGCGCGTTCGGGAGGGGTCCCATGATGCTCAGTCGACGGCGCGCGCTCGGCCTTTTGGCAAGCCTTCCGCTGATCGCAAAAAGTGGGGCACCGACGTCCGCCTGGGCCGCCGAAGCGCCCCAGGCAAAAGCCCTCGTGATCGGCGTCAACAGCTACAAATCGATGCGGACGCTGACTCGCGCCGTCCCGGACGCCGAAGCCGTCGCCCGGAAGCTCGAAGCCATCGGCTATGGGGTCTCGCTGGTTCCCGATCCGACGACGGCGGAGCTCTGGGCCGCGATCGAGGCCTATTCCGAGGGACTCGAACGGGACGTGCCGTCCTTGTTGTTCTTCGCAGGCCATGCCGTTCAAATGCAGCAGACCAACCTGCTGATGGCGAAGGATACTCAGGTCGGATCGATGGAGGCGATCGGCGATTCGTCCCTTCCCCTCCCGCTCGTCCTTCAAAAGATCGCCCGGCGGCAGCCGTCGCAAAGCATCGTCATCCTCGATGCCTGTCGCGACGACCCGCTGCGCAGCCAGGTGCCACAAGTCGAAGGCGGGCTGGCTTCGGTCAATGCCCCGGTCGGATTCTACATCATCTATTCGGCGGGCTCGGGGGAAACGGCCCTGGACAGTCTTCACGACGACGATCCGGATCCCAACAGCGTCTTCACCAGGGCCTTGCTGCCGTGGCTCGAACCGGACGCGGCAATCCATGAAGTGGTGCTGAGGACCAAGGGCGAGGTGCATCGGCTCGCTTCGTCCGTCGGCCATGCCCAGCATCCGTCAGTTTACGACCAGACGGAACTGCCCGCTCTGACGCTGCTCGGCCGAAGGACCGAACTGGCGGACACCACGCCGATCGCGCGGCCGACCGATCCCCTGTCGCAGTTCCTGGCGATCGGCATTTCGCGCTACTCCAATCTCGGACCGCTGCTTGAAGGCCCGGCCGAAGATGCGAACCTGTTCGCGTCGTCGCTGCGTGCCTGCGGTATCGACGGCGAGGTCCGAATAGATCCCGACGAGCTGACGATGCGCCGGGCCATTGCCGATCTGGCGCGAAGCGCCTCCTCGACCGTCATCCTCTATTATGCCGGCTACGGCGCCTATGACGATGGCGATGCCGTCCTGATCGGCAACATGGCGGCGTCGAGCTGGGAACGTCTGGTCGAGCGCTCGCCCCGGCTGGGCGAAATCGTTGCGGAGCTGCAGCGGCCGTCGCGGCGGATCATCCTCGTTCTGGATTGCTGCCTGGAAACGGGCCCCTACAGCCGGCCGGACCCCGCCGGACTGATCGATCGGCTGAGGGACGACCCGGCCGGAGTCGAGGCCTCGATCGGCCGGATCGCCTTGATCGCCGCGTCGGAAATCGGCGGAATGGCCTATGATATCGTGCCGGGCACGCAGCACGGGGCATTCGCCCAGGCGCTCCAGAACGCCATGTCGCGGCCGGGCCAGGTCATGGAAGCGACGGCGGACCAGGTGCTCCGGGAGGTTCGCGAAATGACGGCCGCGGCGCTGACCAGATCCAGCGCGGCGCGACCCGGGCAGAAATCTCTGAGGGCGAAATGCTTCCCACCCGCCGTGGCGCCCGTTCCTGCCAATCCCGGTCGAGACGCTGCGCGCGAGCCGCAGAGGACCGCTTTCTGGGCGACGCCCTCGATGACCGGCTTCGCCATCAGCCAGACATTGGGCTGAACGCCTGAACGGTCAGCGCCCGCCAGCCTCGGCTTGGTCGTCCGGCCCATCGCCCGCCGCCTCGTGCCTCGACTCCCCGACCAGTTCGGACTTGAGCGGCGACAGGACCCAGAGCGTGATCATGGTGATGACCGACAGGACGATGGCGACGTCGTAGCTGCCGAGCCCGACGGCGGTGCCGACCGCGCCGGTCGCCCACAGGCTGGCGGCGGTGGCGGTGCCCTTGACGCTTTCCTTCATGCGAAGGATCGCGCCGCCGCCGATGAAGCCCATGCCGGTGATGATCCCTTCGACTATCCGGGCGATCGCCTCCGGGTCGTCGCCGACGATCGATTCCGCCGCCTGGATGAAGCCGCAGCTCGCGACCGCTACCAGCGGGAAGGTGCGAAGGCCGGCGCTTCTTTCCTGCTTTTCCCGGTTCCAGCCGATCGGAAGAGCGAGCAGATAGGCGACGGCCAGGGCCGCCAGATGCGGCAGAAGGTTGAACGGATTGGCCCCGAACAGCTCCGGCATCGAACTTTTCTCCTCGTCCTGCAAAAGCTATTGCATAATTATACAGCTAATCGCATATGGCGCCGATGACCGAAGTCGCGATCCTCGGAGCCTCCGGCTATGTCGGCGCAGAGCTGCTTAGGCTCTGCTCGGGACACCCGCAATTG
>CAMPIH010000184.1 GCA_946886275.1 uncultured Sphingosinicella sp.
GGCCTTGAGCGGTCCGGAAGCTGATCAGCCGCTCGAAGATCGTCCGGGCCTGCTGCTCGTGAGGCTCGAGCGCCGCAGGCGATTCCTGCGCTGCCACCGGCGCCGCGGCCAGCACGGCCGCCACCGCAAATCCGATCCACCGCATCCGTCTCTCCCCCGGGGCTGAAGTGGGAGCATGCGGCGGCTGCCGAAACGACTCAAGCCCTTACGATGATGAAGAGCCACCAATGAAAATGGCGGACGCTTTTCGGCGCCCGCCATCCTCCCTGCTGCTTCAGGGATCAGTGACTATTGTCGTCGGCCATGTCGCGGGCGGCTTCGCGCATGCCCTGGGCGCCTTCGCGCATTCCCTGGGCCCCTTCGCGCATGCCTTCGGCGGCCTCGATCAGATCCTCGTGGGTGACCGTCTCGCCGCGCTCGCGGGCTCGGGCGATCTGCCGCTCGCGATAGGCGCGGTCGCTTCGAAGCCGCTCCGCTTCCTGCTCCATCCGGACGGCGCCGCGCTCCATGCCTTCGGCGCCGCGCAGCATGCCCTCGGCACCGTGGCGCATCGACACCCGGACCCGGCTCCGGGCCTCACGGCCGGCGCGCTGAGCCTCGGCGATGTCGACCCGAGCCTCGGCCCGGGCACGGGCGGCTTCGCGCAGCGCTTCGCTGCGGGCATGACCCGCCTCGCGAAGCGCCTCCACCCTCGCCTGCGCCGCCTCGCGCAAAGCCTCGCGACGATCTTCGAGAAGCTCGCGCCGTTCCTCCGGGCTGAGCCCGGCCCATTCCGCCGGGTGCGGATGGGCGGCCGCCATCGCGCTCGCGACGATCGTCGGGATCTGCGGCAGGGTCTGGGCCAAGGCGGCGTCGATCACCGGGCCGATATCGGGAATGTCGATGTGGATCGCTCCGGGCGGAAGCGGTGCGTCGGGGGGGAAGGCCGCTTCCGGTGCCGCCGGCGCCGAAGGCGCGGCCGGGAGTGCTTGCGCGGCCAGGGCGGCGGGTGCGGCCGGCGCGCCGGGCGCGCTGGGGGCAACGGGCGCCTGGGGCGCGGCCCGGGTGGCGGCGACCAGCTCCATCGCCGCCACCGGGCCGGCGATGGCGATGCAGAGCAGCATCGCCAAGGCGGTCCAGGGCGATCCCGACTGGCGCTCGCGGATCCGGCGATCGAGGATCGCCCTCACCCGCCGGCCCAGCGCGCTGTCCTTCGGCGCGATGCTGTGCGCCGGAATCGCGCGGGCCTCGATCTGCGCCCAGGTGAGAAGGGTCTGGGCGTAGCGCGCCGGCTCGACCCTCTTCGCGGCTTCGCAATCGGCGGCTTCCTCGGCCTGCTGGACGATCTCGCGCTCGAGCAGCCAGACCAAAGGATTGAACCAGAACAGGGTCGCAGCGGCCCGGGTCAGGATGAGCACGAGCCAGTCGGTGCGGGCGACATGAGCCATTTCATGGGCGAGGATCGCGTCCGCTTCCTCCGGATCGGCGAGCGCGTCGGGATCGATCAGGATCACCGGGCGAAGCCAGCCCCAACTCAGCGGCGACGGGACCTGGTCTGACACCATCAGCCGGACCCGGTCGGAATGGCGCGAGATCCGGCGCGTGCGCTCGAACGCCGCCAGCCATAGAGGGCAGGTGACCGGCTTTGCGGCCCGGGTCCAGCGGCCGAGCATCCACAGGCCGGCGAAGAGCCGCGAACCGGCCATGACCAGTCCGCCGAGATAGGCAAGGAGGATGAGCGGCGTGGGATCGTCCCAGATGGTCGGCTCGACCGCCGTCAGGCTACCTGCCGAATAGCCGGCGAGGGCCATTTCGGACGCGGCGAGATAATCAGCCGGGAGGGGCGCCTCCGGCGCAGCCCAGGCTTCGATCTGGAGCGACGGAAGGAGCATCGCGATCGGCGGCATGAGCAGGAGCATCGCCACCCCGATCCGGAGCACGAGCGCGCGGTCGGCGGCCGAGCGCGACCTCAGGACGAAGGCCAGCATCAGGGCGGCGCCGCTGATCAGCGCCGATTTCCACGCCATTTCGGCAAAGAAGGACATGTCCATCACTCACGCTCCTTGGCTTGCTCGATCGCCTTTTGAAGGGCGGCCGCTTCGTCCGGGGAAAGGCTTCTGGTCAGGCCGAGCAAAGCGGTCGCGGCATTGGCCGCCGAACCGTCGAAGAAGGTCCGGACCATCTGCTTCAAGGCCGATTCGCGCACCTTCGAGGCCTGCGGCACGCTCTTGTAGACATAGGCCTGGTCGACCGAGCGGTGCTTGACCAGGCCGCGCTGCTCGAGCCGGGCGAGGAGGGTGCGGACCGCCGAATAGCTGGGCGGATCGGCCATCGCCGATCTGATCTCGGCCGCCGTGGCCTCGCCCATGCTGCAGAGGATTTCGAAGAGCTCGCGCTCGCGCCGGGGGAGAGAATCGATCATGGGCCCTCACTTGCTACAAAAGTAGCATGCCACAACTGTGGCAGGACACAAGCGCTTTTTGTTGCGAGCGGAAAACGGCTTGCCGCCGCTTCCTCTCGTTTCGGCTCCGCAAAATGAAGCGCAGATGAACCGCTCCGGCGCGAAGCCCGTTTAGGCGCCTTCCGGATAGGCCTGTCGCATATGGTCCAGCGATTCCCGGATCAGCTCCTCGAGCACCTGCTCGTCGACGTCGTCGAGACGCTTCACGTAGAGGCAGGATTTGCCGGTCCTGTACTTGCCGAGCCGGTCCATCAGCGCCTGGCGCCGCTCGAACCCGGTGGCCAGATAGAGGACGAGCTCCCGGTCCCGCGGCGAGAAGCCGATCCGGGCCCATTCTCCGCCATGCCCGCTCTCATATCGGTAGCGATAAAGTCCGAAGCCGACGATCGTCGGCCCCCACATCTTCGCGGGATATCCGGAGATCCGCTCCATCATCGAGCGAAGCGTCTTGCCATCCTCGCGCCGCGTCGGATCGGCGATCGAGTCGAGGAAATCGTCGACGCTGACATCGGTCGGCTTCGTCTTGTTCTCCGCCAAGCTTTTTCCTCCCCGGTTCAGTGATCAGGGGCGCCGCTGGAAGGCCCAGCTTCTCGCTTCGCTTCCGTCCGCGGCCGAGATCGTCGCCCGCAAGATATCGCCTTCGCGCTCGTAGCGGATCCGCTGGGGGTAATCGTGGCCCGGATTGGCGAAGGTGGCGCTCGTCGCGCCTGATTCGATCAGCCGGAACGGCACCGCCGGCCGCCCGCCCGGCGAGGCGAGAAAAGCGAGGATCCCGTCCTCGCCCCGCTGGAGCCGGATGAACTCAAATTCGACGAGCGAGTCGCCGCTTCCGGTGCGGCTCATCGCGAACATCGTGCCGCCGCGCGGCGCCGACCAGATCTCCTCGACCCAGCGCTCGCCCGACACGCTTTCCCAGCGCCCGCTCATCCAGGCGAGATCGTCAATCGCGACGTCGGCCGGCGCCGCCGCCATCAGCAGCAGCGCCGAAAGGGCGGCCCATCCGGGCCTCATTGCGGCTTGCGGAAGCGATAGACGATCCGGTCGGTGCGGCCGCGGATCGACGGGTCGAACACGTTGACCGAGCGGTCGTCCTGGGGATTGCGGAGAAGATCGGATTCGCCGTCGAAGACGAATCCGGCGCGCTCGAAATCGGCCCGGATCACGGCCGGATCGATCCGGTGAGTCGCTTCCACCTCCGCCCTGGTCTCGCGGCCCGGCGCGGCGACATGATCGATCACGGCGACGGTGCCGCCGGGCTTGGTCGCCTGGAAGACCGCCGCCGTCACTGTATTCGGGTCGATCCGCGGCAGGTTGAACTGGGCGCTTTCCCAATAAGCGTCGTGATAGACCAAATGGAGAAGCACGAAGTCATAGGCGTTCGGCGCAAGCGAGATGGCGGTCGTCGGCGTGTGGTAGAAAGCGGCGTTGGAATTGCGCTCGCGGATTCCGGCGAGCGCCGTCCTGACCCGCTCATTGGTTCCGAAACCCGGCGAGTTCCAGCCGGTGACCGAGCCTTGCGGACCGACCGCTCTGGCCATGATCTCGGCATAATAGCCATTGCCGGTGAAGTAATCGAGCACCCGGTCGCCTTGCTCGAGCCCGAGCCAGCCGAGCACCTCGACCGGCCGCCGTACCTCGTCGAGCTGGCGGGCGGTGTCGGGCCGCCCCGTCGCCGCGACCCCGGCCGCGACGTCGGCAGGCACGGCCGAAGCGGCGCCGCCGAAGGAAAGGGAAAGAGCGAGAGCGAAAAGACCGCGCTTCAGCATCGGAAAGACCCCCAA
>CAMPIH010000185.1 GCA_946886275.1 uncultured Sphingosinicella sp.
CCCGCCGCGAGCGCGCTCACGGCGGAGGTGCGCCGTATCTGGGATCAGGATCTGCCTGACGAGGACTGGGCAGTCCGTTTCCTGCATGCGGTGGGAAGCGACGGCTTGCCCCCCGAACTGCTGGCGGCTGCCGTGCCGCTCGTGCCCGTGCTGCGCCGGGGACGGCCGCCCTGGGAAGCCGAACTGCCGCTCGCCGAGCTGGCATCCGCCGCGTTCACGAAGCTTGTCGTATCCGGCGGGCATAGCGAAGCATTCGAGGCCATCTGCGACGAGCTGGGCGAACGGATCGGCGGGTCCAGGTTGGTGGTCGAGGGCGCCAAGCGCTCGAGGCTCGTCGACCTGGTCGAGCGCTACGGCTTTGTCGCCGCCGAGATTGAAGAGGTTGACGAGGAAGCCGCCGACGGCCCGGAAGCGCAGGCGCTGATGCGCTCGGTAGTCGAGCAGTTCGAAAATTACGCCAAGCTCAACAAGCGCCTTCCGCCGGAGACGGGAATCCAGCTCGCCGAGATCGAGGATTCCTCAGTCCTCGCCGACGCCGTCGCATCCAACCTGTCGATCAAGGTCGCCGACAAGCAGGCGATATTGGGCGAGCTCAACCCGGCGCGCCGCCTGGAAATGGTGTTCGCCTTCATGGAAGGCGAGCTCGGCGTGCTCCAGGTCGAGAAGAAGATCCGCAGCCGCGTCAAGCGGCAGATGGAGAAGACCCAGCGCGAATATTATTTGAACGAGCAGTTGAAAGCGATCCAGCGCGAGCTCGGCAACGAAGGCGAGGAGGGCGGCGACGAGCTGGCCGAGCTGGCGGGCAAGATCCGCAAGGCCAAGCTGTCCAAGGAGGCGCGGACCCGGGCCAACGCCGAGCTGAAGAAGCTAAAGGCGATGGCGCCGATGTCGGCCGAGGCGACGGTCGCGCGCAATTACCTCGACGTCCTGCTCGGCCTGCCGTGGGGCAAGAAGTCCAAGGTCAAAAAGGATATCGCCGAGGCGCAGCGGATCCTGGACGAGGACCATTACGGCCTCGAGAAGGTCAAGGACCGCATCGTCGAATATCTCGCCGTCCAGGCGCGGACCAACAAGCTGAAGGGGCCGATCCTGTGCCTCGTCGGCCCGCCAGGCGTCGGCAAGACCTCGCTCGGCCGCTCGATCGCCCGGGCCACCGGCCGCGAATTCGCCCGCCAGTCATTGGGCGGCGTTCGCGACGAAGCGGAAATCCGCGGCCATCGCCGCACCTACATCGGCTCGCTTCCCGGCAAGATCATCTCCAACCTGAAGAAAGCCGGGACATCCAACCCGTTGTTCCTGCTCGACGAAATCGACAAGCTCGGCCAGGACTTCCGCGGCGACCCGTCATCGGCGCTGCTCGAGGTGCTCGACCCTGAGCAGAACTCAAAGTTCCAGGACCATTATCTCGAGCTCGACTACGATTTGTCGGACGTGATGTTCGTCACCACCGCCAACTCGCTCGACATGCCGCAGCCGCTGATGGACCGGATGGAGATCATCCGCCTCGAGGGCTATACCGAGCATGAGAAGCTCGAGATCGCCAAGCGCCACCTGATCCCCAAGCAGATGGAAGCCCATGGCCTGAAGGAAGGCGAGCTCGAATTCACCGACGGCGGCCTGCGCGCGATCCTGCGCTATTACACCCGCGAAGCCGGCGTCCGGACCCTCGAGCGGGAGCTGGCCAAGGTGGCCCGCAAGGCGCTTCGCCACATCCTCGAAGGCAAATATGAGAACGTACAGGTCCTCGAGGACAATATTCACGAGTTCCTCGGAGTCCGCCGCTACCGCTACGGGATCGGCGAAGAAGAGGACCAGATCGGCGCCGTCACCGGCCTCGCCTGGACCGAGGTCGGCGGCGAGCTACTGACCATCGAAGCGGTCACGGTGCCGGGCAAAGGCCAGATCAAGACCACCGGCAAGCTCGGCGAAGTGATGCAGGAATCGATCCAGGCGGCGATGAGCTTCGTCAAGGCGCGCTCGCCGTCGTTCGGGGTGAAGCCGAACCTGTTCGCCCGCAAGGACATCCACGTCCACTTGCCCGAAGGCGCGGTGCCCAAGGACGGCCCGTCGGCGGGCGTAGGGATGGTCACCGCGATGATCTCGACCCTGACCGGGATCCCGGTCCGACGCGACGTCGCGATGACCGGCGAGGTCACCCTTCGCGGCCGAGTACTGCCGATCGGCGGCTTGAAGGAGAAGCTGCTTGCCGCGCTCCGCGGCGGAATCACGACGGTGCTGATCCCGGCCGAGAATGAAAAAGACCTGGCCGAGATCCCGGCGTCGGTGAAGGACGGCCTCGAGATTGTCCCGGTCAGCCATGTCGACGAGGTTCTCGCCCGGGCGCTGACCGAACCAGTCCGGCCGATCGAGTGGACCGACGCCGACGAACATGCGGTCGAGCCGCCGCCTTCGGCGACGCCCGGAGACGCCGCGGTCCGCCACTAGGCTTTACTTCGCGGCAGAGTCTTGCCTTTAGTCTTCGGCAAGATTGCGCGAGTCCCGCGCGGGAGACGGGGAGCAGCGAGCCGATGAACAAGCAGGAACTGATCGGCCATGTCGCCGACCGCGCGGGCCTTAGCAGGAACGATGCTTCGCGGGCGGTCGAAACGATGCTCGAGGTAATCACCTCGGCGCTCAAGCGCGGCGACGAGGTCCGGCTGGTCGGTTTCGGCAATTTCTCGGTCACCCGCCGCAAGGCCTCGACCGGCCGCAACCCGCGCACCGGCGAGCCGATGCAGATCAAGGCGACCTCGCAGCCCAAGTTCCGCCCCGGCAAAGTCCTCAAGGACGCGGTTCAGAGCTAGGCTGGACAGCTGGCCGGCGGTGCCTATATCCGCCCCAATCCCCGAGCATGGGCGCGTAGCTCAGCGGTAGAGCACACCCTTCACACGGGTGGGGTCACAGGTTCAATCCCTGTCGCGCCCACCATGCTTCGAAATGCTATTCGAGATAGGCCGGCTGGAAGCTGGCGATCCGGCGCAGCTCGGACCAGTCGCGAAAGGCGATCTCGCGGCCGCTCCGCTCGATCAGGCCCTGGCGCTCGAGGTCGGCGAGGACCCGGTTGACGTTGACCGAAGTCTGGCCGGTGATGTCGGCGATCTGTTGCTGGGTGAAGGGATTGACCATCTGCTCGTGCTCGGCGTCGATGCCGCTCCGCGCCGCCGTTTCGCACAGCAGATGCGCGACCCGGGCGGTGGAGTCGCGGCGGCCGCAACTGACGAGCCACTCATAGCCGATCGCCTCGTTGCGCTGGATCAGCCGCCAGAAAAAGCGGCCGAGCTCGGGATTTTTCTCGACGATCGGGTCGAAATCCGCTGCATGCCCGACCATCACCTCGCTTCGGACGATGGCCTGGATGCCGTAGCTGGCGGCGCCTTCGCGCGGCAAAATCCCCTCGCCGGGAAAGCGAAGCGCGACGATCTGCCGGCGGGCCGAGCCTTCGGTCTTGAACTTGGCGAGGATTCCGGAGCGGACGAACATCACCTCGTCGCGCGGCGCGCCAGGGTCGCGAAACGGCCGCCTGGGATCGACCTGGACGACCCTGTGCGGCATGTTTTCGAGGATCTCGGCGAGGTCGGGACGCAGGCCTGCCGAGATCAAAGTCTCTTTGAGCGACACGCGCGGAGCGGCCGCGGCCCTCGGCCGGCGACTCGATAGCATTCCCGTCTCTCCCCGCCGCACGATGAGCCTAGTGGCGGGTCCGCGCAAGCCGAAACGGCTGCGCAAGTTTCGCAATTGAAGTTAGAAAAACGTCTTTAGTTCGTCGCGCAGCTGTCCGATCCGGTCGGGAGCGAGGTCGATCGCGGACTTCAATTCGGGTGGTCCCGGCCAGCCTTCGTCCGCGAACGTCATGCCGTTCCACTCGCGAGGCCCGGAAAAGCGCGGGATGACGTGGAAATGGACGTTGGGGTCGACCATCATCAGCATCAAATAATTGATCCGCTCATAGCCGACGAAGCGGGCAAGGGCGGATTCGATGGCTCGGACGACCGCCGCCTGCTCGGCGAAGGCCTCGTCGGGAAGGTCCGAAAATGCTGTCGCGTCGCTGGTTGCGGCGAGGACCAGCGAACCCAAAGTCACCTGCGCCGGGCGAAGCAGGACGGCCCAATGCTCCCACTGCCGGATCAGCGTCTCCGGATAGCCGAATTTGCGCATTGTCGCGTTGGCCATCTTGCCTCCGTTCG
>CAMPIH010000186.1 GCA_946886275.1 uncultured Sphingosinicella sp.
TCTCGTTGACCTTGCAGGTCAGGCACCAGTCGGCGGTGAAATAGAGGAAGACCGGGCTTCCCGCCGATCGAAGCTCGGCCAGGCGCCGCTCGCTGAACGGCTCCGCCGCGAGCGGGTCGGCGGAGACGGCCGCCGGCGCCGAAGCGGTGCGGATGAAGGGCAGAGGCGCGAGCAGGGCGATCAGGACCAGAAGCAAGGGCGCCCATGACGCCCGACCTTGTCTCCGCCCCAGCCACCACAGGCCAAGGCCGAGAAGCAGAGCGGCGCCGAGACCGAGCGCCATGCCGTCGACGCCGGACTGGCGGCCCAAGATCCACAACAGGCCGAGCGCGGTGAGGAACATCGGGATCGCAAGGATCCGCTGGAACCGCTCCATCCACGGCCCCGGCTTCGGCAGCCGGCGACGAAGCGCCGGGACGAAGCCGAGCAGGAGGAAGGGCAGAGCGAGGCCGAGACCCAGGCCGGCGAACACGGCCAAAGCCGCGACGGCCGGCAGGACGAGCGCGGCGCCGAGCGCGAATCCAAGGAAGGGCCCGGTACAGGGCGTCGCGACGAAGGCGGCGAGGGCGCCGGTGAAGAAGGCACCGCGCACTCCACCGCTTCGCGCGGCCCCCTCCCCGACCCCCAGGGCCGGCAAGGCGAACAGGCCGGCGAGGTTGAAGGCGATGGCGGTGACGAGAAGGAGCAGGAGAAGGATGACCTTCGGCTCCTGAAGCTGGAACGCCCAGCCGGCGGTCTCGCCGGCAGCCCGAAGAAGGAGCAGAAGGCCGCCCAGAGCGAGGCAGGTGAGGACGACGCCGCCGCCATAGGCCAGCGCCTCGCGGCGGGCGGAACCGTCGCTCTCGCCGGCGCGGGCGAGGCTCAGCGCCTTCAGGCTCAGGATCGGGAAGACGCAGGGCATGATGTTGAGCAGAAGGCCGCCGGCGAGCGCGCCGAGGAGAGCGACCATCAAGGTGGAGAGATCCGCTTCGGCGGCCGGGCTTGCGGTCGCGACCGGCGTGCCGGCGGCAGGCACCGATCCGGGATTGGCGACCAGGCTGAGCCCCAGGCCGGGCCCGATCTCGAGCACGCCCTCGATCGTCGAAAGGCTTCGTGCCTTGGCCCCTGCCCGGGTCTCGACGATCAGGAAATCGCCGTTGCGCGACACGCTCTGGAACGCGCTATGATCGATCGAGTCGAGCGTGACCGGATAGAAATAAGGGGAATCCAACCCCATCGAGGGCGGCAGCGGGATCGCGATCCGAAGCCTTTCGCCGGCGACCGCGAATCGGCCCGGCGCCGCCAGCGGGCGCGGCAGCTTTTGGCGAAAAGAGGAGAAATCCGCGGCCCTTTCGCCGCCGCTTCCGACGGCCAGCTCGGTCGCGACGACCGACCGCTCGGGGACGCAGACGGTGTCGGTGCAGACGAGATAGTCGAGCTGCGCCCGGACCGGCACCCTTGTGCCGACGGCGATCCCGGCGGGCGCGCGAAGCTCGGTCAGGAGCGCGTGGTCGCGCTCATAGACATAGTTCATCAGGCCGATCAGGGTGAGGCGGTCGGGAACCGGATATTGAAGCGGGCCGGCGCTCCAGCCCTCGGGCAGCTGCCAGGTCACGCGCGGCTCGGCGCCGGCGTCGCCGGGATTGCGCCAATAGCCGTGCCAGCCCGGATCGGGCCGCATCTCGAAGGCCAGGGCCACTGCCGCGCCGGGCGCGACCGTTCGGCTTTCGGCAGCGAGGGTGACCTGCATGTGCCGCCCGCCCGATTCCGTCTGAGCGGAGGCGGTGCCGGCGGCGAGCCAGGCGAGGAGCAGGAAAAGAAGGGCGCCGAAACGATTCACCCGGGCGCTATAGCCCGGGCTCGGCGCCGCGCAGTAGATCAATCGAGATTCGGGCGAAGCCAGCGTTCCGCTTCCTCGACCGACACCTGGCGCCGGGCGGCATAATCCTCGACCTGATCGCGGCCGATCCGGGCCACGCCGAAATATTGGCTGTCGCGATGGCCGAAATAGAATCCGGAAACGGCCGACGTCGGGAGCATGGCGAAATTGTCGGTCAGGACGACTCCGGCCGGTTCGCCGCCGAGCATGTCGAACAGCACCGGCTTCAGGCTGTGATCGGGACAGGCGGGATAGCCGGGCGCCGGCCGGATCCCGTCATAGCGCTCGCGGATCAGCTCCTGGTTGGTCAGATGCTCGAGCCCGGCATAGCCCCAGACGCTTTCGCGGACATGGGCGTGAAGAACCTCGGCAAAGGCCTCGGCGAGGCGGTCGGCGAGCGCCTTCAGAAGGATGTCCGAATAATCGTCATTCTCGGCCTTGAACCGGGCGAGATGCGGCTCGAGACCGTGGATCCCGACCGCGAAGCCGCCGATCCAGTCCTCGGCTTCCGGATCGATGAAGTCGGCCAGGCACATGTTGGGCCGGCCTTCCCTTTTCTTCACCTGCTGGCGAAGGAAGGGCAGCCGGGTCCAGTCGTTGCCGGCGAGGACGAGGACGTCGTCAATCTCGCGTCGGCAACGCCAGAGCCCGACGGTGCCGCGCGGGATCACCCAATGCTCCGCGATGATCCGGTCGAGCATCGCCTGGGCGTCGTTGAACAAGGCGGTCGCGGTCTCGCCGACCACTTCGTCCTCGAGGATGGCGGGATAGGTCCCAGCCAGCTCCCAGGCGCGGAAGAAGGGAGTCCAGTCGATCGAGCCGCGAAGGTCGCGGAGCGGCCAATCGCCGAAACTGTGGATTCCGGGGCGAAGCGGCGGCGACGCCTTGCCGGTCGGATCATAAGCGAAGCCGTTGGCGCGAGCCTCCTCCAGGGTGGAGAGCTCGTTCTGGCCTCGCCCGGCGCGGGTCTCCCGAACCGATTCATATTCCTGCGCAGTGCGAGCGATCAGCGGCGCCTTCTGAGTGTCGGAGACGAGCGAGGAGGCAACCCCCACCGCTCGGCTGGCGTCGAGGACGTGAAGAACCGGTCCATCATAGGCAGGATCGATCCGAAGGGCCGTATGCACCTTGCTCGTCGTCGCTCCCCCGATCAGCAGCGGCACGTTCAATTCGGCGCGTTGCATTTCCGACGCCACCGTCACCATTTCGTCGAGCGACGGGGTGATCAGGCCCGAAAGGCCGATCATGTCGGCCTGATTCTCCTCGGCCGCCTTGAGGATGTCCTGCCACGGCACCATCACGCCGAGATCGATCACCTCGAAGCCGTTGCACTGGAGGACGACGCCGACGATGTTCTTGCCGATGTCGTGGACGTCGCCCTTGACCGTCGCCATGACGATCCGGCCCTTGCCCTGGGTGGCTCCGGTCCTTTCCTTTTCCTTCTCGATGAAGGGAATGAGGTGGGCGACGGCCTTCTTCATCACCCGCGCCGACTTGACGACCTGGGGAAGGAACATCTTGCCCGATCCAAACAGGTCGCCGACGACGTTCATTCCGTCCATCAGCGGACCTTCGATCACCTCGATCGGGCGATCGGCGCCGAGCCGGGCTTCCTCCGTGTCCTGGACGACGAAGGCGTCGATGCCCTTGACCAGGGCATGTTCGAGCCGCTTGCCGACGGGCCAGGCGCGCCATTCGGCCTCGGCCTTCTCGCGCACCGGGTCGCTGCCCAGAAATTTCTCGGCAAGAGCCACCAGCCGCTCGGTCGAATCGTCGCGCCGGTCGAGGATGACGTCCTCGCACGCCTCGCGAAGCACGGGGTCGATCGTGTCGTAGACGTCGAGCTGGCCGGCATTGACGATCGCCATATCGAGGCCGGCGGGAATGGCGTGGAAAAGGAAGACCGAGTGCATCGCGCGGCGCACCGGCTCGTTGCCGCGGAACGAGAAGCTGAGATTGGAAAGCCCGCCGGACAAGTGGACGTGCGGGCAGCGCTCCTTGATCTCGCTGCACGCCTCGATGAAGTCGAGCGCGTAGCGGCGATGCTCGTCGATTCCGGTGGCGACGGCGAAGACGTTCGGATCGAAGATGATGTCCTCGGCCGGGAAGCCGTCGCCGACGAGGAGCTTGTAGGCGCGCTCGCAAATCTCGACCTTGCGGGCCTTGGTGTCGGCCTGGCCGACCTCGTCGAACGCCATCACCACCATCGCCGCGCCATAATTGCGGACCTTGCGGGCGAGGCGGAGGAATTCCTCCTCCCCTTCCTTCATGCTGATCGAGTTGACGATCGGCTTGCCCGAGACGCATTTCAGGC
>CAMPIH010000187.1 GCA_946886275.1 uncultured Sphingosinicella sp.
CGCCCGCCCGGTCCTGCTCCTCGCGGACGATCTGCTCGATCCTGTTGAGGACCCGAAAGCCCAATGGAAGCCAGGCATAGATCCCCGACGCCGTCTGACGCACCAGCCCGGCGCGAAGCATCAGCTTGTGGCTGACGATCTGCGCGTCGGCAGGCGTTTCCCGGGCGACCGGCAGGAAGTAATGGGACAGGCGCATCGGCTGAAGAACGTTCCTTTCGCGAAGGTGTGGCTCCTCTAGGGCCTGTCCTGCCCAAGTGGAAGCATCGTGATCGGGCGACCGCTTGGGCAGGACAGGCCCTGGGGCGTGTACTCGGGGCCCGCAACGGCCCTGATCACACATCGCTATGTGCAGCCTCTGGAACCGGCGCTTACGCCTGTGGCCGACTCGCCACAGCGGATCGGCAAACTTGTCACGCCGACATTCAGGCCATGACAATCGACGCCGCGAGGCATACCGTCCTTTCCACGCAACCAAGGACTTAGGCCTGGTTCGGGGAGGCTTCGGCCCCGCCATTCTCTTGCGAGGTGAGGGTGGCGTGCGGGCCGAAGCGTCGAAAAGGGGGTAGGCGGCGCGAGCCGTCTTACGGGTGCCCGGGCGGAAACGCTCGGGCACTTGCCGTTTCTGGCAGTTTGCCCGGATCGTCCACCTCGAACTCCCGATCGACCTCTCCGACGAACATGTCGTCGCAACCTGTCCACAAGCCGTCCTGCCAAGCTGAACCCCCGCTGACTCCCGCGGAACGCCGCCGCGCGCTCGTCATTGAGCGGTCCTGATGGGGGAATGCGCCCGTCCCTACGGGACCGTCGGCGCACGATTGCAAGGAGCAGGATAATGAACAGCAGACACATCTTGACCGCGCTCGCAACGGCCAGCCTGGTCGTCGGCGGCCAGGCCCTCGCTCAGGGCCGCGGCGGCGGACATGGCGGCGGACATGGTGGTGGCCACGGCGGGGGACATGGCGGTGGCATGGGCGGCGGCGTTGGCGTCGGCCTTGGTGGCAGCACGCGCGGTGGCCTCGACCTGGACGTCGGACGGAATCTGGACGTCAATCAGGGCAGAGAGACTCGCATCGATGCCCGCTCGAACAGCCGGGGTCCGGTCCGGGCCAATAGCCGTGCTCGAGTCCGGGCGAACGAGAATAGCGTGCTTCGCACCAATCCGGTCACCCTGCCGGATCTCAGCGGACTTCGGACCGGCCTCGTCGTCCAGAATCGCAGCGGAGTCACGATCGGCACGGTGAGTCGGATCGTCCGATCCGACGACGGGACGATTCGGACCGTCCTGGTGACCGGCGCCGACGGTCAGCGCAGGCGAATCCGCCTCGCGCCGAACAGCCTTAGCGTCAACGGCGACATCGTCACGACGACGGCTCTCCGCCTCGACGATTAAGCACCGATCGACCCGGGCTCGCCCTTCCACGGGCTAGAGTCGGGCAAGGCGGGCGGCGCGGCGATCCCGCGCCGCCTTCCCATATCGGGACGGATGTTTCGTTCCGGAACGGTTTCCGATTGCCCTTCCCAGCGATTCCTGTAGCTTAGATCGGATAGCTGAGCCGGGGGGCAAATGATCCAGCCGACGTTCCGGCATCGTTCCGGGCGAGTGATTGCGTTGGGCCGTTTGGTGCTCGCCGCAGTCTTCCTGCTCGCCGTCTATCTGGATCCCAGCCAACCCAGTCAAAATCCCGGGGCTGCCTATGCCTTGATGGGGGCCTACGTGATCTGGTCGGCGGGGCTGCTTGTCCTCACCTGGACCAATTGGTGGCTGGACCATCGGCTTTCCGCCTTCGCCCACCTCGTCGACATCGCGGCGTTCGGCATCCTGGTCTTCTTCACCGAGGGCTATACCAGCCCATTCTACACCTTCTTCGTCTTCCTGCTTCTGTCATCGGCGATCCGATGGAGCTGGCGAGAAACCGCACTGACCGCTGCCGCGGTGGCCTTGCTCTTCTTCGCGGCCGGCGCCGCGGCGCTGGCGATAGAAACCGCAGAATTCGACCTTCAGCGGCTTCTGATCCGGCTCACCCACCTCATCGTCCTCTCGCTCCTGTTCATCTGGTTCGGCGTCAACCAGCAAGGCGGGACCGGCGAAGCGACGTCGGCGATGCTCGAGCTCCAACCGGAAGCGGAAGGGCCACCGATCCGGCTCGCCATGCAGCACGCCGCCGATCAGACGAAGGCGGGGAGGATCGTCTTCGCCTGGTGGCAAAGGGAGGAGCCCTGGGTTCACATTGCCGAGCTGGACGAAACCAGCTTCGCCAGCCAGCGCGCCGGGCCGGAAGAGCATGATCGCTTCTTCTCCGACGAGGCCGAGGGCTGCGCGTTCCTGTTCGATCGCAAGCGGCAGCGCGCCGTCTATCGCAGCGAAGACGGATCCCATCGGCTTCATGGTTTGCGCCAGACGTTCCAGGCGGTTTTCGCCGAGCGCTACCGGCTCGACAAGGGGCTCGCGATCCGGATCCGGGCCGAGGATTACCAGGGCGAATTGCTTGCGCTCGAGATCGACGGGCTGTGCACGGATGATCTGAGGATCGGCCAGAGACTGGGCATGGAAATCTCGGCCCTGTTCGACCGTTCGACCATGCTCGCCGTTTCGGAAGAGGCAGCCTTCACCCGGGCCAGGATGTCGCTTGCCCGCGATCTCCACGACAGCGTCGTTCAGGTCCTTGCGGGCGCGTCGTTCCGGCTCGAGGCGCTGAAATCGTGGGTCAGAGCTGGACGTGACCCCGAGCCCGAGATCGAGACGATCAAGGCCGATCTCACGGCCGAGCAGCGCAATGTCAGGGCCTTCATCGGCGCCCTTCGAAGCGGCCGCGGCTCGATGCGGCAGACCGATCTGGCGGCCGGTCTCCCCGACCTCATCCACCAGATCGAGCGCCGCTGGAACCTCGCCTGCGACCTCTCCCGGCCACGCCGCGAGATCGCCGCGCCGATCTGGGTCGAGCACGAGCTTCACCAGATCATCCGCGAGGCCGCAGCCAACGCCGCTCGCCACGGACGCGCAAGCGCCCTTCACGTCGCCCTCAGCGACGGCGGGGGCGATATCGAGCTCAGCATTACCGACAACGGCATCGGCTTCCCCTCGACCGGTGAGGATGGCGGCACGACAGCTTCCCCATGGACGGTTCACGAGCGGGTAAAAGGGCTTGGCGGAACCTTGTCGCTCTTTTCCGGCGGCGAAGGATCTCGGCTCCAGATCCGGGTGCCGATCGGCTCCAACCCGTGACTCGAGTCCTTCTCGCCGACGATCATCCGCTGATGCTTTCAGGGATCGAGGCGATGCTTTGCGGTACCAATTATGAGGTCGTCGCCAAGGCTCGAGACGGCGCAGCAGCGCTCGAATTGCTGCCTTCTGCGCGCCCGGACGTGCTCGTGCTCGATCTGAAGATGCCCGAACGCAGCGGCCTCGACGTGCTCAGAACGCTTCGGGCGCGCGGCGATCAGAGAGCGATCGTTATACTCACCGCCGATCTCGACGACCAGAGCCTGATGGAGGCGATCCAGCTCGGCGTGAACGGAATTATCCTCAAGGAGGGCGCGGAGAATCTCATCGTCACCTGTCTCGACAATGTCTGCCGGGGCGAAAGGTGGATCGAGCGGTCAGTGCTCCAGCGCGCGCTCGACATCACGATGCGCAACGGCGCCGAGCCGAAGGGACCGCTTGGCGCACTGGCGCCCCGCGAACGCGCCATTTCCCGCCTCGTCGGGTCCGGCCTTCGAAACCGCGAAATCGCAGAGGAACTCGGGCTCACCGAGGGAACGGTGAAGGTCTGTCTGCATCGGATCTACGAGAAGCTGGAGATCTCCAACCGCACAGAGCTCGCCATGCTCGCGCGCGAGTTGACCGACGGATTCCCCTGACCTGCATATCGATACGGATGGTTAACGAAGGTAAACTTTCGTTTGGAAACGTTACCCTCCGGTAGCTGCGGATTTCACCGTCAGGCAAATGTCTTAAATTTAAGATTTTATTAAACACGTCCAGGCCGTCGGACTTGTCGGGCGGGGGGATTCATCGATTCGGTGCTGGAGTCGCGTTTCGCGCGCGGCGGCCGGCGTGCCATCGGGAGGGCACTCAGGACATGGCTACTCAGACCACTGGCGGTGGAAGCACCACGTCGTTCAC
>CAMPIH010000188.1 GCA_946886275.1 uncultured Sphingosinicella sp.
GCCGTTCGCCACATCTGCTCGTCGGCGCCGGTCCCGGTCGTCTTCATCACGGCCACGCCCTGGGAGGTGAAGGACCGGGTGAACGAAGCGGCCGTCGTCGCCAAGCCGTTCGGTCGCGACAGTTTGAAAGCCGGAGTGGCGAGGGCGATCCAGCCCTCGGCCGACTGACCGGGGTCGGCGTCGCCTTTTGCGGGGAAACGGGGAAGCCGCTAGAACCCGGCCATGCTTCCCGCCATTCTCGGCCTTGCCGGCCCGGTCCTCACCGCCACCGAGCGCGATTTCTTTCGCGAGGCCGATCCGGCCGGCTTCATCCTGTTCGGGCGCAACTGCTCGGACAAGGCGCAGCTGCGGGCTCTGACCGACTCGTTGCGGGAGATTTCGGGGCGGGCGGACGTGCCGATCCTGATCGACCAGGAAGGGGGCAGGGTCGCTCGGCTGAACGCGCCCGAATGGCCTGCTTTCCCGGCCGGCTGGCGCTTCGCCGAGCTCTACGAGAAGGCGCCGATCAGCGCGATCGAGGCGGCCCGGGTCAACGCCCAGGCGATCGCCGCCACCCTCACCGAGGTCGGTATCAACGTCGACTGCCTGCCTCTGCTCGACGTTCGCGAGGAAGGCACTCACGACGTGATCGGCGACCGCGCGCTCGGGAGCGAGCCGATGCAGGTGGCGGCGCTCGGGCGAGCCGTGCTCGACGGTCTCGAAGCCGGCGGAGTCGTCGGCGTGGTCAAGCATGTGCCGGGGCACGGCCGGGCGCGGGTCGACAGTCATGAAGCGCTTCCGGTGGCGGAAGCGAGCGACGAGGCGCTGGAACGGGATCTGGCGCCGTTTCGGGCGCTCAAGGATGCCCCGATGGCGATGACCGCCCATCTTCTCTACCCGGCCTGGGACGAGGAACGACCGGCCAGCCTCTCGCCGATCGTCATCCGCGACGTCATCCGCGGCCGGATCGGCTATGACGGGCTGCTCATGTCCGACGACCTCGCCATGGGCGCACTGACCGGTCCGCCCGGGGAGCGCGCTCGCCAGGCGATCGAAGCGGGCTGCGACATCGCCTTGTACTGCACGGGAATCCTCGAGGAGAATGAGGCGGTGGCGGCGGCGCTCGGGGATATCAGCGACGCGGCAACGGCCCGGCTCGAACAAGCGATGGCCCGAAGCCGCGGGCGGTCGGATCCGGGAGATCATCAGGCGCTCGCGGCGAAGCGCGACGCCTTGCTCCGCTACGCCTGAACAATCCGCCTGATCTCGCTGTCGAGCCTGTCGCGCTCCGGCTTCGTCATCCGAAGACCCAGCTTCGTTCGCCGCCACAGCACGTCGTCGGCGGTTCGGGCGAACTCGGTATCGAGGAGATAGTGAAGTTCCGCCTGGTAGAGGCCGGCGCCATAGTGGCGCCCGAGCCCGGCCATCGAGTCGATCCCGTCGAGCAGCCGGTCGAGCCGGGTTCCATAGGCCGTGGCCAGGCGATGGAGCAGATCGGCCGGCATCCAGCGACCGAGCTCGGCCAGCCAAAGGTTGAAGCCCGGGGTGATGGCGCCGCCGGGCAGCGGGCTTGTGGCGGTGAACTTGAAGCCTTCGACTTCGAGCCTTTCGAGCGCCTCGACTGCAAGCGCTCGGGCGGTCGTGATCTTGCCGCCGAAGACGGAGAGGAGCGGGGCTCCGGGCCCGGGATCGCGCTCGAGATGATAGTCGCGGCTGACGTCCTTGGCCGAGGCGGAACCGTCGTCGTGGAGCGAGCGGACGCCCGAATAGCTCCACACCACGTCCGCCGGCGCAATGGCGTGGCGGAAATAGGCATTGGCCGCCGCGCAGAGATAGTCGATCTCCTCGGGCGAGATCTCTGCCTCGCCGGGGCGTTCCACCGGGACGTCGGTCGTGCCGACCAGGCTGTGCTCGTCATAAGGCAGAGCGAAGACGACCCGGCCGTCCGCCTGCTGGAGGATGTAGGCGTGATCGCCCTGCCAGAGGCGGGGAACGACGATGTGGCTGCCCTTGATCAGCCGCACGGCGCTCCGGCTCGGCAGGTCCAGGCGTTTCGTCAGCAGCTCCGCCACCCAGGGGCCGGCGGCATTGACGATCATGCCGGCCGTGACGATCCGGCCGCCGGAAAGCTCGACCTTCCAGCTTTCGCCCTCGCGGCGGGCGGCGAGGAGCTCGGTGCGGGTCGCGATCTCGGCGCCACGCTCGGCGGCGTCGAGCGCGTTGAGGACGACGAGCCGGCTGTCGTCCACCCAGGCATCCCAATAAGTGGCGAGCCGGAAATTGTCCGGCCTGAGCGCGTCGCGGACCGCTTTGTCGCCGCGGCGAACGGAGCGCGATCGCGGCAGGCTGCCGCGGCCGGCGAGCAGATCGTAGGTCCACAGGCCGAGCCGGATCAGCCACCAGGGCCGGCCGCCGGGCGGATCGGGCAGGACGAACTTCAGCGGCCGGACGATGTGCGGCGCGGTCTGGAGCAGGATCTCCCGTTCCCGGAGCGCTTCGCGGACAAGCCGGAAATCATAATGTTCGAGGTAGCGAAGACCGCCATGGATCAGCTTCGACGAAGCGCCGCTGGTGTGGGCGGCGAGATCGTCCTTCTCGACGAGCAGCACCGACAGGCCGCGGCCGGCGGCGTCGCGGGCGATCGCGGCGCCGTTGATTCCGCCGCCGACGACGAGAAGGTCGAAGCTTTGCATCCGCCTTGCCTGCTACGCGGCCGGCGCGGCATAGTCACCGGGGGACCTGGAGGCTGGGGACCGGGGAGGGAAAGGCGTGGCCGACACGATCCTCGTCATCGATGAAGGGACGACCAGCACCCGATCGATGCTGTTCGCCGCGGACGGCACCTGCCTCGGAAGCGAGCAGGCGGACCTCGAACAATATTATCCCCGGCCCGGCTGGGTCGAGCACGACCCGGAGGAGATCTGGACGAAGAGCCTCGCCTGCGCCCGGGCGATGGTCGAACGCGCTGGCGGCGCCGGGCGGATCGCCGGAATCGGAATCACCAACCAGCGCGAGACGATCATCTTCTGGAGCCGGAGCAGCGGCCGGGCGCTCGGCCGGGCGATCGTCTGGCAGGACCGGCGCACCGCCGACCTTTGCACCCGCCTCAAGGAAGCGGGCGAGGAAGCGGGGCTCCAGGAGAGGACCGGGCTTCTCCTCGACCCCTATTTCAGCGCCAGCAAGATCGCCTGGGCGATGGCCGAATGGCCGCAGCTCAAGGCAGCGGGGAACGATCTGTGCATCGGCACGATCGAGAGCTGGCTCGTCTTCCGGCTGACCGGCGGGCTCCACGTTTCGGACGCGACCAACGCGTCGCGAACCGCTTTGATGGATATCCGCACCGGCCTCTGGGATTCGGCTCTGGTCGATCTGTTCGGAGTGCCTCCGAAGTCGCTGCCCGAGATCGTCGATTGCGCCGGCCCGTTCGGAACGGCGCTTCCGACATGGTTGGGCGGCGCCATCCCGATCTGCGGAATGGCCGGCGACCAGCAGGCGGCGGCGATCGGCCAGGCCTGCCTTGCCGCCGGCGAGACCAAGGCGACCTACGGCACCGGCGCCTTCGTCCTCACCCATACCGGCCGAAGCGCCCCCGTCTCCCGGAACCGGCTCCTGTCCACGATCGCCTGGCGGCTCGACGGGGAGAATGCCTTCGCTTTGGAGGGATCGATCTTCGTCGCCGGAAGCCTGATCAAATGGCTTCGCGACGCGCTCGGCCTGATCGTCAGCGCGTCAGAGACGGAGGAACTGGCCCGATCGATCGCCGACAGCGGCGGCGCCTATATCGTCCCGGCCCTTGCCGGCCTCGGCGCGCCTTACTGGGCGCCGGAGGCACGGGCGGCGATCTGTGGCCTCAGCTTCGCCACCGGCCGCGCCGAGATCGTCCGCGCCGCTTTGGAGGCGATGGCGCACCAGACCCACGACCTCATGGCCGCCTTCGCCGCCGACGGCGCCGAATGGCAGCGCCTTCGGATCGACGGCGGAATGGCCGCGAACGACTGGCTGGCCCAGGACCTGGCCGACATGCTCGACCTGGAGGTGGAACGGCCCGACTTCGTCGAGACGACGGCGCTCGGCGCGGCGATGCTCGCGGGTGTCGGCTGCGGCCTGTTCGGATCGCTTCAGGAAGCCTCGGCGATGCGGGG
>CAMPIH010000189.1 GCA_946886275.1 uncultured Sphingosinicella sp.
TCGAGATCTTCCAGAACTGCATCGTCTACAATGACGACGTGTTCGCGCCGTTCACCGCCAAGGACAATGCGACGAAGCAGCTCTGGCTCCAGCCGGGCCAGCCGATGCTTTTCGACGCCGGCAAGAAGGGCCTGGCCCTCGATCGCGAGAAGCTGATGCTGAAGGTCGTCGAAGTCACCGACGGCGACTGGCAGGCCGCCGACGTCATCGTCCACGATCCGAAGAACAAGGCGGTCGCCCATATGCTCGTCGACATGCCGTTCGGCACCTTCCCGATGGCGCTCGGAGTCATTTTCGAGGATCCGCGACCGACGTTCGAGAGCGCCATCCGCGACCAGAATGTGGCCGCCGCCGAGGGCAAGACGGCGAATCTTCAGGCCCTCGTCTCGAAGGGCCAGAGCTGGCAGGTCACGAAGGAGCCGCGGGAGATCTAGCTTCGCCGGCACGAGCGGCGGCCTGCTCCACCCACCTTTTGCCCTCTCCGGCCGCGGCGGGACGAGGGCCGGAATCATCGCTCGGTCACCCTAGTGCTTGCACCTCCGTCCGCGCGGCATCATCTTGCTGCCGGCATGCTGCAGAGGGGCAAACATCTGGTCGCCGCTGACCGGCGCTTCGCGACCGGGGGCGATCTCGTCGCTCGGCTGTTCGCCGGCGGCTTCTCTCGTGTCCTCGACAAGGTCGATCGCGGCATCGAGCAGGGCCGGATCGAGGCGACTCTTCCCGACGGCAGCTTCCGAATCCTCGGCGGGCGCGCAGACGGCCCGATGGTCGTCGTTCACCTCAGGAGCTGGCGTGCATTGATCCGCCTGTTCACGTCCGGATCGGTCGGCTGGTACAAGGCCTGGACCGAAGGGGAATGGGCAAGCCCAGATCCGGTGGCGCTGTTCGACCTGTTCATGCGCAATGCCGCCCGACTGGGCGATACCGGCCGGGCCAAGGGTCCGTGGAAGCTGGTAAACCGGCTCGCCCATGCCTTCCGTTCGAACGACAAGGCCAGGGCGCGCCGGAACATCGAGCATCATTACGATCTCGGCAACGACTTCTACGCGGCCTGGCTGGATCCCGGGATGACCTATTCAAGCGCCGTCTTCGCGGAGCCGATCTCGGCCGACGAGCCGCTCGAACAGGCCCAGCAGCGCAAGATCCGGCGCCTGCTCGACCGGCTGGACCTGCGCCCCGGCCAGAGGCTGCTCGACATCGGCTGCGGCTGGGGCGGGTTGCTGGAAGTCGCGGCCCGTGACTACGGAGTCCACGCCACTGGACTGACCCTCTCGGCCGAGCAGAAGGCCTATGCCGAGGAACGGCTGAAACGGGCCGGCCTCGGCGAGCGGACCAACATCGAGCTCAGGGACTATCGCGACATCGCCGGACAATTTGACGGAGTCGCCAGCGTCGAGATGGTGGAGGCGGTCGGGCAGGAATATTGGCCCGCTTATCTCGAAAGCATATCGGGTGCGCTGAAGCCAGGCGGACGCGCGGCGCTCCAGCTCATCTCGATCCGCGACGATCTGTTCGACCATTATTCGGCCAATGCCGACTTCATCCAGACCTACATCTTCCCGGGAGGGCTGCTCATCAGCGAGCTTCGCTTCGAGTCCCTCGCCCGGGCCAAAGGGCTGGAATGGCGGGACCGGCTGGGCTTCGGCCTCCATTATGCCGAGACCCTCCGCCGCTGGCGCGAAAATTATGATTTGGCCGTGTCAGAACAGCGACTTCCGGACGGTTTTGATGAATCGTTCCACGATCTGTGGCGCTATTATCTCATGTATTGCGAGGGCGGCTTCAGAGGCGGCGGGATCGACGTCGCCCAGGTGACCTTGGCGAAGGGGTCCAGCCAGTCCCCCTGAAGGGGAAGAGCGGCAGGCTATCAGCCGTCGACCTGGAGGCGATGGCCGGTCTCGAAACCGGTCTTGAGCAGGCCGACGATCGCGCCGGCGACCGCCGAAGGCGGTTTCAGGGTGGCCGGGTCCTCACCCGGAAAGGCGCGCGCGCGCATCACCGTGGCGGTGGCGCCGGGATCGACGATGGCCACCCGCACCTGGCTGGTGTTGCGCACTTCGTCGCCATAGCTGAGCAGCAGGGTCTCAAGGGCTGCCTTGGACGCGGCATAGGCGCCCCAATAAGCGCGCGGATGACGGCCGACGCTCGACGTCACTCCAAGCACGGCGGCGGCCTCGCTGTTCCGGAGCAGCGGATCGAAGGCGGCGATCATCGCCTGCTGGGCGAGCAGGTTCAGGGTGAGGACCTTGTTGAATTCCTTGCCGTCGATCTGGGCGACCGGAGTCAGTGTGCCGAGCATCGCCGCGTTGAGGATAAGGACATCGAGCGAATTCCAGCGCTCAGCGACGGCGGAAGCGAGCTTCGCGATGCTGTCGCGCTCGGTGAGGTCGAGCGGCGCGATCGTGGCGGAGCCGCCGGCCGAGTGGATCCTTTCCTCGACGGCTTCGAGATCCGCCGCGGTACGGCCGGTAAGCACGACATGGGCGCCTTCGGCCGCAAGCGCCTCGGCGGTCGCCGCGCCGATGCCTCGGCTCGCTCCCGTCACAAGCGCCAATTTTCCAGCAAGCAGTGTCATCTATCCTTCTCCGTCACCCGGCGGGGGCCGGGATCCAGCCTTCGCGGTTGAAATATTGCCTGGGTGCCGGATCGCGCCGGCATGATCGGGGATCCCGGAGTTTAGGCGTAGCGTTCTTCCCGAAGTGCCAGCTCGTTGCTGCGCTCCAGATCCTCCCGATCGGTCAACCGGGTCGGATAATCGCCCGAGAAGCAGGCGTCGCAATGCTGGGGCTCGGCTTCGTCGCGGCCCTCCTCGCCGACCGCCCGGTAGAGACCGTCGAGCGAGATGAAGGCCAGGCTGTCAGCCTTGATATAGTCGTTCATCTCCGCGACGCTCATCTGGGCGGCGAGCAATTTGGCGCGCTCGGGCGTGTCGACGCCATAGAAGCAGCCATGCCTCGTCGGCGGGCTGGCGATCCGCATGTGGACCTCGCGCGCGCCGGCTTCGCGAAGCATCTGGACGATCTTCAGGCTGGTCGTGCCGCGGACGATCGAATCGTCGATCAGAACCAGCTTCTTGCCCTGGATGAGGGCGCTGTTGGCATTGTGCTTGAGCTTGACGCCAAGATGGCGGACCTGGTCGCCAGGCTGGATGAAGGTCCGTCCGACATAGTGGGAACGGATGATTCCGAGCTCGAACGGAATGCCGCTCTCCTGGGCGTAGCCGATCGCTGCCGGAACCCCGGAATCGGGGACCGGGACGACATAATCGGCGTCGACGGGATTCTCCCGCGCCAGCTCCGCCCCGATCGCCTTGCGGGTCGAATAGACGGAGGCGCCGTCGAGGATCGAATCCGGCCTCGAGAAATAGATATGCTCGAAGATGCAGGGACGCGGCCGCATCGGCGCGAACGGCCTGTGGCTTTCCACGCCGCGCTGCGAGATGACGATCAGCTCTCCCGGCTCGACCGAGCGGATATAGGTCGCGCCGACGACGTCGAGGGCGACCGTCTCGGAGGCGAAGATATAGGCGTCGCCGAGGCGGCCCATCACCAGCGGCCGGATCCCGAGCGGGTCACGGCAGGCGATCATGCCTTCCGCGGTGAGGCAGACCAGGCTGTACGCGCCTTCCACCTGCTTCAGTGCATCGATGAAGCGATCGAGCAGCCCCCGGCAACCGGAGGTCGCCACGAGATGGATCATCACCTCGGTGTCCGATGTGGACTGGAAGATCGATCCGCGCGCGTTCAGCTCACGACGAAGCCGCATCGCGTTCGAGATGTTGCCGTTATGGGCGACCGCGAAGCCACCGGTGGAAAGCTCCGCGAACAAGGGCTGGACGTTGCGAAGCGCCGTCTCGCCGGTCGTCGAGTAACGGACATGGCCGATCGCCGCCTTGCCGGCGAGCGCCCGGATCACCCCGTCCTTGTCGAAATTGCCGGCGACATGGCCCATCGCCCGGTGGCTGTGGAATCCGCGGCCGTCATAGCTGGTGATTCCCGCCGCTTCCTGGCCGCGGTGCTGGAGCGCATGAAGGCCGAGCGCAACGACAGCGGCCGCGGTGTCGGCGCCCCAGATGCCGAAGACGCCGCATTCCTCGCGCAGCTTGTCGT
>CAMPIH010000190.1 GCA_946886275.1 uncultured Sphingosinicella sp.
TACGCGATCATGCCTAGTCTCGTGGGCTCGAGATGTGTATAAGAGACAGGCCCAGCTGCGGCCGAACCTGGGCAGCATCGCCGACGACCACCCAGACGAACTTGTTGGGGTCGATATATTGGCGGGCGACCTGGTCGAGCGACTGCGCGGTCATGCCGCGATAACGGTCGGCGACATTCTCCCAATAATCGTCGGGACGACCCAGAAGCGCATTCGAGCGAAGTGCCCCAAGGACGGCCGACGAGGTTTCGAACTGCCCCGGCAGCGTTCCGATATTGCCGACGATGACCCGCTGAAGCTCCGGCGGCTGGACCCCGTTGGACGACAGGAAGCCGGTGACATGATCGCGGATCACCTGGATCGAGTCTCCGGTCTTGTCCGACTGCACCGGAGCCTGGATCAGCAAAGGTACCTGGTGCTCGCGGAGGCTGATGCCGCTTCGGGCGCCATAGGACCAGCCGCGGCTTTCGCGAAGGTCCATGTTGATCCGGGCAAGGAAGTCGCCGCCCAGCACCTCATTCGCGGCACTCAGAGGGAGCAGGTCCTGAGTACCCTGGACCGGAAGGAGCTGGCCGCCGAGAATGAAGGATTGAGGCGATTGCGGCCGGTCGATCAGGACGATCCGCGGCTGCTGCTGCTGGATCAGACCCGCGAACTGCTTGGTGCCCTGAGGAACCGAGGGCGGCTGCCAATTGCCGAACCGTGCCTCGAGCTGGGGCACGAGATCGGCCAACGGCAGATCGCTGACGGCGAAGATGGTCGCATTGTCGGGGCGGATCCAGCTCTGATGGAAGCGGATCAGCTCGTCGCGGGTGACGGCCCTGACCGACTCGGCGTCGCCAGTGCCGGTGCCCGGCTTTCCATAAGGATGCTCAGCTCCATAGAGCACGACCGGAAGCGCGCGAGCGGCGATTCCGCCCGGCTGGGTCATCTCCGCCGCGATCGCCGCGAGCTGCTGCTGGCGAAGCCGCTCGACCTCGCCCGGATCGAAGGCCGGGTTTCGGGTGACGTCGGCGAGAAGATCGAGCGACGCGCCCAGGTTCGGGGTCAGAGCGGTAAGGAGGACGGCGGTACGATCGAGGCTTGCACCGGTGCTGATCGTCGCGCCGAGCCGTTCCTGGGCTTCCGCCAGCTCGATCGAATTGAGGCTCGTCGTGCCTTCCTGGAGAAGGTCGAGCATCAGTTCCTGAGTACCGAGCCGGTTGGTCGGATCGGCGGCGATGCCGGCGTCGAACTCGACCGCGACCCGAGTCACCGGCACCACCGACCGGCGGGCGTAGACGATCTCGATTCCGTTCGAGAGGCGGGCCCGTTCGATCTCGGGGAAATCGAGCGAAGGCGTACCGCTGATCGGCGGAAGCTCGGCCTGGACGAAAGGCGTCGGAGCGAGCGGCTGCTCGCCCGGCTCGGGGGCCCGGTAATAGCGGGGCCGCTGGCTGGCGGTGCTGACCTGAACCCCGGGAGCGCGGGCGCCGGTGCTCCCGGCCGCCTCCTGATAGGCTTCGCGCTCGCCCGGCTCCACCCTCAGGGCGTAGACCGGCCGGGTCAGCCAGCGCTGCATCGTCTCGCGCACATCGGCCGGAGTGACCTGGGCGAACTGCTCGAGCCGGGTGCGATAGAAGTTCGGATCGTCGGCATAAAGCGCGCCTTCAGCGAGCGCGACGGCCTTGCCGCCGAAGCCGCCGACCTGCTCGAGACCCTGGATCCGGCTTGAAAGGGTGCGCATCACCGTCCGGCGGACCTCGTCCTCCGTCGGCCCGTTGGCGACGAATTCGGCAATGATCTCGTCGAGCCGCCGAGACACGGCGTCGGCGTCCTGGCCCGGCTTCACGTCGACCTGGACTTCGAACAGGCTCACCCGCTGGAACGGCAGCAGGAAGCTGGAGACCCGAACGGCGGTCTGCTCCTCGCGGACGAGGATATTGTCGAGACGCGAGCTGGCGAGGCCGCCGAGCACGGTGGCACCAACCGTAAGCGGAACCACGTCCTCATGGGTCAGGCCAGGGACGACCCAGTTGCGGTAGAGGCGGACATTGGCGACCCGGTCCTTCATGACCTGGTCGACGCGGCTCGCCAGAGTCGGCACCGCCGCCTGGGCGGGCTCGTTTACCGGGCCGCGCGGAATATCGCCGAAATAGCGCTCGACCAGCGGCCGGGCCTCGGCCGCGTCGATATCGCCGGCAAGGACGAGAACGGCATTATTGGGTCCGTAATTCTCGCGGAACCAGTTCCGGACGTCCTCGAGCGAGGCGGCGGAGAGATCAGCCATCGATCCGATCGTCGAGTGGCGGTAGGGATGCCCCTCGGGGAAGAGCGCCTCGAGCTGGGCATATTCGACGAGCCCGAAGGGCTGGTTGTCGCCCTGGCGCTTCTCGTTCTGGACGACCCCGATCTGGTTCGTCAGATTCTCCTGGGTGACGGCGCCGAGCAGATGGCCCATCCGATCGGCCTCGAGGAACAGGGACCTTTCCAGAGCGGGTCGGGGGACGGTCTGGAAATAATTGGTCCGGTCGAACCAGGTGGTGCCGTTGAGATCGGTGGCCCCCATCGCCCGCGTATATTCGAAATATTCGCCAGGCGCGTTCTCCGAGCCGTTGAACATGATGTGCTCGAACAGATGGGCGAAGCCGGTTCGCCCGGCCGGCTCGTCCTTCGATCCGACATTGTACCAGATGGAAACCGCGACGACCGGCGCCTTGCGGTCCTCGTGGACGACCACTCGAAGGCCATTGTCGAGCGTGAAGGTCTCGTGCGGGATGTCCACTCGATCGAGCAATTGCTGGACCGCAGATTCGCTACTTGCTGCGGCGACCGGCTCGGCGGTGACGGCCGAAGGTGCGGCCTCGTCGGCGGTGGTCGTGCAGCCGGCAAGGCTGAGGCCGGCGGCGATCGCCAGAGCGGTGAAAATCCTGCGCATACAACTCCCCCGTCACTTCAATCGGGGGCGAGTCATAACGCCTTGATCGATCAAGGCAAGACGAGCGGCGGGCGGCGACTTCAGAGAGGCAGACCGCGCTTCGAGCTTATCCGTCGGAAGCAGGCCAACGCGAAAGGTCGACTCCCCCTTGTGTTGCAGATAGGCAACACTACATGCCGTCCGGATTGACCCAGGGAGTCGATATCACGCCATGAACCTCGAGAAGTTCACCGACCGCGCCCGCGGTTTCCTCCAGGCGGCCCAGACCGTCGCCCTCCGACTCAATCATCAGCGGATCGCGCCCGTCCACGTGCTGAAAGCCTTGCTGGAGGACGAGCAGGGCATGGCCTCGGGGCTGATCTCGCGCGCCGGCGGTAGCGCGGAAGCGGCCCGGCGCGAGACCGACGAGGCGCTGGCGAAGATCCCGGCCGTTTCCGGCAGCGGCGCCAGCGCGGCGCCGTCGCTCGACGGCGAGACGATCCGGATCCTCGACCAGGCCGAGCAGATCGCGACCAAGGCCGGCGATTCCTACGTCACGGTGGAGCGGCTATTGCTGGCGCTGGTGCTCGCCCAGTCGAGCGACGCCGGCAAGGCGCTGGCCGATGCCGGGGTGAAGGCGGAGGCGCTCAACGCGGCGATCAACGAGCTTCGCGGCGGCCGGAGCGCCGACACCCAGTCGGCCGAGGATCGCTACGACGCGCTGAAGAAGTTCGCTCGCGATCTCACCCAGGCGGCTCGCGACGGCAAGCTCGATCCCGTCATCGGCCGCGACGAGGAGATCAGGCGCACCGTCCAGATCCTCGCCCGCCGGACGAAGAACAATCCCGTCCTGATCGGCGATCCCGGGGTCGGCAAGACCGCGATCGCCGAAGGGCTGGCGCTTCGGATCGCCAATGGCGACGTCCCCGACAGCCTCAAGGACCGCCGGCTGATGGCGCTCGACATGGGCTCGCTCATCGCCGGAGCCAAATATCGCGGCGAATTCGAAGAACGGCTCAAGGGCGTGCTGGACGAGGTCAAGCAGGCCGAGGGCGACATCGTCCTGTTCATCGACGAGATGCACACGCTGATCGGCGCCGGCAAATCGGAAGGCGCGATGGACGCTTCCAACCTGCTCAAACCCGCGCTCGCCCGAGGCGAGCTTCACTGCATCGGCGCGACGACGCTCGACGAAT
>CAMPIH010000191.1 GCA_946886275.1 uncultured Sphingosinicella sp.
CGGGTGAGTCCGTCCGGCCCGTTGTCGACGTCGAGCAGGATCGCGTCGAAGGATCCGCCCGCTGCAGCGATCGAGGCCGAGACGTCGGCCTCGATCAGACGAACGCGGGGATCATCGAGGCACCCGGCGGTCAGTTCCGCCATCGGCCCTCTGGCCCAGCCGATGATCTCCGGAACGAGCTCGGCCACGGTCAGCGAGGCGTCCGGCCCCAGAGCCGAAAGCGCCGCCCGCAAGGTGAAGCCCATGCCGTAGCCGCCGATGAGAAGGCTCGGAGCCTGGTTGGAATCGAACCGATCGCAGACGATCGTCGCGAGCCATTCTTCGGATTCGCTCGTCCGGCTGCTCATCAGCTCGTTTCCGCCGAGCATGATGACGAAATCCTTGCTCCGCCTGAACAGTCTCAACGACTCGCCGCCGGGGACGGCGGCGGTTCCGATAAGCTCACGGGCGATCATCAGCCGCCGCCGGGGGCCCTGGTTCCGGTCGGCCGGCTCTCAGCCGAGGCCTGATTGCCTCGCGGGCCCTTCTTCCAGTCGATCCGGTAGAGGTCGAACCGCCGGTCGCTGAGGTTGCGGACCGTCCCTTCCGCTCTCGCCCAGGTGAGGTCGGCGAGGTTCACGTCGGCAATGGTGAGAGTCTCGATATTCTCGCTCGCCTCGGCGGCGACGCCGTCCCTGGCGAAGGGAAAGTCGCACGGGGTCAGGATGCAGGACTGCGCGTATTGAACATCCATATTGTCGACTCCGGGCAGGTTGCCGACATTGCCCGAGAGGACGACGAAGCACTGATTCTCGATCGCCCGCGCCTGGGCGCAATAGCGCACCCGCATATAGCCCTGCCTGTTGTCGGTGCAGAAGGGAACGAAGATGATCCGGGCGCCCTCGTCCACCAGCCGACGGGCAAGCTCCGGAAACTCGCTGTCGTAGCAGATGAGCACGCCGACCGGGCCGATGTCGGTCTGGATGACGTCGACCGAATTGCCGCCCTTGATCTTCCACCAATAGGCCTCGTTCGGGGTGGGGTGGATCTTCTCCTGCGCATGGACCGAGCCATCGCGAAGGCAGACATAGGCGACGTTCTGGATGCTTCCGTCCTCGGTCCGGGTCGGATGCGATCCGCCGACGATGTTGATGTTGTAGCGAAGCGCCATTCGCGAAAGCTCGGCGACGACCGGAGCACGATGCTCGGTCATCCGGTCGATCGCCGCCATCGGCGTCAAAGTCTCCGTCTCGAACGAGAGGAGCGACAGTGTGAACAGCTCCGGGAAGACGACGAAATCGGCCCGATAGTCGGCCGCGACGTCGACGAAATATTCGACGTTCTGGACGAATTCGTCGAAATCCCTGACCGCGCGCGCCTGCAGCTGGACCGTCGCAAGCCTGACGCTCTCCACTCCGCGCGGAACCCGGAAGGCGGCCGGCTCGCCGGGATCCACATAGGGGTTGCGCCACACCATGTGCGCCGCAAAGCCGCCGGAGGCTTTGTCGAACGGCAGATAATTGCTCAGAACGCCGATCGGCGTGAACCCGTTGGCGAGCTGGAAGCCGATGACCTGGTCGCGAAGTTTCCCGTCGCGCACCTGAACCAGATAATCGTCGGGGCCATCGACCCTCGATTTCGCCCGGGCATAGCCCGGCATCCGGCCGCCGAAGACGATCCCGCGAAGCTCCAGCCGCTCCGCCAAAGCTCGCCGGGCTTCGTAGAGGCGTTTGCCGATCCTCATTCCGCGCTGGCGGGCGTCGACCGCCATCTCGATTCCGTAGAGCCATTCGCCGGTCGGATCGTGACGGCTTCCAAAGCCGTTGCCGCTGATCGTCGCCCAGTCGTGGGGCGAAAGCGCGACCGCTTCGTCGATCCGCGAAGAGGCGCAATAGCCGACGATCTCGCCTTCGAGGACGGCGACGAACTGGCCTTCCGGGAAGTTGTTGATCTGACCGAGAATCTGGCCGGGGCTATAGGTCTCGATGCCGGGATAGGCGCGTCCGATCAGCGCCAGGATTCCGGGCACGTCGGCGGCGGCTGCGGGCCGCACCTCGAGCTTGGCTGGGCTTCTCCGGGCCATTCACGCGCTCCTAGCGGTTGTCGGCGCGGACGGGAATCACTTGCGGCTCTTGCGTGCCGCGTAGCGCGCATCGCGCGCCGCCTTGCGCTCCGCCTCGGTCGGCAGTTGCGGTGCCGCCGCCGCGCTCGCCTCGGCCTTTGCCGCCTTGGCCTGCTTCGCGGCCTCGACCGCCGCTTTCTTCTCGGCGCGCTTCTCGGCCTCTCTGGCTTCCCGTTTCAGGCGCGCGGCCTGGCGCTCGGCGGCGACCTTCTCGTCGACCGGGGGCCTGGCGCGCAGCTTGTCGAGCGCCTTCTGCTTCGCTTCCGCGGCCTGGCCGACCCGGCCTTCGAAGGATGGATCCCTGTACTGCTTCATCGTTCTTTGCTCCTCGTCGGTTGTCACCCGCCGGAAGTGCCGGCGTGCTGGCGCTCAGAGCAACGAAAGAAGACGGGAGCCGCAAAGCGCCTAAGCCATCAATTGGCGACTGTCGCACCGTCCATGTAGGCGCCAGGCCGGAAAGGGCAAGCGCGCGGATCGACGCCGGCAGGCGACTGTGCAGCGGAAAAATAGCGTCGACCGGCCCGCGGCGAAGCCGATAGCCGGGCGTCTTTTCGTTCGTTACATGACCCGATGCCAAAATTTCTCAGCCACTGGACCTGGCTCGCCCCGTCATTTGCGTGGTTGCTCATCCTTCTCAGCTTCGGAGCCATCCTCTCCCCTTTCCTGCTTTCGGCGGCCCTCGTTCTTGCCGTCCTTGCCGCGGTCCATCACGCCGAGCTGATCGCCCATCGCGTCGGCGAGCCGTTCGGCACGTTCCTGCTTGCCGTCGCGGTGACGGTCATCGAGCTGGGTCTGATCGTCACTCTGATGTCGGCGGGCGGCG
The DNA here is from genome assembly GCA_946886275.1 of uncultured Sphingosinicella sp. Next base: position 2,925 of record CAMPIH010000191.1, read on the forward strand.
AGAACGCCTCCACCCTCGCCCGAGACACATTGTTCGCGGCGGTGATGATCATCCTCAATGGCCTGGTGGGGATCTGCATCCTGATCGGCGCGATCCGCTATCGCGAGCAGACTTTCCAGCAGACGGGAGTGAGCGCTTCCCTTGCGACGATCTGCGCACTCACGATCCTGACCCTCGTTCTCCCCAATTTCACGATCAGTGAGCCGGGACCGGTTTACGCTCCGTCGCAGCTCGCTTTCGTCGCGATCGTTTCCTTCCTCCTCTACATCACCTTCGTCGCCGTCCAGTCGGTCAGGCACCGCGACTATTTCCTGCCGCCCAAGGCCGTCGCCGCCGATGTCGACGTTCATGCGCAACCGCCCTCGAACCGCGCGACGATGATCTCGTCCGTCCTGCTCCTCGCCTGTCTTGGGGCCGTCGTCCTGCTCGCCAAGACTCTGGCGCCGCCGATCGAGGCCGGGGTCGCGGCCGCCGGCGCCCCGCGGACCATCGTCGGCGTCATCATCGCCGCGCTGGTGCTGCTGCCGGAAGGCGTCGCCGCGGTCAGGGCGGCGCTGGCCAACCGGCTTCAGACCAGCCTCAACCTCGGCCTCGGCTCCGCTCTGGCGACGATCGGCCTGTCGATCCCGGCCGTCGCCGCCTTGTCGCTGGCGATCGGGCTTCCGATCGCTCTCGGCCTCGACGCCAAGAGCGTCGTCCTTCTCTTCCTCACCCTGATCGTCGCCACATTGTCGCTCTCGACCGGCCGGACGACGATCCTCCAGGGCATGGTTCACCTGGTGATCCTCGGCGTCTATCTGTTCACCACGATCGTGCCCTGACCAGCTGAAGGAATCATCGGTGACTGACAGCGACCAGGCCATCGAGATCTACGAGCGCAACGCGGCCGCCCTTGCCGAGCAATATGAATCGCTCGGCACCGGCCCCGACTTCCTTCATCTGATCCCGCCCGCCGAACCCGGGGCGATCGCCCTCGACATCGGCGCCGGCAGCGGCCGCGACGCCGAATCCCTCGTCGAGCTCGGCTACGAAGTGGTGGCGGCCGAGCCGGCGGCGAACATGCGCTCGGAAGGCATGAAGCGCCACGGCCTCAAGTCCATCAAGTGGCTCGACGATCGCCTTCCGTCACTCGAGGCGCTGCGCCGTGCTGGACG
>CAMPIH010000192.1 GCA_946886275.1 uncultured Sphingosinicella sp.
CGGGTCTATTCGCCCCAGACCAGCCATCGCATGCGCCAGTTGCTCCGAATGATCGTCACCCACGGCACCGGCCGAAAGGCCGAAGCGCCGGGCTTTCGCGTCGGCGGCAAGACCGGCACGGCGGAGAAAGTTGCGACCGGCGGCGGCTATTCGCGACGAGTGAACGTTTCGACCTTCGCAGCGGCTTTCCCTATGGATGAACCGCGCTATGTGGTGGTCGTCATGATGGACGCTCCAAGAGGCAATGAAGAGACCCACTTCCTGACCACGGCCGCCTGGACGGCGGCGCCGGTGGTCTCGCGGGTCATCGCCCGGACCGGGCCGCTGCTGGGAATCATCCCGGACGAGGGCCGGGATATCGACACTTCCGACCTGGTGCCGCTGGTCGCCGATTCGAGGCACTGATGCGTTTGGGCGCGCTGACCGGCAGCGACGACTCCACCCCCGTCACCGGTTTCGCCATCGACCATCGCAAGGTGGCGCCGGGCACGGTGTTCGGCGCCTTCCGCGGAAGCCGGTTCAACGGCGAGGATTATATCGGCGAGGCGGTCTCGGCCGGGGCGGTCGCAATCGTCTCGAGGCCGGAGGCGCCGGCGCCGGGCGCTCTTCACATCGCCGCCGATGAGCCGCGCCGCGAATTCGCCCGGCTGGCGGCGAAGTTCTTCCAGCCTTTCCCGCGCGCCGTCGTCGCCGTCACCGGCACCAACGGCAAGACCTCCACGGTCGAGCTTTGCCGGCAATTGTGGCGGATGGCCGGGCACCCGTCGGCAAGCATCGGCACCCTGGGCGTCACCACCGCCGACGAGCAGGTGGTGACCGGCCTGACCACGCCCGACATCGTCACCTTCCTGTCGAACATGGCCGGGCTCGAGCGGATGGGGATCACCCACGCCGCCTTCGAGGCGTCAAGCCACGGTCTGTCCCAGTACCGCACCGAGGGGCTGCCCGTGCACGCCGCGGCCTTCACCAATTTCAGCCGCGATCATCTCGACTATCACGAGACGATGGAGGCCTATTTCGAGGCCAAGATGCGGCTGTTCGAGGAAGTCGTCGAAGCCGACGGTTCCGCCGTCATCTGGTCCGACGATCCTCGTTCAGAGGAGGTCGTCCGGCGCTGCGAACGACGCGGTCTGAAAAGCTTCACCGTCGGCAGCAAGGGCAGCGCGCTGAGGCTGGTGGAGCGCGAGACGACTCCACTGGGCCAGAAGCTGGTGATCGAGGCCGAGGGCCGAACTCACAATGTCCAGCTGTCGCTGATCGGCGCCTACCAGGCCGCCAACGCCCTCACCGCGGCCGGATTGGTCATCGCGACCGGGGGCGAGACGGCCTCGACCCTGGCCAATCTCGCCCGGGTCCACCCTGTCCGCGGCCGGCTCGAGCGGGCCGTCATCACCCGCGCCGGAACGCCGATCTATGTCGACTATGCCCATACCCCCGACGCGATCGAATCGGCGATCGCGGCGCTTCGGCCCCATGCCCAGGACCGGCTGATCATCGTCTTCGGCGCCGGCGGCGACCGCGACGTCGGCAAGCGTCCGGAAATGGGGGCGGTCGCCGCCCGGCTGGCCGATCTCGTCATCGTCACCGACGACAATCCGCGAAGCGAGGATCCGGCGGCGATCCGGCGCGACATCATGGCCGGAGCGCCCGGCGCCCGGGAAGTAGGCGGGCGGCGCGCGGCGATCGAGGCGGCGGTGGCGGAAGCGGGCCCCGGAGACATCATCTTGCTCGCCGGCAAGGGCCATGAGCAGGGCCAGATCGTCGGCGACAAGGTCCTTCCGTTCGACGATGTCTCGGTAGCCCGGGAGTGCGCGGCATGAGCCCGCTCTGGACCTCCAGCGAGATCGCCGCGGCGACCGGCGGAGTCGCGAGCGGCGATTTCGAGGCGAAAGGCGTCGCCTTCGACTCGCGCGAGATCGGGCCGGGCGACCTGTTCGTTGCGATGAAGGGCGAATCGACGGACGGCCATCGCTTCGTCGACCAGGCCTTCGGCTCCGGCGCTTCGGGCGCTCTCGTATCGACGGAGATCGGCCATCCCCATGTCCGCGTCGAAGACACGGCCCGAGCGCTCGATGCGCTCGGAATCGCGTCGCGGGCCCGGAGCGGAGCCCGGGTCATCGGGGTGACCGGATCGGTCGGCAAGACGAGCACCAAGGAGGCCCTGTTCGCCGCGCTCGACCGCGCCCAACCCGGATATTGTCACCGCTCGGTCAAGAGCTACAACAATCATACCGGCGTCCCTTTGTCGCTCGCCCGGATGCCGCGCGAGACCCGTTTCGGCGTTTTCGAGATGGGCATGAACCATGCCGGCGAGCTGGCGGTGCTCACCCGCCTGGTCCGTCCCCATGTCGCTCTCGTCACCGCGATCGCCCCCGCCCATCGTGAATTTTTCGCAAGCGAGGCCGAGATCGCCGACGCCAAGGGCGAGATCTTCCAGGGTCTCGAACCTGGCGGGACGGCGATCCTTCCGTATGACAGCCCCCATCGCGACCGGCTGATCGCCGCCGCACGCCCTCACGCCTCGAAAATCCTGACCTTCGGCCTCGGCGAAGGCGCCGACATCAGGGCGACCTATGTGATCAGGGGCGCCAAGGGTGGGACGATGATGACCGCGACCTTGCCGTCGGCGCAACTGAGCCTGACGATCGGCCAGCCGGGCGAACATTGGGTTTCCAACGCGCTCGCCGTCCTCGCCGCGGTCGAGGCGGCCGGCGGAGACCTTGCGGTGGCGGCGCTCGCTTTGGCCGATCTCGGCGGGATCAAGGGACGTGGCGAGCGACGGATCATCGCCGTCGCCGGCGGCGAGGCGCTTCTCATCGACGAAAGCTACAATGCCAATCCGGCGTCGATGGCGGCCACTCTCGCGGTGCTCGGGGAAGAGAAGGTAACGGGCCGGCGAATCGCCGTGCTCGGCGCGATGCGCGAGCTTGGCGGCGACACGGCGGATTTCCACTCTGCCCTTGCCGAGCCGGTCGAGGCGGCGAAGGTCGACTTCGCGATCCTCGTCGGCGCGGAGATGGAGGCGCTCTCGAAAGCCCTTGGCGGGCAGGTCAAATTGGCGCATGTCCCGGACACCGCTTCGGCGATCGACATCGCCCGGGAGGCGATCGGGCCGGGCGACGCGGTGCTCGTCAAGGGATCGAATTCCATCGGACTTGCCGCCCTCGTCGAGGCGCTTTCGAGCGGTTCCTCGGGTTCGGCTCTGTCCGGGGAGAAGCTGCAATCGGCCGCCGAAGGGCTCGGGACGGGTAAGGACTGATGTTTCTCTGGCTAGCCGAACAACTGGGTTTTCCCGGCGGATTGAACCTCTTCCGCTACATCACCTTTCGCGCCGGAGCGGCCACCGCGACCGCTTTGATCATCGGCCTGCTGATCGGTCCGAAATTCATCGGCTGGCTTCGGATCCGGCAGGGGAAGGGCCAGCCGATCCGAGAGGACGGGCCGCAAACGCATCTGTCGAAGCGCGGCACGCCGACGATGGGCGGGCTGATGATCCTCACCTCGCTGACGGTGGCGATGCTGCTGTGGATGGACTTCTCCAACCGCTATCTGTGGGCCTGCCTGTTCATCACGGTCGGCTTCGGCCTGATCGGGTTCCTCGACGATTACGACAAGGTGAAGAAGAGCAGCCACAAGGGCGTCTCCGGCCGGGTCCGTCTGCTCGCCGAATTCGTCATTGCCGGGATCGGCTGCTGGATCATCGCCTGGGGCGCCGGAACCGAGCTCTACATTCCCTTCTACAACGGGCCGGTGATCGACCTCGGGCCTTTCTACATCGTCTTCGCCGCCTTCGTCGTCGTCGCCTTCGGCAATGCGGTGAACCTCACCGACGGGCTCGATGGGCTGGCGACGATGCCGGTGATCATCGCCAGCCTCGCCTTCCTCGTCATTTCCTACCTGGCCGGCAATGCCGTCTTCTCCGGCTATCTCGGCATTCCCCACGTCCTCGGCGTCGGCGATCTCACCGTCCTCTGCTCGGCGATCGTCGGCGCGGGCCTGGCCTTCCTCTGGTTCAACGCGCCGCCGGCGGCCGTCTTCATGGGCGATAC
>CAMPIH010000193.1 GCA_946886275.1 uncultured Sphingosinicella sp.
GTCACCGCCACGTTCGAATCGCGCTACTGAGCCGGCCGGTGTCGCGCCTTCGCGGCCTGCTGCTCCTGGTGTCGGCGCTGGCGGCGCCGGCCGGCGCCCAGACGATCGTCACGTCGGCGGCGCCCGACGGCGTCGCAGTGACCGTTTATCGCGATCCGAATCGTTCTGCCGTCGAGGCGCTCGAGCTGGAGTGGCTGAATGGCTTCGCCCTGATCAGCGAGACCCGGCAGGTCACCTTGCCGGCCGGCGAATCGGAGCTTCGCTTCGAAGGGGTCGCCGGCGGCATCCTTCCGCAGAGCGCCATCGTCACCGGTCTCCCCGAGGGGATCGTCGAGCGCAACCGCGATGCCTATCTGCTTTCGCCGGGAACCCTTCTCGATCGCTCGCTGGGCCGAAGGGTCCATCTTCGGCGAACCTCGCGGGCGACCGGCGAGGTGCGCGAGCAGGACGCGGTGATCCGGTCCGGAAGCGGCGGCGCGGTGGTGCTTGAGACCGGCGACGGCTTCGAGGCCCTTCGCTGCACCGGCCTCGCCGAGACCCTGGTCTATGACGAAGTTCCCCCGGGGCTTTCGGCTCGCCCAACCTTGTCGGTTCGGACCCGAAGCACGCAAGCGGTGAGCGCGACCGTCACTCTCTCCTACCTTTCCGGCGGCTTCGACTGGCAGGCCAATTATATCGCGACCCTCGCTCCTGACGGCCGGCACGTCGATCTGTTCGCCTGGCTCACCCTCGCCAATGGCGACGAGACCGGCTTTCAGCAGGCGAGCACCCAGGCTGTCGCGGGTCGCCTGAACCGGGAAGATTCGGAAGGTCCGGAAAGCGAAGCCTCGCCGCTGAGGCTGGAATGCTGGCCGCAGGGGACGACCAGCGACCTCGGCGAGGCGGAAATGTTCCTCCGTCAGATTCCTCCGCCCCCACCGCCGCCGCCCATGATGGTGTCGCCGATGAGCGCCGTCTCCGACGAATCGATCATGGTCACCGGCTCGCGAATCATGGCCCAGCGGGAGGATCTGGGCGATCTCAAGCTCTACCGGATTCCCGAGCCGGTGACGGTCGCCGCCAATAGCCAGAAGCAGGTCGCCCTGCTTCACCAGCCCCAGGTCGAGGTCGACATCGTCCATCGAAGCCGATTCGAGCCGGGCGACAGCTTCGGACCCCAGCCGACTCGGAGGTTCCTCGTCACCCGCAACCGCACGGCGGAGGGGCTCGGCCTTCCGCTTCCCGCCGGAGGCCTCGTCCTGTTCGCCGAGGCGCGGGGTCGGCCGATCCTGATCGGCGAAGGCAGTCTCGACGACAGCGCGGTCGGCGAGGATGTCGAGATCCGAATCGGCGAATCGTCAGAGGTGATGGTGGAATCGGAGCTCGTCGGAGAAAGCAAGGTGCCCGATCGCTATCGGATCAAAGTGACCAACGCCTCGGCGCGCCCGGTCCGCTTCGAAGCCGAGCTCGACGTCGACGTGGACGACCGATTCGATTCGTCGCGCCGGTTGCCGCGGCGCGACGGCCGGCCGCTCTGGGCGGTGACCGTGCCGGCGAACGGAAGCGCGACTCTCGACTACCGGCTGCGCGAAAGCGACTAGCCGGATATTTCGCCGGGCTCAGCGCTTGACCGGCCGCGGCTGGTGATTTTCGTCGAGCGCGACGAAGGTGAACAGGCCCTCGGTGACCTTCACTTCCGTCTGGCCGCGGTCCCGGGTCGCCACCACCTCGATCCGGATCGCGACCGAGGTCCGTCCGATCCGCTCGACCCGCGCGTAGACCGAAATGATGTCGTGAAGCAGGATCGGCGCGATGAACTCCATCGCGTCGATCGCCACCGTCGCGACCGGACCATCGGCTTCCCGCGACGCGACGATCCCGGCCGCGATGTCCATCTGGCTCAGCACCCAGCCGCCGAAGATATGGCCGTTGGCGTTGATGTCGCCGGGGCGGGGGGCGACCCGGAGGACCGGCTCGCTTCTAGTCGGGGTCATTCTGGCTTTCTCCGCGATTCGCTTCATCGTCATGCCCGGAGCGGCTGCTCAGGAAGACCAGGCCCATCAGTCCGGTGCCGACGAGGACGGTGAGCCCGACGCCGGCGATGGTGGCGATCACCATGTGCAGCCGAAGCTCCTCGAACCAGCTGAGATAGAAGAGCGACAGGCCGACGGCGATGGCCGCCGCAAGCACCATCCACTTCATCATCGCTCGGTATCTTTGCCATTCGCTGGCGACGCGGCCAGTCTCCGCCGGCCGGCGCGGGATCGGGTCATGATGGGGCATGGCTTTCCTTTGGCCGCGGCTCATGGGATCATCAAGGCCGAGTCGGCAAAATAACGCCGCCAAGCTGCAAAGGAGCCGGGCCATGACGATCGCCGCCATCCTCCAGAGCAAGGGCGCCGAGGTCGTGACCGTGGAAGTCGGCACGCTCGTGCGCGACGCCGTCGAGACTCTCGCCGAGCGCCGGATCGGCGCCCTTCCGGTCTGCGACAAGGGTCAGGTCGCCGGAATCATGTCCGAACGCGACGTCATCTACTGCCTGAAGAGCGACGGCGCCGCGATTCTCGACTGGCCGGTCGAGCGAATCATGACCGCTCCCGCGATCACCGTCGAAACCGGCAAGGAGATCATGGGCGCGCTTTCGCTGATGACCCAGCGACGGATTCGTCACCTTCCGGTCGTCGAGGACGGCCGCATCGTCGGGCTCGTCTCGATCGGCGACCTCGTCAAATATCGGATGGACCAGATCGAGCAGGAAGCCGAGGCGATGCTCTCCTATATTCAGAGCGTCTGAGCCGGCGCGTCGCTGCGGGCCCCGGCTGAAGCCGGACTTAAGGCCTCGTTGAGGAATGTCGGCTAGGGCCGCGAATGAAGGCCTTGACGGCGCCTCGCTCGGCGACCATATGGCCCTTCCCGGCGACAGCGGCTTCGCGCCAAGTGGCTGGTTTTCTTTGAAAATCTATGAGTTCAGGCCTTGAAGCGGGGGTTCGCCCCCACTATCTAGGCCAGGTGAGCGGAGTGCTGCCGGTTTGGCGGACCTCCCTCTTTTCGAACAGCTCCGGGACTCGTCCGGACGGCAGCCATGCCGCCCGCGGCGATCGCCTCGGCCCGGAAATCGGGCTTCTGGCATCGGCTCCGGAGCTTTTCGAAAAAAGGCCATTGACGGTAGGAAATGTCCTCCATATATGGCGCTTCACCGACGGGGCAGGGTGTTCTGCCCAACCCCGTTTGCGTCTCTCTTAACCGATCAAACGGTACCCGGATCAAAACGGGGAGTGAGACGCGTCGGCTCTTTGACATTGTCGGTTTAGATGAAGGGACATGTGGGCGGCGGCCCCGGTCACCGAGGAGTTCAAGGCCTCGGAGGATCGGTAAAGCTAAGTCGTTCCATGTCTCGTTACATATCCACAGTATATGTGAAGTGCAGGAACGGCTCCTTGAAGCCGGCCCTGGATGTCCGGGTTTTCCCCCGGGCGCCGGTGGTCGGACATAAACTTGAGAGTTTGATTCTGGCTCAGAACGAACGCTGGCGGCATGCCTAACACATGCAAGTCGAACGAGACCTTCGGGTCTAGTGGCGCACGGGTGCGTAACGCGTGGGAATCTGCCCAAAGGTTCGGAATAACTCGGGGAAACCCGTGCTAATACCGGATAATGTCTTCGGACCAAAGATTTATTGCCTTTGGATGAGCCCGCGTCGGATTAGCTAGTTGGTGAGGTAAAAGCTCACCAAGGCGACGATCCGTAGCTGGTCTGAGAGGATGATCAGCCACACTGGGACTGAGACACGGCCCAGACTCCTACGGGAGGCAGCAGTGGGGAATATTGGACAATGGGCGAAAGCCTGATCCAGCAATGCCGCGTGAGTGATGAAGGCCTTAGGGTTGTAAAGCTCTTTTACCCGGGATGATAATGACAGTACCGGGAGAATAAGCTCCGGCTAACTCCGTGCCAGCAGCCGCGGTAATACGGAGGGAGCTAGCGTTGTTCGGAATTACTGGGCGTAAAGCGCGCGTAGGCGGCTTTGTAAGTTAGAGGTGAAAGCCCGGGGCTCAACTCCGGAATTGC
>CAMPIH010000194.1 GCA_946886275.1 uncultured Sphingosinicella sp.
CGGAAGTGGCGCATCCCGGTGAAGACCATCGCCAGCCCGGCCTCGTCGGCCGCGGCGATCACCTCCTCGTCGCGGATCGATCCGCCCGGCTGGATCACCGCCGTCGCTCCAGCCTCGACCGCGGCGAGAAGGCCGTCGGCGAACGGGAAGAAGGCGTCCGAGGCGACCGCCGAGCCGATCGTCCGAGGCTCGTCCCAGCCCGCTTTCTCGGCCGCGTCGCGCGCCTTCCAGGCGGCGATCCGGGCGGATTCGAGACGGTTCATCTGGCCCGCGCCGATGCCGGAAGTGGTGCCGCCTCTGGCATAGACGATGGCGTTCGACTTGACGTGCTTGGCGACGGTCCAGGCGAACAGGCAGTCGGCCAGCTCCTGCTCGGTCGGGGCGCGCCTGGTGACGACCTTGAGATCGTCGCGGGCGATCCGGCCATTGTCGCGCGACTGGAGCAGATAGCCGCCGGCGATCGATTTCAGCGCCAGCCCGGCTCGAGCCGGATCGCCGAGCGTTCCGGTGAGGAGCAGCCGGAGGTTCTTCTTTCGGGCGAAGATCTCGAGCGCCGCCTCGTCGGCGGCGGGCGCGATGACGACCTCGGTGAAGATCCGGGTCATCGCTTCGGCCGCTTCGGCGGTGAGGGCGGCGTTGACCGCGATGATCCCGCCGAACGCCGAGACGGTGTCGCAGGCGAAGGCCTCCTGATAGGCTTCGACCAGGGTCGATCCGAGCGCGACTCCGGAGGGATTGGCATGCTTGACGATGACGCAGGCGGGGCCTGAATCGCGGAACTCCGTCACCAGCTCCAAGGCGGCGTCGGAGTCGTTGTAATTATTGTAGCTCAGTGCCTTGCCCTGGACCTGCTCGGCCTGGGCGATTCCGCGGCCATGAGGGCCGTTGGGCAGATAGAGCGCCGCCTGCTGGTGCGGATTTTCGCCGTAGCGGAGGATCTCGCTCTTGCGCATCGTCACCGGCAGCGTGTCCGGGAAGAGCTGGCCCTGGTCGGCGAAGGCGAACCAGGAGGCGATCATCGCATCATAAGCGGCGGTGGCGGCGAAGGCCTTGGCGGCGAGCCTCCTGCGAAGATCCAGCGACGTCATGCCGCCGGCGCCGTCCAGAGCCTCGATCAGCTCGCCATAATCGGCCGGGTCGGTCACGATCGCGACATAGGCATGGTTCTTCGCCGCCGATCGGACCATCGAAGGCCCGCCAATGTCGATATTCTCGATCACCTCGTCGCGGCCCGCGCCGCGGGCGACGGTCTGGGCGAAGGGGTAGAGGTTGACGACGACGAGGTCGATCGCGCCGATGCCATGGGCGGTCATCGCTTCGGCATGGGCCGGATCGTCGCGGACGGCGAGGAGGCCGCCATGGACCTTCGGGTGGAGGGTCTTGACCCGCCCGTCCATCATCTCCGGAAATCCGGTCAGGTCGGAAATGTCGCGAACCTCGAGCCCGATGTCGCGAAGCGCCTTCGCGGTGCCGCCGGTCGAGACGAGCTCGACTCCGTGGCGGGCAAGCGCCTGGCCAAGCTCGGCAAGACCGGTCTTGTTCGAAACGGACAGCAGGGCGCGGCTGATCTTCACGTCGGACATCACAATACCTCGATCAGTGGGTCAGGAAGCTCGCTTGAGCTCCCAGGAAATGGTCATGCCCTCGGCTGGGCTCTCGCCGGCGACGACGAGCTGGAGGGTCGAATTGGGCCGCGCCTGCCCGTCCACCCAGAGGCTGTCCTCGACCGCGAGCTGGCCGCCGCGGCAGCGGAACTTCCAGACCGTGGCGCCCCGGATCCGGAGCAGCGCGCCCTGGCCGTCGGCCGTGGCCGTCACCTCGACCGAAGGCGCGAGATGGAATCGGACCGCGAACGGGACAATTTGCGGGCGGCGCCTCTTGCCGGCGACAATGAGCCGGTCCTCGCCGTCGAGCTGGCGCCCGTCCGGCGAAAGCAGCAGCCGCCGTTCGTGGATCAGGCCGAAGCGCCGGGCATAGCCGTCATGGCTGGCCTCGATCCGGCAGATCCCCGCCGTCTCGTCGCGCGACAATTCGACTTCGGCGACGCCCTTGCCGAGCGACCCATCCTGGTGGATCGCCGTCGAGTTTCGGTCGCCGAGTGTCAAAGTGGAGTGGGCGGCGGTGGTCCGAAGCGCGTGGACCAGATCAGCGGGGATGGCGCCCTTCGCCTCGCCGACTCCGCCGCAATTGACGATGAGCCGGTTCGGCCCGTCGCTGAACTCGAAGGCGAGAGTCGACGCGCAGCCGCCGTTGAGCGCTCGCGGCGGCGGCGGCGGTGCCGCGTCCAGGACCAGCACGCTCGTCTTGGACTGGACGCGCTGATAGCCCCAGCCGCGCGCCTGGCGGAGCGGCCGAACCGCGATCCCGGCGCCTTCGACCGCCGCCGTCACCCGGCGCCGGCTCGTCATGTGGCCGCCCTGCCAGCTCGACAAGGCGTCGTCGCCGAGGGTTACCGCGAGCAGTGCGCCAGCGGCGCCGGCAAGAGCCTCGCTCAGCCATTCCGGAAGGTCGCGGCGGGCGGCGATATAGACGGCGCGAAGCTGGGCCAGGGTTTCGGTGAGGAGAAGCTGCTCGCCTGGAACCCGGCTGACGAGACCGCCGTCGTCGTGGAGCGAGACCGACAGCGCCCTCATCAGACCCGCCTCGCCGGACTTCAGCCGCCCCGGTCCGCCCTGGACGATGAGGGCGGCGGCGATGACTCCGCTCCACGCCTCGATCCTTGGAAGCCCTGGAAGGGCCTTGTCGGCGCTTCGCTCGATATGGCGGGCGCCGCGGGCGAGGATGTTGAGGACGAGCGACCGGTAGACGAGGTCCCGGCTCGACAGGATGTAGGGCGCATAAGCGGTCCAGAAGAGGATCCGGCGTCCCCATTGATCGGCTCGCCAGGCCGGCTCGCTGACATGCTGGCCGTGGGTCGCGAGCCATTTGCGGGTGACCGCTTCGGCCAGCTTGGAGCCCCGTTCGCGGGTCGCCGCCGCGGCCAGATCGCGAAGCCAGGCGAAGCTGTGAAGATAAGCGTGGAAATCGCCGGGAAGCCCGATCGTCGCGAAATCCAGCTTGTCGACGGGAAGCTCGGTGCCGCCATGGACGAATCGTCCGGCAAGCAGAGCCTCGCCCGCCGCCTTGTCGCCCGCGATCGGATCCTTGGGCACGGCGGTGAGGCGAAGCGGTACCCGGCCGCGAAGCCGGAGCGCGTGGATCGGCGTTTTCCAGGCCAGGCGATGAAGCCGGTAATTGAGCCGTTCGAACAGGGACAGGCCGCGGTCGTCGCCCACCCGGATCAGCCTCTTGCCCTGGCCGATCTCGTCCAGGCGATCGCCCGGCTCGATCCGCTCGAGCAGGCTCATTGCCCCCGGAGCCCCCTGATATTGTCGGCATAACGCTCAGGGCCGCCGCGGAAGGTGGCGGTGCCGGCGACGAGCGCATCGGCGCCGGCGTCGATGACCCGACGGCAGTTCGACTGGTCGACGCCGCCGTCCACCTCGAGGTCGATGGTCTTTCCGATCGAGTCGATGCGCTTTCTGATCGCCTCGATCTTGCGAAGCTGGCTGTCGATGAAGCTCTGGCCGCCGAAGCCCGGATTGACGCTCATGACGAGGACCAGATCGACTTCCTCGAGCACGTAATCGAGCGCCTTGGCGGGAGTCGCGGGATTGAGCGAGACCCCGGCCTTCTTGCCGAGCGCGCGGATCCGCTGGAGGGTGCGGTGGAGATGCGGCCCCGCCTCGGGATGGACGGTGATGATGTCGGCGCCCGCATCGGCGAAGGCTTCGAGGAAGGGATCGACCGGCGAGATCATCAGATGGACGTCGAGCGGCTTCATGGTGTGGGGCCGGAGCGCCTTCACCACCGCCGGGCCGATCGTGATGTTGGGCACGAAATGGCCGTCCATGACGTCGACATGGATCCAGTCGGCGCCGGCCTCGTCGA
>CAMPIH010000195.1 GCA_946886275.1 uncultured Sphingosinicella sp.
GCACCGCATCGCCCTTGGGATGGCCGAACGTGTCGTTGACCGGCTTGAAGCCGTCGAGATCGAGGAACATGATCGCGCAGGGGACATTGCTCGAGGTCGCCGCGGACAGCGCCTCGCCGAGCAATTGCCGGACCCGGCCGCGATTGGGCAGGCCCGACAGGACGTCCATATTGGCGAGGTTGGTCAGCCGCTCCTGGTTGTTGCGGACCTCGGTAATGTCCTGCCCGACCCCGCGGAAACCCTGGAACTGGCCGGTGACGTCGATGATCGGATCGCCGGACAGGCTGATCCAGCGGGCGCCGCGCCTCGTCTTCAGCTCCATCTGGAGGTTGCTGAACGGCTGGCGCGACAGCAAGGTGCGGCCGAGCGCGCTGGTGCCGCCGAGCGCCGCGGGAAGCGAATGGCCGATCAGCTGGTTGGCGGAGCGGCCGAGCAGAGCAGTCATCCGCGACGAGATGTAGACGACCCGGTTCTCGGCATCGACCTGCCACAGCCAGCCGACCCCGCGATGCTCATATTCGCGAAGGAGCAAGCGGATCGATTCGGCCTGGGTCCGGGCGCCGGCGATGAGATTGAGCTGGCCGAAGGTCCAGCGCGTGAGCCGGGCGACTCCGAACACGCCGGCGCAGGCGACGAGCAGGAAGGTCAGGCCGATCTTCGGATCGAGCGACCCCATGCCGAAATAGAAGGCGAAGCAGAAAGCGGCGCTCAGAGTGACGATCCAGGCGATCGAGGCGGCCGGGATCGCCGACAGAGCGATGGCGACGGTGATCATCGCCGCCAGCGACCCGCCGATCACGACCTGGACGAGCGGCGGCTGGCCGGCGAAGACGTAGGTGGGGAGCGACGCCCACAAGGCGGCCAGAGCGACCGCCTCGGCGACGGCGACCCATTTCGACGATCGGCGGGCGGTCCGGCTTCCGGCCCAGGCCGCTACCTGCAGGGCGCGGCGGCAGGAGATCCAGTTGGCACCCGTGACAAGCGCGGCCCAGCCGACGACGAGCTCGATCCGCACCGTCTCCAGCAGCGACCAGGCGACGACGAGCGCCCCGAGCACCGCGGTGACGGCGAAGAAGGGGGCGAAAATGGCTCGGGCCTCGACCTGACCGTTGTGGAGATGCGCCTCTCGAAGCCGCTCCCCAGCGCTGTCGAGCGCGAGCGGCCCGCCGCTCTCGTCCGCCTCGACGGCGTCCGGATGGGCATCGAGTGGAACGGGTGCGTGATACATCAAATCCGGGCGCTTCTGATCGTGATGCGCCGTCCTACAGGCAGAGGTTTGATGGAACGTTAAGGTTGCCCCTGATTGAGGTTAACCGGCAAGCGCCTCCCGACGGGCTCGCTAGGCCGGAAACGCGAAGGAATCCGACCGTCACGAGGACGGCCGGACCCTTCCTTCGCCTTTTCGATCGGCCGCTCCGTCAGCCCGCGATCGGACCGGCGCCGCCCATCGTCTCGTCGACCGTGCCGGTCGTGACGCTGTGATAGCCGGGACGGGCGCGGGCATAGATCCGCCGAGCGATCGGCTGGCCCCAATCGCCCTCGCCCATCAGGGTCTCGAACAAGGGCGCGACGAACTTGCGGCGGCCCATCCGGAGCAGGAATTGCTCGGCGGCGGGGACCGCTGGATCGTAGCGGTTGCCAAGGGCGAGCTGGAGCCAGGCGAACAGGACTTCCGAATTGCCGCTACGGCTCAGTCCGAAGGCGCGGTCGAGCTGGTCGAGGCGGTCGCGCGGCAGCTCGCGGGGAAGCGAGTTGAGGAATCTCAGCCGCTCGGCCGTGGTCCAGCCGGAATAGGGAATCCCGCCCGTATTCCCGCTTTCATTATAGGCCGTTACGGCCTGATCGACGGCCGCGAACGCCTGTGGATCGGGCCTTGCGGCATTGTCGGGGAGGCCCGGTTGATAGACCCAGCGGTCGAGCTGGAGCCTCTGCTCGAGCGCCTCGTCGCCGCGGACGAGATTGGCGCGAAGATCGGCGAGGAACCGAGCCGAGGTCATCGGCTGGAAGGCATGCCGATCGAAATAGGAGCGGAGATAGGCGTCCCATCTCTCGCGGCCGACGATCCGTTCGATCGACCGGAGGAAGATCGCGCCCTTGTCGTAGACGATTCCGCTGGCGCCATCGTCGGGATTGTCGCTTGCGTGGAGCCTCGTGGCGGGCGAATCCCTGCCCACCTCCTCGAACGCGCTTTCCATGTCGGCCCAGCTCAAGGCCGCTTCCTGAGCCGCTCGCTTCTCGCCGTAGAGCGCCTCCATGATCCGGTTCTCGAAATAGGAGGTGAAGCCCTCGTTGAGCCAGCCGTCGCTCCACACCGCATTGGTGACCAGATTGCCCGACCAGCTATGGGCCAGCTCGTGAGCGACGAGGCCAACCAGGCTCTTGTCGCCGGCGATGAAGGTCGGCGTCAGGAAGGTCAGGGTCGGGTTCTCCATCCCGCCATAAGGGAAGCTCGGCGGGAGGACGATGAGATCGTAGCGGCCCCAGCGATAGGGGCCGTAAAGCCGCTCCGCCGCCTCGACCATCCGCTCGGTGTCGGCAAGCTCGCGCGCCGCCGCTTCGAGCATCACCGGCTCGGTCCAGACGCCGGTGCGGGGCCCCAATTCGCGGAAGACGAGATCGCCGGCCGCGATTGCGATGAGATAGGGCGCCACCGGGCGGTCCATCCGAAATCGGAAAGCGCGCCGCCCTTGCCCGGCCGGCTCGCCCTCGGGCGTCAGCCGGTCGCCCGACATCACCACCTTCAGCGGTTCCGGAGCGGTGATCCGCGCTTCCCAGGTCTGGCGGATGCCGGGGCTGTCCTGGGTGGGGATCCAGGTCCGGTTGAGGATCGCCTGGCCCTGGCTGAGCAGATAGGGATGGCGCTTGCCCGCGGTCTGGTCCGGAGTCAGCCATTGAAGCGCCGCCGCTTCCGGCGCGGAGCGGTAGCGGATGACGATCTTGCGCGAATCGCCGATCCGGACCGAGAGCGGCTGGCCGCGCCGTTCGTCGCCCTGCCCGAGCGCAAACTTCAGCGGACGGCCCTCGCCGTCGGCGATCGATTCGATCTCGAGGCCCTTGGAATCGAGGATGATCTCCTCGGCCCCTTCCGCCGCCTGGATGTCGAGAGTCGCCGTCCCCGCCATCCTCTTCGCCTCGAAATCGGCGTCGAGATCGAGCGCGACGTGGGTGACCCGGGCGATTTCCGGCCGGGCGAAGCTCTGGGTGTCGCGGGCATCGGGAGTGGTCAGGATCGGGGCGACCGTCCGCTCGCCGGACGCCGATGCCGTCTCGGACTGCTCGTTACTGCTTTGGACGTTGCAGGCGGCGAGCATGGCAAAAGCGGCGAGAATCAAGCGGTTCATCTTCGGCTCCTGTGGGGAAGGCCCCGGTTAGAAGAAGGGGCCGCCTGTGCACAAGTCCCGGCAACACGCCTCGCCGCGACCGCCGCAAGGCATTGGGAAGCGCCCGACGACGCTTGCGGAGACACTGAGCTGATCGAAGGACGCTGAAGCGGCCGTGCCCGAGGTCGCGATCGGGGCGCTGCCCCCCCTTTCAGGGGCGAGGTGGGGTGAGGGCCTGAACGTCTGTCCCTTCTAAAAGGCCCTCACCCCGAACGGAGGCCGAATAAACGGGGCGGAAGCAAAGTTCCACCCCCTTGGAATCATTTGAAATAGCTTTGCATGCGAGTCGGCTGGGCCGCTTCGGGCCGCTGCTTCTCGGGCCGGATCTTCGGCGCCGGGCGCATCGCGGCGCGCTCGGCTGCCTCGGCGCCGTGGGTGGCGAGCTTGAGATAGGCGCCATGCGCGCGCTTCAGACGGGTCCGCTCCGCATCGCCCTTGGCTTCGCCGAGCTGCACCAGCGCCTCGGCGGCCTTCGCCTGATATTCCTCGGGCGTCGCCATGTCCTTGTCCTCTTGTGGAAAACGGGATCGAGTCCCGATCGCT
>CAMPIH010000196.1 GCA_946886275.1 uncultured Sphingosinicella sp.
ATCGAGGACGTGGTCGAGGAGATCGTCGGCGAGATCGAGGACGAGCATGACGAGGAGCTTCCCGGGCTTCTCATCCCGCTCGAGGGCGGGATCTGGGACGCCGACGCCCGCGCCGAGCTCGACGACGTCGCCGAGACGATCGACGCGCGGCTGGGAGCGGTCGAAGAGGATGTCGAGACCCTTGGCGGCCTCGCCTTCGTTCTTGCCGGCCGGATTCCGCAGACGGGCGAGATATTGGAGCATCCGAGCGGCTGGCGGCTGGAAGTGACAGAAGGGGACACACGCCGGGTCAGCCGGCTCCGGCTCCACGCGCCCGACGAAGGCGCGATCATAGAATAAGGGCGGAACTTCCCCGCCGCAGGCTCATTCAGCCATCGTCCGAATCCGCCCGAAACGGAGGCGGCGATGAACTTCTGCAAGACGATGTCGGCCGTGCCGATCGCTCTCGCCGCTCTTCTCGGAGGTTGCGGCGATACCGCCAATCTGTCGATCGCCCAGGGCACCGGGCCTGCCCCGGCGCTGCCCGAGCCGACCCGGACTCTGTTCCCGACGGTCGAGATCGCCGAGGCGGTCGGCTGGCCGGCCGGGGCCACGCCGCTCGCCGCTCCAGGGCTTCGCGCCGAGGCCTTCGCCACCGGCCTCGATCATCCGCGCTGGCTGCTCGCCTTGCCCAACGGCGACGTGCTCGTTGCCGAAAGCGCCGCTCCGCCGCCCCCGCCGGGAGTTGGCGACGGCGGGATCAAGGGCTTCTTCATGCGCATGTTCATGCGCGAGGCGGGGTCGGCCGTTCCGAGCGCCGACCGGATCACTTTGCTTCGCGATTCCGACGGCGACGGAATCGTCGATTTCCGCTCCATCTACCTGAGCGGCCTGACCTCTCCGTTCGGTATGGCCGTGGTCGGCGAGACCCTTTACGTCGCCAATGCCGACGCCCTCGTCGCCTTTCCCTATGATCCCGCAGCGACCAGCATCGCTTCGGCGCCTCGACTGGTGACCGCGCTTCCGTCGGGAAGGAATCATCACTGGACCAAGAGCCTCGCCGCCAGCCGCGACGGCCGGCGCCTCTATGTCGGGGTCGGCTCCAACAGCAATGTCGGCGAGAACGGCCTCGAGGAGGAGGTGGAGCGGGCGGCGATCTGGGAGATCGACGCGGCAACCGGCGCCCACCGGATCTTCGCCTCCGGGCTTCGCAACCCGGTCGGCCTGACCTTCCTCCCCGGGACGGACGAGCTCTTCGTCGTTGTCAACGAAAGGGACGAGCTCGGGAGCGACCTCGTCCCCGATTATCTCACCAGGGTCCAGCGAGGCGCCTTCTACGGCTGGCCGTGGAGCTATTTCGGGGCTCATGTCGACACACGCGTCGAGCCGCCGCGCCCCGACATGGTCGCGCGGGCCGTTGCACCCGATTATGCCCTGGGCTCTCATGTCGCGCCGCTCGGTCTGACCTTCTCGCACGGCGCGCGGCTCGGCCCCGACTTCGCCTCGGGCGCCTTCATCGGCCTGCATGGCTCGTGGAATCGCCGGCCGCGAAGCGGCTACAAGGTCGTCTACGTGCCTTTCGTGAACGGCCGCCCGACCGGAATGCCGGTCGATGTCCTCACCGGCTTCGTCAACGAACGCGGCGAGGCGATGGGCCGCCCCGTCGGCGTCCAGATCGCTCGCGACGGATCCCTGCTGGTCGCCGACGATGTCGGTGACAGCGTGTGGCGGGTGAGCCTCGACCGCTAGCCGGACGCGAAACAAGATTGCCCGCGGCCGCCCGTCGTGACAGCGTGGCGGGATGGATTTCGAACATCTGAAGCTCGAGCAGAGCGCTGCGGCGGTGGCGACGATCAGGCTCGCCCGGCCGGATTCGCTCAACGCCCTCAATTCGGCGCTGGTCGACGAGCTTCGCCGGGCGGTGGAAAGCCTCCCCGGTTCGGGCGCCCGCGCCTTGCTCATCACCGGCGAAGGACGCGGCTTTTCCAGTGGCGCAGACCTTGTCGGCGGCGGTGGCGGCCTGCCCGACGATGCCGGAATGGCGCTCGAGAAGCATTTCAATCCGCTCGTCGAGGCGATCTTCGCGCTGGACATTCCGGTGATCGCCGCGGTGAACGGACCGGCCGCCGGCGCCGGCTGCTCGCTCGCTCTCGCTGCCGATATCGTCGTCGCCGCCCGATCGGCCTATTTCCTCCAGGCCTTCGTCAATATCGGCCTCGTCCCCGACGCCGGCGCGACCTGGCTCCTGCCTCGCCTCGCCGGCCGCGCCCGGGCGATGGAGATGATGATGCTGGGCGAGCGGATCTCGGCCGAGCAGGCCGCTTCATGGGGGATGATCAGCCGGGTGGTCCCGGACGAGGATCTCGAATCCGAGGCGGTCGCGCTTGCCACCCGTCTCGCCCAGGGGCCGACCGTGGCGCTGGGACTGATCCGCAAGATGGCCCGGGACTCGGCCCAACTGTCCCTGACCGAAGCGCTCGATTCGGAACGGGCCGCTCAAAGGGAGGCCGGCAACAGCCGGGATTTCAAGGCCGCGATCTTCGCCTTCCTGGAAAAGCGCCAGCCCCGGTTCGAGGGCCGCTGATCCCGCGCTGACCGGCGGGAGCGGCCGACGGTCTAGAACAGGCCCGGTACTTCGCGCTGGGCGGTGCTCGGACGTTCGGGTGTCACCAGCTCTCGCGGCGGCTTCGCCGCGGCCGTGATCCCGCCGATCGCCGAGCAGGGACGCTGGGCAAGGAAGTCCAGCGCCCGGGCGACCGAGGATTCCCGCGGATCGCCGAGCGGAAAGGCGAGATCGTCGCTCGCCCGGCAGCTTGCCTGGACGGTGTTGGCGAGGCCGCTGAAATAGTCGCCCTGACGGTCGCGATTCTGGGTGGCGAAGGCGATCACCCGGAGCCGATCGTCGCACTGGGTCCGATCGAGGGCGATCTGTCCCACCGGCTTGCCATAGGTGTTGGTGCCGACCAAAGCGGCGCGGTTGCCGAGATAGGGGATGAAGGCGTTGATGACGAGCTCGCTCGCCGACGCGGTCCCGCCGGTGCCGATGAACGCGATCCGGTTCGGAACGACGGATTGCGCCTGAGGCTGGAAGAATCGGGTTTCGTTGTGCGCGGCCTTGCTCGGCCGGAAGGTCGTGTAGCTGAGAACGTCGGAGCCGGTCCGGTTGCCGCCCATCAGATCGCCCATCAGCTCGGCGATCGAGACCAGGCCGCCGCCATTGTAGCGAAGATCGACGATGAAGTCGGTGATGCCCTGGGCCCGGAAGGTCGCGAAGGCTTCGCGGAGCGCCGGATCCGCGCTGCCGATGAAGGTGCGCAGGTTGAGATAGCCGACCCGCCTGCCGCCATCGTCGATGATCCTCGAGCCGTAGCGGGTGGAAACCGGAAGCAGCTCATAATCCATCTTGGTGACGCTGACGTCGCGGATTCCGGCGGCATTGCTGATCCGGAACACCCGGGTCGTGCCTGCCGTCGACGGGCCGATGGCATTGTTGATTCCGGCCTCGCCCTCGGCGTTGAGGATCGCGGCGATGGTGCGAAGATTGCCGGCCGAGGTCCCGATCGCCAATATTTCGGTACCGCGATCTATTCCCGCCGCAAGTGCCGGAGCGCTCTCGAACGCCTCGGCGATGAACAGGCGCTGCTGCGCCGAATCGAGCGAGAGGCGGAAGCCGAATCCCGCCGTCTGGCCCGACGAATAATAGGCATTCTCCTCGGCGATCGAGGTCAGATAGGTGAAGAATCGGTCGCGTCCCTGGGACCGGGCGGTCGCGGTCAGAGCGTCGATATAGGCGCTGACGGTGGAGTAGCCCGCCGGACTGAGATTGGCCGGAAGAGTCTCGGGGAAGAGATACCATTCGTTGAGCTGCGCTCCGGCCCAGTCCTGGCGCTCGCGGATGCTGCAGCCATTGCCGGTCGTCGGCGGCGGGTCCGGAAT
>CAMPIH010000197.1 GCA_946886275.1 uncultured Sphingosinicella sp.
GTGAAGAGAGCGGCGAAGACGAACATCTCCCGTTCGCCGAGATTGCCGATCAGCCGGAACAGGGGGCGGAGCAGGAATCGGCCGGAAAGGACGAGCCCGACGACCGCGCCGACCGTGTAGAGCGCCAGAAGCCAGCCCGGCGGTCCGCCCAGGTCGGCCGGGTTGCGCGACATCGCCGCGATGATCGTCACCAGCGGCACGATCGACAGGTCCTGGAACAGGAGGATGGAGAAGGCCCGCTCCCCGAACGGAGTCCTCAGCCGCCCAGCCGACTGGAGCATCGGCAGCACCTGAGCAGTCGAGGAGAGAGCCAGCGGCAGGCCGAGCGCGAGCGCCGCGGCGAGCGTGGACGTCGTGGCGACCCAGACCAGAGCGGAGGCGGCAATTCCGCAGAGCACGACCTGGAGCAGCCCGAAGCCGAAGATGTCGTGCCGCATCCTCCACAGCCGAGTCGGGTTGAGCTCCAGCCCGACGAGGAAGAGCAGAAGGACGATACCGATCTCGGCGATCTCGAGAATAGTCTCGCCGCCGCTCACCAGGCCGAGCAACTGAGGCCCGACGAGGGCGCCGGCGACGAGATAGCCGAGGGTCGCGCCGAGCCCGAGGCGGCGGAAAAGCAGGACGAAGACGAGCGCGAAGCCGAGCAGGATCACCACGTCGAGGAGCATGGAGACGGGTGCGTGAGCGGCCTCGCTCACGGCCGAGCCGGTTGGGCGATGGCCAGCGAGGCCGCTTCGGCTGCCGCTTCGAACGCAAGCAGGATCGAGCCGTGGCGCGCGGGAAAGCGGCGCGCTTGGTCGAAGACGGCAAGGCCGGGCCAATCTCCCGGATCATCGCGCCCTCCGGCCAGATAATCGGCAAGCGCCTTGCGGGCTTCGTCGATCTCGCCGGCGGTTCGGCCGACCACATGAGCAGCCAACAGCGAGGCCGAAGCCTGTCCCAAAGCGCAGGCGCGGACCTCCTGGCCGAGCTCGATCACCCGCCCATCCTGATCCGTGACGATGTCGACGGCCACTCGGCTGCCGCATACCGGCGAGCTCTTCTCGACCGTCGACATGGGTCGATTGAGCCGGTGCAGGAACGGGATCGAGGTGGCGAGGCGAAGGATGTCGCGGCTGTAGAGGGCGTCGGTCACGCCGGTCATCTAATGTAGATCAGCAGCAATTCCTACGATTCACGCGCGGCGCCAGCTGGTCCCGCCTGGCTTGTCCTCGAGCAGGATGCCCTGCTCGGCAAGCTCGTCGCGGATCCGGTCGGCCTCGGCGAAGTCGCGGCGCTGCTTGGCTTCGGCGCGAGCCTCGATCAGAGCGTCAATCCCGGCATCGCCGCCGCCCTGGAACCAGCCGCTGCTGCTTTCGCCGATCAGACCGAGAAGAGCGGCGCTGGCCCTCAGCTTCGCGCCGTCGACGGCAGCGAGCCGAGCCAGGGCCAGAGGCGTGTTGAGATCATCGGCGAGCGCTTCGAGCACGCCTTCATCCACCTCGCCTTCGTCGGAATCGCCGGCCGAGCGATAGAGCCGGTCGAGCGTCGCCTTGCTCTGGGCGATCAGCTGGGAGGACCATTCCAGCGGCTGGCGGTAATGCGCCGAAAGCAAGGCCAGGCGAAGCACCTCGCCCTTGTGGCCCTGCTCGAGCAATTCGCCGACGGTGACGACGTTGCCGAGGCTCTTCGACATCTTCTCGCCGTCCGCCATCGAAAGGAAGCCGTTGTGCATCCAGTAGCGGGACAGCGGCGCGCCGCCATGGGCGCAGCGGCTCTGGGCGATCTCGTTCTCGTGATGGGGAAAAATCAGATCGAGGCCGCCACCATGAATGTCGATCGTCTCGCCGAGATGCGCCTCGATCATCGCCGAGCATTCGATATGCCAGCCGGGACGGCCGCGCGCCCAGGGGCTTTCCCATCCGATCGTCTCGGGCGGCGACGGCTTCCACAGGACGAAGTCTGCGGGATCCTTCTTGTAGTCGGCGACCTCCACCCTGGCGCCGGCGATCATCGCCTCCCGGTCGCGCCTGCCCAAAGCGCCGTAATCGGGGTCGCTCGGCACGTGGAAGAGCACATGGCCGGCCGCTTCATAGGCGTTGCCGGACTCGATAAGACGAGCGATCATCTCGATCATCTGGGGGACATGCTCGGTGGCGTGGGGCGCGATCGTCGGCTCGCCGACGCCCAGCGCGCCCATGTCGTCCCGATAATGGCGCTCGTACAACTCGGTGATCGCCGAAGGATCAACTCCTTCCGCCCGGGCCGCCTCGATGATCTTGTCGTCGACGTCGGTGACGTTGCGGGCATAGACCAGGCTGTCGGCGCCGTAGAGGTGGCGAAGCAGGCGCGCGAGCGTGTCGAAGACGACCGCCGGGCGAGCATTGCCGATATGCGCCCGGTTGTAGACGGTCGGACCGCAGACATACATCGTCACGCGACGCGGATCGGCCGGGGTGAAGACCCGCTTCTCGCGGGCCATCGTGTCGTGAAGGCGGATCGTCGTCATTGCGCGTTCCGGGCGTCGTCCGCCTCGCCTTGCTCCTCGGGGGCAGGTCCGCGGCGCGCCTCGACCAGATCGACGATCGCTTCGCCGCTGGCGTGGAGCAGAGGATAAGTGCGCGACTGGGCCATCCATTCAGGACGCTCGGCCGCCCGCCCCCAGATCGTGTCGTAGACAAGATTGGCGGCGAGATAGAGGAGGGTCGCGCCGATCAGGCCCTTGAGCGCCCCGAACCCGCTTCCGAGCACCCGGTCGACCGGTCCGACCACCGATTTGCGCACCCGTCCCCCGACCCGCCGCGAAGCGAGCTTGCCGGCGATGAAGACGATCCCGAACACCAAAGCGAAAGCGAGCACGGAGGCTCCGGCGACGGTGCCCACGGGACCGACCAGCCAGTCCCTGACCGGCTCATGGAAATAGCGCAGCGCGATGATCGCCATGAACCAGGCCAGAAGCGAAAGGATCTCGAACACGAATCCCCGCAGGAAGCCGAAAACCAGCCCGGCGCCGACGAGGAGAATGACGATGATATCGAGTGAGGTGAGGCCCATGCCTCGGCGCTAACCGCGCCCCAGCAGATGGTCAACGAGTTGTCCGAGGGTTCGAAACCCGGAGAGGCCCATCGGCCCTTTCTCGCCCGCAAGGCCGGCCGGGAGCAGCGCCCGCTCGAAACCGAGCTTGGCCGATTCCTTCAGCCGAAGATTGGCATGAGCGACCGGCCGAAGCTCGCCTGAGAGAGCCACCTCGCCGAAGGCGACCGTCTCTGCCGCCACGGGACGCTCCGACAGGGCCGAGACCAGAGCGGCCGCAACTGCGAGATCGGCGGCGGGATCGACCACCCGATAGCCGCCGGCGACGTTGAGATAGACTTCGGCGGTGGTGAAGCTGAGCCCGCAGCGCGCTTCGAGCACGGCAAGGATCATCGCCAGCCGGCCCGAATCCCAACCGACCACGGCCCGCCGTGGAGTGGCGCCGCTGGCGAGACGGACGGTGAGCGCCTGGATTTCCACCAGCACCGGCCGCGTGCCTTCCAGCGCCGGGAAGACGACCGCACCGGGAACCGCCTCGCCGCGGTGGGTGAGAAACAAGGCGGACGGGTTGCCGACCTCCGCCAGCCCTTCCTCGGCCATGGCGAAGACCCCGATCTCGTCGGTTCCGCCATAGCGATTCTTCACCGCCCGAAGGATCCGGTATTGATGGCTTCGCTCGCCTTCGAAGCTGAGCACCGTGTCGACCATATGCTCGAGCACCCGAGGACCGGCGATCGCGCCGTCCTTGGTGACATGGCCGACGAGGACGATGGCGGCCCCGCTTTCCTTGGCGAAGCGGATCAGCTCGTGCGCCGAGGCACGTACCTGGCTGACGGTCCCGGGCGCGCCCTCGATCAGGTCCGAATACATGGTCTGGATCGAATCGATCACGACCA
>CAMPIH010000198.1 GCA_946886275.1 uncultured Sphingosinicella sp.
ATCGAGAATGAAGGCGAAGGCACGGACGAGATCCGGACCGCCGATCATTGGGGCCTTGAGGGAACCAATGTCGAGAATCTGACCGCTATCGGCAGCGGCGACACCTTCCTGGGCGGCAATGAAGGCGCCAACATCATCACCGGCAATGCCGGCGACAATTACCTCGTCGGCCGGGGCGGCAACGACACTCTCGACGGCGGCGACGGCCGCGATGTCGCGGCGTTCCACCTGCCCTCCGGAACGACCGGCACTTTGCGTGTCGTTGAATCGGGTGGCACTTTCCTGGTCCAGCTGGTCCAGGGCGACGGCAGCTTCGAGGATCTGTTCGCGGTCAATCCGGCGGGACAGGGTAGCGCTACCGTCACCGGCCTCAACAGCATGGCCTATCTGGGCACCGACACGGTGACGAACGTTGAAGACCTGCACTTCTTCGTCGACACCTTCCCGGCGCCGACGCCGGATGGCCAGTTCGTCAACATCATCCTGGCACCTTACGTGCCCCAGAGCCCCGACTTCCTCCACGTCTCGGGGTCGGCTGCGGACGACGTGATCGATCTCGCCGCGCTCTATCCGGACGTCGAGCCGGGGACGCCGGTCAACGCCAATGGCGGCTATGGCAATGACTCGATCTACGGCACCGAGGACGGCAATTATATCGAGGGCAATCAGGATAACGACCTCATCGACGGCCGCGGCGGCAATGACAGCCTCAACGGCGATGCCGGCGACGACACGCTCCAGGGCGGTGATGGGGACGATTATATCGTCGGCGGCAGCGGCAACGACGTGATCGATGGCGGCACCGGCACCAATGACATAGCCTCGTTCCAGCTGCCGGAAGGCACTCCTGGCGCGATTACGGTCGTCGACGGAACCGGCGACGATGCCGGCAAGCTGCTCGTCCAGATCAGTGATGGCGGGGTGACCCAGACCTTCCTTCGGGTGACGGTGACGGGTGAGGGCAGCGCGATCGTTGAGGGCATCGGCATCGGCGCGTTCATGGGCACCGATACGGTCAGCAACGCCGACGAGCTTCACGTCTTCGTCAACACGCCGGGCGGCATCCTCCCGGGTCAGTTTGCGGGGATCAGCCTCACTCCGAGACAGTATGGCGACTTCGTGGCCGGATCCGAAGCCTCCGACACGATCGACCTTGCCGACTATGCCGGCGCGATCAACGCCAACGGCAATCGCGGCGACGACGTCATCGTCGGCACCGCGGCGATCAACAACCTCTTCGGCGGCGCTGGCAACGACACGCTCAGCGGCGAAGGCGGCAACGACTTCCTCAATGGCCAAGACGGCGACGACACGCTGACCGGCGGACTCGACAACGACACGTTGGTCGGGGCGGCCGGAAGCGACACTCTGAACGGCGGCGAAGGCGACGACACTTTGGTCGGCGCCTTCAACACCGGCTTCGGGCCTCAGCCAGGAGACGGCGCCGACATCTTGCGCGGCGAAGGCGGCAACGACGTCATTCGCGGCGGCGACGGCGACGATCTGCTCGAGGGCGGCGAGGGCAACGACAATCTGCGCGGCGATGCCGGGAGCGACACTCTGAACGGCGGCGCCGGCGAGGACTTCGTCAGCTACGTCTTCACCCCGCTGGGCAGCGGCATCACCTTCGACGCTCGGGCGGTGACGTCGAACTCGACGATCGCCGATCCTCTCGGCGGCACCGACACGCTGATCGATATCGATGGCATCGGCATCGGCGGCACCAACTTCGACGACATCCTCTACGGCAGCGAGCATCTCGCCCCGACCCTTCTCTGGGCCAACCAGATGTCGGGCAATGGCGGCAACGACCAGATGTTCGGCGCCTCCCACGATGATTACCTCGATGGCGGCGCCGGCGATGACACTCTGCAAGCAGGCGCCGGCAATGACCTGCTGATCGGCGGCGAGGGCAATGACGTCCTTATCGGAGGGCCTGGCACTGATGAACTGCTGGGCGGGGCGGGTGATGATTTCATCCTGGCCGGCTCGGGGAACAATATCGTCGATGGCGGCGAAGGCAACGACGCCGAAGCCTTTTACTTCCCGCCCTTCCTCGTCGGGACCTTCTCGGTGGTAGCGGGCAGCGGCGCCGATTCCGGCAAGCTGATCGTGATGTTCGACGACGGTTCGACGATTCAGGCGATCGCGACCGTGAGCGCGGCCGCGAGCACGGTAACCGTGACCGGTGTGGGCCTGGGCGCGTTCCTGGGCAACACGACGATCAACAGCGTGGAACGGCTCCTCTTCTCGACGGTGCCGGCGGACGTCGCCTCGGATCCGACGGCTCCGGGCTATGTCGTGATCGACGTGGCGGATGCGTTCGGGCTGGGAAGCGTCACGGGCGGAGCGCGATCCGACGTCATCCTCGGCTCCGACGCGGACGAAATACTGAACGGCGGTGAAGGCAACGACCTGATCTCCGGTGACGGCGGCAATGACATCGTCATGGGCGGCGAGGGCGACGACGTCCTGCTTGGCGGCTCAGACGACGATATGCTCGACGGCGGTGCCGGCAACGACGTTCTGGAGGGCGGCGGCGGCAACGACGTTCTGGACGGCGGCGCCGGCAGCGACTTGATGGTCGGCGGCAGCGGCGACGACGTTTACGTGGTCCAGCCGGACGACGGCATCATCGAAAATGAAGGCGAAGGCACGGACGAGATCCGTACCGCCGACCATTGGGGCCTGGACGGGACGAATGTCGAAAATCTGACCGCTCTGGGCAATGCCGACACGTTCCTGGGCGGAAGCGCGGCCGACAATGTCCTGACGGGCAATAGCGGCAACAATTACATGATCGGCAGCGGCGGCAACGATCAGATCCTCGGCGGCGACGGACGCGATGTCGCCGCCTACCACCTGCCCGCGGGAACGACGGGATCGCTTCTCGTCGTCGAAGCGATGGACGGTTCGCTTCTGGTCCAGCTGGTCCAGTCAGATGGCACCTCGCAGGATGTCTTCTCCGTCGTCCTTTCCGGCTCTGGAGGCGCGACGGTGACGGGCCTCGGCCTGGCGGCCCATCTCGGCACCGACACGGTGGCGAGCATCGAGGAACTGCACTTCATGGTCGACACGTCGACCGAGCAGGATCAGTTCGCGTTCATCCCGCTGTCGGTGACCCAGCATGAAAGCTATGTCGCCGGCTCGGCAGGCGACGACGTGATCGACCTCGCCGACTATCCGGGCGCCAACAATGTCGGCGGCAGCCTTGGCGACGACGTCATCACCGGCGCCGCCGGAAGCAACGATTATATGCGCGGCGACCAAGGCGACGACGTCATCACCGGCAATGGCGGAAGCGACTTCGACGTCGCCGCCTTCGGCCTTCCGGCGCCGATCAGCGGCACGTTGCGGGTCGCCGCCGGCACCGGCGAAAATATCGGCAAGCTGCTCGTCGAGCGAGTGGACGGAGAGACCGTCGAGACCCTGTTCATCGTCAGCTTCGGCGAATCGGGAACGGCGACGGTCGAGGGCGTCAACTCGGCGGCCTTCCTCGGCACCGACACCGTTTCAGGGGTCCGGTCGATCGACTTCACCGTCGACAATCCCGAATGGGATCCGGCCCAGTTCGCGCACATCCTCGTGCCGGGCAACGTCGGGGCCGGCAACGACTTCGCCCAGGGCAGCAATGAAAGCGATTTCATCGCCGCCGGCGACGGTGACGACAACCTTCGCGGCAATGACGGCGACGACGTCATGCTCGGCGGCGCCGGCAACGACCTGTTCCGCGGCGGCGCGGGCGTCGATTATTTCGACGGCGGCGCCGATTATCCCGAGAACAGCCCGGTCATCGGCACGTTCGGCGACCGGATCAGCTTTTTCGAATTGAGGGCGACCCAGGGCGTCGTCGCCGACCTTCGCACCGGAATCATC
>CAMPIH010000199.1 GCA_946886275.1 uncultured Sphingosinicella sp.
GGTGGTGGCACCGCGGATCGGCACGACCCCGGGCTGGCGAACCGCCCCGTCGACCGTGATCGTCTGCTCGCTCTGCTCCGTCACCGCGACCTGGACGTCCGGCTGATTGAGGTAGCGGGCGCTGAGGAGGCGAGTGATCTCGTTCTTGAGCTCGATCGGCGTCTTGCCCTGGGCGGGGACCGTGCCGATCAGTGGAAACTGGATATTGCCGGCGGCGTCGACCTGGAACTCGCCGGAAAGGTCGGCGACCTGGAAGACGGTGACCCGGATCTTGTCGAGCGGAGCGAGCCGCTGCTGCGAGGGCGGAACGGCGACCGCCTCGACGTCGGGCGCACCGAAATTGGCGGGCTCATAGGGCACGCTTCCGCCACGGCCGCCTGCGCCGCAGCCGCCGAGAGCGAGGAGAGAAGCGGCGAATCCGGCGGTCATCGCCGCCCGGAAATTGCGCCGGAACGTTCCGACAAGATCAGTTACTCGCACAGGACACTCCCTGAATCACATCGGCCGAAGCCCCTACAGCATGGTTTTGGCCCATTCAAAGCCTTTGATCCATAACCCTTTTTGGGGTCCGCGGAGCTTTCATCCGCACTCCTGCCGCGGTTGCGGCGATTCCTTTGCCACGCACCGGTGCCGAGGTCCAGCCGAAGTCTTGCATCTTCGGCCCTGCGCCCGATATCGACTGCGGCTGCAAAAGCGAGGAAATGGTCGAACATGTTGCGTCGCCTTCTGGGCCTGTCCGGCGATAAGGATCCCAGCGGTCCGTCCCATAGCCGCGCTTATGCGATCGGTGATGTTCACGGCCGTCTCGACCTGCTTCAGGACCTGCTCCGGCAGATCGCCCGCGACAATGAGGCTCGCCGGCCGGCCAAGACCTATATCGTTTTCCTCGGCGATCTCATCGACCGCGGCCCCGATTCGCGCGGAGTCATCGAGTTTCTGCTTTCTCGTCCGGCCGATTTCGCCCGACCCGTCCACATCAAGGGCAATCACGAGGAATTCTTCCTCCGCGTCCTCGACGGCGAGGAGGACATGGTCGTCGACTGGCTCACCTATGGCGGCTACCAATGCTGCGAGAGCTACGGGGTGACCCAGGGCTGGACCCTCAATGCCTCCGCCCGTGAGATTCAGGAGCGGCTTCGCGCCGTCGTCCCTGCTTCGCACCGCCTCTTCCTCGAATCCATGGCCGACAGCTTCCAGTTCGGCGACTATCTTTTCGTCCATGCCGGAATCCGACCGGGCGTCCCTCTCGACGCCCAGACCAGCAAGGACCTGCGCTGGATCCGGGAGGGCTTTCTCGACGATCCCAGCGACCATGGCGTCATCGTCGTCCACGGCCACACCATCGTCGGCTCGCCCGAACAGCATCCCAACCGGATCGCGCTCGACACCGGCGCCTATCGAAGCGGCGTCCTCACCGCTTTGGGGCTGGAGGGCCGTGACCGCTGGTTTCTTGCCGCCCGCGACGGTCAGGCCATGGCGGCCGCCTGATCCGTCGTCCGCATCAGGCCGAGCTACGCGTGGCAGCGGGGCGTGCCTCGACCAGGTCGGCATAGCTTCCGACTTCCGCGACTCGGCCACCGCTCAGCCTGACGAGGCGATCGCAGCTCGCCAGGGTCGAAAGACGGTGCGCCACCATCAGGATGGTGAGATCGGCATCGCTTCGTCCCAGATTCGCCATGACGGCAGCCTCGGTTTCATTGTCGAGGGCGCTTGTCGCTTCGTCGAGGATCAGGACCGACGCCTGCTTGTAGAGCGCTCGGGCGATGCCTAACCGCTGCCGCTGGCCGCCGCTCAATCGGACGCCTCGTTCGCCCACGGGCGTATGATAGCCGGCCGGAAGGCTCTCGATGAACTCGGCGATCTCCGCCCGTTTCGCGGCGGCCTTGACCCGGTCCATATCGATCTCGCCGGGCGGAACGCCGAAGGCGATATTCTCCATGACCGCGGAATCGGTGAGATAGATGAACTGCGGGACATGGGCGATCTGCGCCTGCCAGCGCCGGCGGGTCTCGCCCGAAAGCGCTGCGCCGTCGATCCTTATCTCTCCGCTGCCAGGGTCCAGAAGGCCCATGATCAGGTCGAGCAACGTGCTTTTGCCGCTTCCCGTCTCGCCCAGCAGCCCGATCCGTTCGCCTTTCCGGATCGTCAGGTTAATGTCCCGAAGCGCCTCCTGGCGACCGCCGGGATAGCGGAAACCCAGTTTCTCGAGGTCGATCGCCGAGGTGAAATCGAGTTTCCCGGCGGCTTCAGTCCCCTCATCGCCTGAATCCTGAGGCTGGCCGAGCAGCTCGGCGATGTCGAGGACGATCCGAAGCGAGCCGGCGGTTCGGCTCCAGGCATGATAGATCAACTGGAGCAGAGGCAGTAGGCGCTGGGCCCCGATCGCGAGGGCGCCAAGGACCGGAATGGCACGGACGACGCCCCCCGGCTGGTAGCTCATGTAAAGGGCCAACAGGGCGATAAGGATGATCGCCGCCGCTTCGATGACCATCCGTGGCGACGAAGAGATGAAACTGTTCACCATCTGCGCTCGCCGGAGCCGATCGTCGGTCTCGCGAAAGCCTCTTTCGAAGACCGGCTGAGAACGGTCTATCAGGATGTCGCGTATGCCGCCGAGACCCTCCTGAACCTGCTTGATCCGCTGCGTATGCGCCTCGGAATGAATCCGCGAGTTGGCGGCGAGGACATGGCGGGTGGCAAGGCTGAGGCCGATATAGAGGGCGGCCATCGACACCGCCGCGATCGACGCCATCAGCGGATCGATGGCGATCAGCAGGCCAAGGATGAAGATCGCCATGAAGGCGGCCACGACGCCCTGCATCAGCGGCAGCAGCACTTGGAAAAGAACGGCCTGTGCCTTCTCCACGCCTGCGATCACTTCGCTGGAGTTGCGTTCGACATGGTAGAGATAGGGCTGACGAAGCGCTCTCGAGAAGACGGCGACACCGAGATCGTGGCCGATCCGAAACACGAAGGCCTGGACGGTCCAGTTGAGCAGCAGCCGAATGGCGGCCCCGATCAATGCCGCGCCGACGAGAAGGAAGGTGGCTTCGAGGATCGAGGCTTCGCCTGATTGCCAGCCGAGCAGATCGAAGATAGTTCGGACCACTGGTATGTCTTCGGCCCGGGCCGGGTCCGAGATGAGAGCGAGGAAAGGCAAAGCGGCGCCAATCGTGATCAGTTCCGCGGCGGCGCCGAGGACCATGAGCGAGACAGTAAGATAGAGCTGCCGGCGGCGGCGGGCGCTCATCAGCGCATAGAGGGAAGCCAGCGCCGGCCAGACGCTGGGGGACGAAATCCGGCTCTCGGCGCGATCGGGCACGGGCCCGGACTAGTAGAAAAAACACGGCAAAGTCCACACTTGCCGTCGAGGTGGCCGACTCCGGGCATTGCCGCATTCCGGCCCAGGCCTTAAGCGGCCCGAAACCATCATCCTGGACAGATATCATGACGACTCTCGTGACCGGCGCCGCCGGCTTCATCGGCTTTCATGTCAGCGAGCGGCTGATGGCACGCGGCGAAAGCGTGATCGGAGTCGACAACGTCAACGATTATTACGACGTCAAGCTCAAGCGCGACCGCCTTGCCGAGCTCGGCCGGCGGCACAACAGCTTCGATTTCGTCGAGGTCGATTTCGCCGATTCAAGCGCTCTGGCCGCTGCTCTGGACGGTCGGCAATTCGACCGGATCGTCCATCTCGGCGCCCAGGCGGGCGTTCGTTATTCGATCGAAAACCCGCACGCTTATGCGCAGTCCAACCTGGTGGGCCATCTCAACATGCTCGAAACGGCTCGGCACCGGGGTGTCGAACATTTCGTCTATGCCTCTTCATCGTCGGTCTATGGCGGCAACAAG
>CAMPIH010000200.1 GCA_946886275.1 uncultured Sphingosinicella sp.
GGGGTGATGCATTTCGTCGAAAGCTACCGTCAGATCAGCCGCGCGCCGGAAGTGCGGCGAAGGCTGATCGACGTCATCGCCTGGGGCGAGGAGCTGGCCGCTTTGTTTCGGGCCGCCGACGGCACGGAAGGAATCGCCTTCGAAGTCACGGTGGCCGAGGATTGCTCGACCCTGGAAGCCGATCCGGACCTGATGAGCCAGGTGCTGATCAACCTGCTCCGAAACGCCGCCGACGCGGCTCGATCCGCGTCGCAGTCTCCCCGGGTCTCGCTGAGCTTCGAGCGGACCCGGTCCGGCAAGGTGCAGATCGAGGTCGAGGACAATGGCCCCGGCGTTCCCAAGTCGCTCCGCCAGGACATCTTCCTGCCCTTCTTCACGACCAAGGCGAAGGGCACGGGGGTCGGCCTCAGCCTCGCCCGCCAGGTCGTGCTCGCCCATCGCGGATCGATCAGCATCGCCGATGGCGCCGAAGGCGGCGCCCTGTTCCGGATCGTGATTTAGGAAGTTAAGCGGCGATCCGCCGAGCGACCGCCTGTGCCTGGACGGCGATGTCGGGAACCGCGATGCTTTCCCAGAAGGCGCCGCGAGTCATCGGGCCGATCGCGTAGAGGCCGGCCACGGCTTCGCCGTCCGCGCCGATCACCCGGCTCTCGCCGTCGACGTCGACCCCCAGCCGGCATTCGTCGGCACGGATCCGGCCGGACGAGAGCAGGGCGCCGAGCAAGGTGTCGCCGCAGCGCGCAATGTCGAGATCGGGGCCGGTGCAGTTGACGATCCGGGCGACCCGAAGACTCCGTTCCGACGGGTCGTGGCGCGGCCGCCAGCGGACTTCGGCGCAATGGCCGTCGCGGGCGGCGGAGACGATTCGGCCCGCAGCGAAGCTCAGCCGGCCTTCCGACTTCATCTTCTCGATCCGCGCGGCGACGTCGGGCGCGATTCGGTGGCGGTGAACGTCCCACCACGGCCGGAGGTGGCGGATGAAGCGGCGCCGCTCCTCCAGCGACGCTCCACTCCACAGGGATTGGGTGACCGGGCGCAGTTCGTGAACCGCCTCGCGCCAGCCGATCTCCTTCGCCCGGCGGCGAACCGCCCGGAGCAAGGCGGTGGCGGTGCCCGGATAAGGCTCGGCCTCGCCGGCGACGGGATCGCGCTTCAGATGGGCTCGGGGCGCGAGTCCGCGCCTCGATATGCCGAGGATCCGGCCGCGAAAGCCGCTGGCGTCGAGGGTCAGCGCAGCGTCGATCGCGGTGAGTCCGGTCCCGATCAGGAGAACCCTGTCCTCGTCGTCGAGTCCGTCGACGATTCCGCCGAACCAGGGATCCTCGACGAGCACGTCACCCAACTCCGCAGGGTCGATCCCGCGCGGAATGGCGGGACGGAGATTGCCGAGCGCAAGCACCACCGAATCGGCCTCGACGGCGCGGCCGTCGGCAAGCCGCACCTGAAGCGGTCTATCACCCTCGACGTCGATCGCCTCGCCCTGAATGATCCGGAGCCGGTCCCCGGCCTCGGCCATGAGCTCGCGGACATAGTCGCCGAACAGCATCCGCGGCGCATAATCCTCGGCCTCGCCGCCACGCCCGCCGAACCAGCGGGCGAAATGGCCGGGATCGTCCGGAAAGACGATCATCCGGCCGGCGGTGACGTTGAGAAGATGCTCGGGACGCCTGGTGCCATAAGCGACGCCCCGTCCCGGCTCGCGCTCGCGCTCGATCAGAGTGACCCGCTCGACGCCCGCGCGGAGCAGGTGAAGCGCCTGGATCGTTCCGGACACGCCCGCCCCGACGACCGCCACATGGCCCGCGCTCATGCCTCGGCCTGCTCGGCGATCGGCTGCTCTATGTCGACGGAATCGGCGAGGCTGAGACCGTCCAGGATCCGCGCGGTTTCATCGCGAACGAGGAGCATCGCGCGATGGAGCCGGCACTTGTCCTCGCTGATGCAATTCTTGCACGGGACATGGGCGTAGCGGCTGGCGCAAGGCAGCAGGCCGAGCGAGCCGCGGGTGCGTCGAACGATCTCGCCATAAGTGATCTCGGACGGCGGGCGGGCAAGCCAATAGCCGCCCTCTCGTCCCCGCATCGTCTCGACCAGTCCCTGCCGGCGCATCTGCGACAGGATGACGGTGAGGAACTTGGGTGGCAGGTTCTGCGCCTCGGCAATCTCGGAAAGCTGCACAGGCCCTTCGCCGTAGCGGTCCGCGAGATGAAGCAGGGCACGGATTGTGTACCGCGTTCGTTGAGAAAGCATGCGGCTCCCAATGAACCCGCGCGGCGCGCTTGGCAACGGCCCCGCTGCAAGCGGACGGATGCTGGAAATTCCCCTCTCTAGCCCTTACATGGCGGGCATATGACAGCTGTGATGCCAATCCCCGGGCACATCGACCCGGTTCCTGTGCCGCGCCCTGCTTTCGCGGACGAGGAGTCGCGAGTCGAGCTCGTCGGCCTTTCCCGCGACGCGATCCGGGCCGCTCTGGCCGAAGCGGGTCTCGACGAGCGGCAGGCGAAGCTTCGCGCCAAGCAATTGTGGCACCAGATCTACAATCGCGGCGCCACCAGCTTCGAGGCGATGAGCGACATCGCCAAGCCGCAACGCGCCTGGCTGGCCGATCGTTTCCTTGTCGGCCGTCCGGAGGTGGTGGTCCAGCAGGTATCGACCGACGGCACCCGCAAATGGCTTCTCAGGACCCGCGACGGCCACGATTTCGAGATGGTGTTCATCCCCGACTCGGACCGGGGCACCTTGTGCGTTTCGAGCCAGGTCGGCTGCACCCTCAATTGCCGCTTCTGCCATACCGGAACGATGCGGCTGGTGCGCAACCTCAATGCCGGCGAGATCGTCGGCCAGGTGATGCTCGCCCGCGACGCGCTCGGCGAATGGCCGTCCCAGCCGGAAGGGCGGATGCTGTCCAACATCGTCATGATGGGCATGGGCGAGCCGCTCTACAATTTCGATCAGGTGCGGGACGCCCTCAAGATCGTCATGGACGGCGACGGGCTTGGCCTTTCCCGCCGGCGGATCACCTTGTCGACGTCCGGAGTGGTGCCGATGATGGCCCGCGCCGGCGAGGAGATCGGAGTCAATCTCGCCGTCTCGCTCCACGCGGTGACGAAGGAGGTGCGCGACGAGATCGTGCCGCTGAACCGCAAATATGGAATCGACGAGCTGCTCGCCGCCTGCGCCGCTTATCCCGGTGCCAACAATGCCCGGCGGATCACGTTCGAATATGTGATGCTCAAGGACAAGAATGACAGCGACGAGGATGCCCGCGAGCTGGTCCGGCTGATCCGCAAGTACAAGCTTCCCGCCAAGGTGAACCTGATCCCGTTCAATCCCTGGCCCGGCGCCCTCTACGAATGCTCAGACGAGGACCGGGTCCGTCGATTCTCGGACATCATCTTCGAGGCCGGAATCTCGGCGCCGATCCGACGTCCGCGCGGCCGCGACATCATGGCCGCCTGCGGCCAGTTGAAGTCGGCGGCGGAGAAGAAGAGCCGCGCCGAGCTCGACCGGATCGCCGAGGAGAAGCAGGCCGCCTTGGCCTGAGACGATCCCGCCATTGCCGACTGGATCGCGCCGCCGCGCCGAGCGTTTTTCCTTCCGAACGCGAGCATCGGACTTCCGCGCCATCCGGTTGCTGGGCAAAGCCCGGTTTGCCGCCTTTTGCGCGATGAACCGGAACAGGCGCGTCTTCGAGCCGCGAATGAAGCTTCAGGCTGACGAGCTTGACCCAGCCCTGCCGGCCATGCTCATTGCCGCCTTACTCAAGGAATAGGGAAATCCGCCTTCATGTGGCTGCTCGACAAGATGCTGAAGAAGCTCGTCAGGAAAGGCGAGCTC
>CAMPIH010000201.1 GCA_946886275.1 uncultured Sphingosinicella sp.
TCCGCGTCGTCAATCTCGCCCGGGCGCTCGACGAGGTGGCGGAAGCCGGCTTCTGGCGGATCGGGCTGACCGGCGAGGCGGAGATGCTTCTCAGCCAGGCGCTCGGGCCGCGCCGGGTGGCGCTGGTGCTCGGCGCCGAAGGCGAGGGCATGCGCCAGAATGTCGAGGCCCATTGCGACGCTCTGGCGCGGCTTCCGATCAGCGGCCGGATCGAAAGCCTCAACGTCTCCAACGCCGCCGCCGTGGCTCTCTACGCGGCGAGCGTGGCCTGAAGCCTTTTCGCTGGCGAGGCTCTAGTCCTCCGGAGCGATCCTGACCCGAAGGCCGTCAAGCTCCGGAGCGAAGAGGATCTGGCAGGAAAGCCGGCTGCTCTCGACTCGGTGGTCCGACGTATCGAGCAGATCGTCCTCGTCCGCATTGGGCCCGCCGACTTTCGCGCTCCACTCCGGATCGACATGGACGTGACAGGTGGCGCAGGAACAGCAGCCGCCGCACAGCGCCAGGAGCTCGTCGAAGCCGTTGTCGCGGATATTCTCCATCACGCTCCAGCCGACTCGGCCCTCGACGATCGTCTCCTTGCCTTCGCGGTCGATGATGGTGAGGCTGGGCATGAAGTCGGCACCTTTGAAAGCAAGCAAGTGGAGGAAGATCGGACCTGCCACGGGCATGGCCGCCGCTCGCCGGGCAAGCGCCGCCTACTCATGGCGCTCCCGCCTATGCTAGGTGGAGCGCGTCGGATCAAGGCGGGGACGGGGATGGATAATGAAGCTTTGAAGGCCTCGCTCGATTCGCTCGCGGCGATCGAGCCGGCCTTCGCCCGGACGTTGGCGGAGATCGGCTATCCCGGCCCGCGGGTGCGCGAGCGCGGTCACCAGACCCTGGTCCAGGCGATCATCAGCCAGCAGGTGTCGATCAAGGCCGCCGCTTCGATCCTCGCCAAGGTCGAGGCGGCGACCGGCGGAGTCCGCGATCCGGAGAATGTCGCCCGGACCAGCGACGAGGCGCTTCGCTCGGCCGGCCTTTCGCGGCAGAAGATCGCTTACCTTCGAAGCCTGGGCGAGGACGTCCTTTCCGGCCGCCTCGATTTCGACGCGCTTCCCGAGGATGACGAGGAAGCGATCGCGGCCCTGGTCCACGTCAAGGGGATCGGCCGCTGGACCGCCGAGGTCTACCTCCTCTTCGCGGAGGGGCGCCCCGACATCTTCCCGGCCGGCGACCTCGCCGTCCAGATCGAGATCGGCCGGATCCTCGGCCTCGACGATCGCCCGAGCGAGAAGAACGTGCGCGAGCTGGCCGAACCCTGGCGCCCCCACAGAGGCGCCGCCGCCATCCTGGCCTGGCACCACCGCCACGTCGTGCCGATCTGATCTCGAGGGTCTGGGCGGGGTCGGCTGAAAGCGATGATGCTGCTTGCGGCGGCCTTCCGTTGGTGCGAAAGTCCGGCCGAGAAAGGCGGGGGCGCATGCCATTTCGCAAGGCCTGGCTTTGGGTGCTGGTGCTTCTGGCCCTCACCTTCGTCGCCTTCTGGCCCGGATATTTCTCGAAGCTGCCGGACAAGAAGATCGCCCACCATTATCATGCGGCCAGCGCGGTCCTGTGGATGCTCCTCGCGATCGCGCAAAGCTGGACGGTCCACCACAATCAGCTCGGGCTTCACCGCAAGACCGGGCTCGCCACCTTCCTGCTTTTCCCCTTCTTCCTCGTCGCCGGAATCTGGGTGATCCATGTCGAGGCGACGACCCTGGCGGGCGACTTCACCAGCGCTGAAGGCAAGCTGGTTGCCCAATTCGGCTTCTTCGATCCGCTGGCCAATATCGCTTTTGCCTTTTTGTTCTGGTCGGGCCTCAAGCAGCGCTACAAGGTCCAGCTCCACGCCCGCTACATGCTGGCCACCTTGCTGTTCGTGGTCGCTCCGATCGGCTTCCGATTGCTCGCCATCCTGATCCCGTTCCTCGGATCCGAGGAGAATTTCTCATACGCGATGGCGGGTGGAAACCTCATCGCCCTCGCCGTCGCGCTCTACCTCTTCTACCAGGCGCCCAGGCATGGCCGGCCGTTCCTGATCGCCGCGGGATTCATCGTCGCTCAGCAGGTTACCTTCGAGACTTTGGGGCGGATCCCGGCCTGGGGGCCGATGTTCGGCAGCGTCTCGTACGTAAATCTGCCGTTCCTGCTTCTCCTGACGGGAATCGCCGGTGTCGGCATCGCCTGGCACGGATGGGTTGCCGGCGCGCGTCCGCGAAACCCCAAGGCGGCTATGGCGGCCTGACGACGGTTGATTGCCGACGTGAATTCGATGTCCGCAACGGTCGAAAACGGCCACTGGCACGACTTCGCTCAGGAGGTCGAAGATAGGGAAGTCCGGATGCGCTCGCGTCCGCCGCGCGAAGGCCCGGGCCAACACGTGAACCAACGGCGAGGCCGCATGTTGTTCGGTCGCCAGGGCAGAGGGAGTAAGCCGATGAGGCTGTTTCGGATTTGCGCGCTGATGATGCCGCTGTGGCTGCTCGCGGCCTGCCAGACGGCGCCGCCGCCCGAGCCGCCCGTGGCCGTCGCTCTGTCTGGAGCAGCCGTGCAGCCGTCGCCCATGCCGCAAGCGCAAGCCGCGCCGTCCGTCAGCCTGAGCCGGATGTCCGAAATCACGCGTGTGCTCGCCTCCGACGAGTACCAGGGCCGCTCGATGGGCACGGTCGGCGAGGAGCGGACGATCGCCTATCTGAGCGAGCAGTTTCGCGCCGCCGGACTGGAGCCGGGAGGAGAGAATGGCGGCTGGACTCAGACGGTGCCGCTCATCCGGACGAGGCTTCAATCGCCGCGCATGTCGGTTCGGCAAGGGTCTGTGACGACTCCGCTCGGCTTCCCCGAAGACATTTACCTGAGCACGGTGCGCGACACGCCGCAGGCGCGGATCGCCGATGCCCCGATCGTGTTCGTCGGCTTCGGCGTGCATGCGCCCGAACGGAACTGGGACGACTTCAAGGGCGTCGACCTGAGAGGCAAGGTCGCCTTGTTCCTGGTCAACGATCCCGATTTCGAAGCGCTGCCCGGAGAGCCGGTCGAGGGGACGTTCCGCGGCGAGACGATGACCTATTACGGACGCTGGACCTACAAGTTCGAGGAAGCCGCCCGAAGAGGCGCGATCGGTGCGATCATCGTCCACGAGACGGAAGGCGCCGGCTATGGCTGGAACGTCGTCCAGAGCGCTGCCGGCGAGAATTTCAACATCGTCCTGCCGGCCAGCGCTCAGCAGCCGGTGCTTCTCCAGGGCTGGATCCAGCAGGCCGCGGCCGAGGCCCTGCTCAGGCGCTCGGGTCATGATTATGCGACGTTGAAGCGCCAGGCGCGACTGGCCTCGTTTCGCCCGATCGAGCTCGATTCGCTTTTCTCCGCCACCGCCGACGTCGACGTCGCTCGGATCACCAGCCACAACGTGATCGGCAAGCTCACTGGCGCGCGCTACCCCGACGAGACCGTGAGCTATGGCGGCCACTGGGACGCCTACGGAATCGGAGCCCCGGACGCCCAGGGTCGAACGGTGCGGCCCGGCGCGGCCGACGATGCGCTCGGCCTCGCCGCGATGATCGAGATCGCGCGCCTGTTCGCCACCGGTCCGCGCCCCGATCGGACTTTGGTCTTCGCCGCCTGGACCGCCGAGGAGCGAGGCCTGCTCGGCTCGGAATATTATGCCCAGCACCCGCTCTATCCGCACGAGACGATGGTCGCGAACCTGACGCTCGACACGTTGCAATGGGCCGGCCCGACCCGCGACACCCTGCTGATCGGACAGGGTCAGAGCGAGCTCGAGCTTTATCTCGAAGAGGGCGCCCGTGCCCAGGG
>CAMPIH010000202.1 GCA_946886275.1 uncultured Sphingosinicella sp.
GCGACCCCCACACCCCCAGTGTGATGCGCTACCAGGCTGCGCTACGCCCCGACCAGAGGCGGCCATGTAGGCCCGGGCGGGCGCCAAGGCAAGGCGACGTTCGGACGTTGACGGGGCCGCATTTGAGGCTAGTTGCGATCGGCAACCGATCGGAGGCCGAATGGGACAGGAGAGGGGTTTCGAGGCGCCGCCCTGGGAGGCGATGGCCGGCACGAGCGGGCTCGATCTGCTCCGGGGAATGATCGCCGGCCACTTTCCGGCGCCACCGATCGCCGAGACCCTGGGCTTCCGGCTCGTCGAGGCGGATCCGGGGCGGGCACTGTTCGAAGGCCGCTCCTCGCCTTCGGTGCTCAACCCGCTCGGATTGGTCCATGGCGGCTGGGCGCTGACCCTGATCGACAGCGCCGCGGGCTGCGCCCTCCACACCGAGCTCGACGCCGGAATCGGCTATACGACGGTCGAGACCAAGGTGAACTTCGTCCGGCCCATCGCCCCAGACGGCGCGATCGTCCGCTGCGAGGGGCGGGTGCTGAGCCGGGGCCGCCAGATCGCCACCGCCGAAGCGAAGCTGGTATCGGCCGAGGGCAAGCTCCTCGCCCACGGCACCTCGACCTTGATCATCCTTCCGCCGCGGGGCTGATTGACGCGCGTCCGACGGGGCGGCACGGGGCCCCTCTCCTTGCCTTGGCAACCGGCCATACCCATGATAGTCGCCACCCGCTTTTCCCGCGCGGGCACCGACGCGCCGATCCATCCCAGGTAGGAAGCCATGTTCGAATCCCCAGCCTATGCCGCGAGCGGCGCATCCGCAGCCGGAGGAGCCGGCGGCTTCTTCGTCACGATCTTCCCGCTGCTCCTCATCTTCGTCATCTTCTATTTCCTTCTGATCCGGCCGCAGCAGCGCCGGATGAAGCAGCACCAGCAGATGATCGACGCGGTGAAGCCGCGTGATGTCGCGATCACCAGCGGCGGCCTGATCGGCAAGGTCACCAAGGTCGACGAGTTCGAGGTCGAGCTCGAGATCGCGACCGGAATGCGGGTCCGGGTCATCAAGACCATGCTGAGCGAAGTGCGTCCGCACGGCGCCAAGGCCGCGAACGACTGATGCTCGACTTTCCCCGCTGGAAGATGTGGCTGGTCTCGCTCAGCCTGGTCGTCGGCATCTGGTACGCCATCCCGAGCTTCCTTCCGGACCGGGTCGCGCAGCAGATGCCGGGCTGGCTGAGCCCGCAGATCAATCTCGGCCTCGACCTTGCCGGCGGAAGCCAGCTCCTGCTCGAGGCGCGAACCGACGATGTCGGGCGGCTTCGGCTCGAGGCGATGGAAGAGGTGGTCTCGCGCGAGATGCGCAACGCCAGCCCGCGGATCCGGATCGGCGAGGTTTCCACGGCCAACGGCCAGTTGAGCTTCCTCGTCCGCGACGCCCGCCAGGTCGATGCCGCACGCGAGCTGGTCTATAATCTGACCCAGCCGACCGGCTTCAGCGGCCAGCGCGACTGGGCCGTGAACATCGTCGACACGACCCGGATCGTCCTTCGCCCGACCGAGGCCGGCCTCAACGCCGCGATCGACGAGGCGATGAACACCGCCCGGGACGTCATCGACCGGCGGATCAACGCGCTCGGAACGCTCGAGCCGACCATCATCCGCCAGGGCTCGAACCGGATCGTCGTCCAGGTCCCCGGCCTCCAGGATCCCGAGGCGCTCAAGACCCTGATCGGGCGCACCGCCCGGCTCGAGTTCAAGCTCGTCGACCTGACCGCCACCCCGGAGCAGCTCCAGTCCGGCCGGGCGCCGGTCGGAGCCCAGATCCTGCCTTATCCGGAAGGCGGCGAAGGCGCCCGGATCGCTGTCCAGCGGCGGGCGATCATCACCGGCGACCAGATCGCCGACGCCCGCCAGGGCTTCGATCAGACCGACGGCCGGCCGGTGGTCAACATCACCTTCGATGGCACCGGAAGCCAGCGTTTCGCCCGAGTCACCCAGCAGAATGTCGGGCGACCGTTCGCGATCATCCTCGACAACGTCGTCATCTCGGCGCCGAACATCAACGAGCCGATCCTCGGCGGACAGGCGCAGATCTCCGGAAGCTTCACGACCGAAACCGCCGACCAGCTCGCCATCTCGCTCCGCTCGGGCCGGCTCCCGGTCGAGCTCACCGTGGTCGAGGAGCGCACCGTCGGACCGGAGCTCGGCGCCGATTCGATCCGGCTCGGGATCATCGCCATGACGATCGGAAGCGGCCTCGTCCTGATCTTCATGCTGATCACCTACGGCCGGTTCGGAGTCTATGCCGACATCGCGATCCTGCTCAACGTGACGATCATCCTGGCGACGATGGCGGTGATGAACTCGTCGCTGACCCTGCCCGGAATCGCCGGCTTCGTCCTCACAGTCGGCGCCGCGGTCGACGCCAACGTCATCATCAACGAGCGGATTCGCGAGGAGCAGAGACGCGGCCGCAACATCATCGCGGCGATCGAGCATGGCTACAAGGAAGCGCAGTCGGCGATCTTCGACGCCAACGTCACCAACGTCATCGCCGGCGTCCTGCTCTTCTATTTCGGCTCGGGACCGGTTCGCGGCTTCGCGATCGTTCTGATGATCGGAATCGTCACCTCGGTCTACACCGCGGTCACCGTGACCCGAATGTTCGTCTCGATCTGGCTTCGCAAGCGGCCGAAGCAATTGGTGATCTGAAATGAAACTCCTGAAGCTGGTCCCCGACAACACCAATGTCGATTTCCTGCGCTGGCGCGGAATCGCCTTCGCCATCTCGTCGCTGCTCATCGCCGGCTCGATCTTCCTGCTGGCGACCAAGGGCCTCAATTTCGGAGTCGATTTCGCCGGCGGACAGATGATCCGGGCCACCTTCCAGCAGCCGCCGGAGCTCGACGACCTTCGCGACCGGATCGGCGACCTCGGCCATGGCGAGGCTTCGGTCCAGGAAAGCCGGTCGGGACCCGCGGGTCTCGACGCCCGCGAAGGCGAGCACGAGATCCTGATCCGGATGGGCCTGCCCGACGGCGGCGAGGAGGCCGCGAGCGTGGCGGCGGGCGATGTCCGGGCCGCCCTTACCGAAAATTATCCCGGAGTCCGGATCGATTCCGTCGAGACGGTGTCGGGCAAGGTGTCCGAGGAGCTCGTACAGTCCGGCGCGCTGGCCCTTCTGTTCGCGATGATCGGCGTGTCGATCTACATCTGGTTCCGCTTCGAATGGCAGTTCGGCGTCGGGGCCCTCTTCTCCCTCTTCCACGACGTCACCATCACGCTCGGATTCTTCGCGCTCACCCAGATGGAGTTCGACCTCAACGTCGTCGCCGCGCTCCTGACCCTGATCGGCTATTCGCTCAACGACACGATCGTCATCTACGACCGGATCCGAGAGAATCTGCGCAAGTTCCGGAAGATGGACATCACCTCG
This sequence comes from uncultured Sphingosinicella sp., assembly GCA_946886275.1. Next base: position 3,425 of record CAMPIH010000202.1, read on the forward strand.
TTGATCAACCTGTCGATCAACGAGACCCTGTCGCGGACGATCGCGACCAATTTCGCGATGCTCCTGGCGCTGGGCTCGCTCTTCTTCCTCGGGCCGGAAGTCATCTTCAGCTTCACCGCCGCTTTGCTCATCAGCGTCGTCGTCGGCACCTATTCGACGGCCTATATCGCCGCGCCGTGGCTGATCTGGCTGAAGGTCACGTCCGACAGCTTCCTTCCCAAGGATCCGATCAGCCGGGCCGAGCGGGGTCCGCGCAACGAAACCTTCGACGGTGCCCAGGTTTGAGCGCGACTCTCCGGCCTCCGGGCCGCTGGTCCAGGGCTTTGCCGGGCGCGGCCTGAAGATCGACGGCGCGGTCTACGAGGGCGTGCTCCTGACTCCGCAGTCGGCGAC
>CAMPIH010000203.1 GCA_946886275.1 uncultured Sphingosinicella sp.
ACGGGATTCCCGAGCGTGTGCCGATCGACGAGCAGACCCGAACCCAGCCGATCAACCCCTATGGCTGGTCGAAGCTGATGACCGAGCGGATGCTCGCCGACGTCGCCTTGGCTCACCCGCTCAATTTCTGCGCGCTTCGCTATTTCAACGTCGCCGGCGCCGATCCGAAAGGCCGCTCGGGCCAATCGACCGCCGGCGCGACCCACCTGATCAAGGTCGCCGTCCAGGCCGCGACCGGCAAGCGCGACCATGTCTCCGTCTTCGGGACCGATTATGACACGCCCGACGGGACCGGCGTCCGCGACTATATCCATGTCAGCGACCTCGCCGACGCCCACGTATTCGCGCTGGAGAAACTGATCGCCGATCCCAAGTCCAGCCACATCCTCAATTGCGGGTACGGGCACGGCTTCTCGGTGCTCGAGGTTCTCGACGCGGTCGATCGGGTGACCAATCTCAGGATCGAGCGCCGGCTCGAGCCGCGCCGGGCGGGCGATCCCGATTCGCTGGTCGCGGACAACAAGGCCATCCTCGCCACCTTGCCGTGGCGGCCTCGGCACGACGATCTGGAGACGATCGTCAGGCATGCCCTGGCCTGGGAGCACAAGCTCGCGGACCGCACCCCGGCCTGAGCCGCGCAATATTCTGCCACCGCACGGGCGGATCCTGGCAGAAGATTGTCGGGAGTCGCGGCCGGCCGAGACTGGCCATGCAAAGTTGCGCCCGACGCGCTTGCCGCATTGCAGCAACGGCCGGCAAATGGTCTCTTGCGCGGCCCATCACTCAATCAGGGGGACTGAAATGAAGCTCCTTTCCACAGCACTTCTCGCGGCCGGACTGGTGGCGCTCAGCGCCTGCGGCGGCGAGGCCGAAGAAAATGTCGCTGCCAATACGGCGGTCGACGATCTCTACAACGTGACCGAGGAACCGCTGACGCTCGACAATGGCGTCGGCAACGACCTTGGCAACGATCTCGGCAACGTCACCGGCAATGACAGCGATGTCGGCAACGTCACCGACGCCAACACCACCGGCAATAGCCAGTAATTTCCCTCTTCCCGCCGCTGAGGTCTCCCTAGGTTGAAGCGGTCCGACTGGGCCCCCGGCGTCAGCGCCGGGGGCTTTTTTCGCGCTCGGGCCGGGCGCCGGGGCCGTGAGTCTGCAGCAGGCCCTGGAGCGGGAAGGCGGTCGTGCTCTTGACCCGCTCCATCGCGAATCGCGAGGTCACGTTCTTCAGCGGCACCTGGTCGATGAGCCGGCGGTAGAAATCGTCATATTCGGCCATGCTCCCGACCGCGACGCGGATGAGATAGTCGACGTCGCCGGCCATCCGGTACACCTCCATCGCTTCGGGCATCGCGGCGAGCGTCTCCGCGAATCGGGCGAGCCATTCGGGTGAATGGTCCGCAGCCTCGATCTCGACGAAGACCGAGATTCCGAGGCCGATCGATTCCGGATCGAGCAAGGCGACCCGCCGCTCGATCACGCCCTGCGCCTCGAGCCGCTGGATCCGACGCCAGCAGGGCGTCTGCGACAGGTTCACCCGGGCCGCGATCTCCGCGACGGGCAGCGAGCAATCCTCCTGGAGGATGGCCAATATCCTGACGTCGGTTCGGTCCATATCTCGTCCTGCCGGCGATATTCTTCCAATCCGCTCGCATGAGAGGGGCGATCAGGCAAGTTCCTGCTCCTGAGTCTTTTCGGGACGCCCGCTCCGTCTTTCGACGAAGCCGTGTCACTTTTCTGCGAAGAGGGCGCCGCGCCTATCCCGGTGTCGCGCCTCGTCGGCTAGTCACGATCGGCATCAACGATCGAGAAACGCACTCATGACGAGACATTTGAAGATAGCGACCCTCTGCCTCGCGCTGGCGGTCCCGCAGGGGGGTCCGGCAGCGGCTTCACAGGCGCAATCGCCTGTGGCCGCCGCTGCCTCCGCCCAGCAGCTGGTCGACGAGATCCTCGCCACCGACCGCGCCTTTGCGGCGGCGGCGGCAGGCAGCGACACGGCGACCGCCATCTCCGCCATGTTCCACGATCAGGTGATCATGCCGGTCGCCGACGGCCGTTTCGCCCGCGGCCGCGAAGCGGCGATCGAGGCGCTTCGCGCCAACCCTTTCAACAGCGCGTCGAAGGCGGAATGGACTCCGGTCCGAGGCGGCGTGTCCGCCGATGGCGATCACGGCTTCACGTTCGGCTATATGACCTTGAGGGGCGAAGACGGCTCCGTTCGCCTCGCCAAATATCTGACCTATTGGCTTCGCACGCCGCAGGGATGGCGGGCCGCCGCCTATAAGCGGATGGGCCGTCCCGAGGGCGAGGTCTCGCTCGCGCTGATGCCGCCCTCGCTTCCGGCGCAGCGGCTTGCGCCCAATGACGATAGCAGCGTCGTCGCCGGCCATCGCCGGACCCTGATCGCCGCCGAACAGGCCTTTTCCGACGAAGCCCAGCGGATCGGGATCGGCCCGGCCTTCCGGCGCAACGGCCGCGACGATGCCGTCAATGGCGGCGGCGAGGCGGGCTTCACGATCGGCGCCGAGGCGATTTCCCGGGCCGTCGGCGACGGCTCGGCGACGAGCCCCGTATCTTGGGGCGCCGATGACGCGCTGGTCGCCTCGAGCGGCGATCTCGGAATCACCTTCGGCGTGATCAGGCCCAATGGTCCGCCCCCCGAAGGGCGGCCCGCCGCCTTCGCCTTCTTCACCATCTGGCGGCGGGAATCCCCTGACGAGCCGTGGCGCTACGTCGCCGAGTGACCGTCTTGACTTGGCTTGCGCCTCCCCCTAGGTGAGCGCCTCGCTTTTCCAGCAAACAGCATCGATTAGAAACAGGCAGGCGTCCCGGGCCATGAAGATCCGCAACTCGTTGAAGTCCCTCAAGTCGCGCCATCGCGACTGCCGCGTGATCCGCCGTCGGGGCCGCACCTACGTCATCAACAAGACGAACCGCCGGTTCAAGGCGCGCCAGGGCTGACGCCCTCTAGCGAAGCGACCAGACGCGTCCTGGGCGAGTTCCGGGGCGGACGGACATGACCGCCGGCTCCGACAAGGCGACGGCCGTCATCTTCGATGTCGGCAACGTCCTTTACGGCTGGGATCCCGAAAGCTTCCTCGTCCGCCAGGTCGCCGAAGACCGGCAGAGGCTCAAGTTCATCGAGGATGTCGGCCTCTGGGAATGGCACGACACGCTCGACGGCGGCCGCGACTTTCGTGAAGCGGCCGACGAGCTCAGCGCCAAGTTTCCGGAATATGCCCACCTCATCGAGGCGTGGGGCGAGCGCTTCGGCGAGACGATCAGCGATCCCATCCCCGGGGTCCACGCGATCGTCGAGGAACTGGACAGGCGCGCAATCCCCCTCTTCGCCATCACCAATTTCTCGGCCGATTTCTGGCCGCCCTTCCACGCCAAGGAGAAGGCCTTCTTCGGCCGCTTCCGCGATGTCGTCGTCTCCGGCGAGGTGAAGCTCCTGAAGCCCGATCCGGCGATCTACTTCCTCGCCCTCGACCGCTTCGGTCTTCGCCCGAGCGAAGCGCTGTTCATCGACGACCGCCAGATCAACGTCGACGGCGCCGAGGCGATCGGGATGAAGGCCCATCTCTTCACCAGCGCACAGGCGCTTCGCGCCCGGCTCGAGGCCGAGGGGCTGCTCTGAACTTTCCTGCTTCTGGCGCTTTGTTTCGGCCGTGCGACAAAGATGGCCCTCCCGATTGTGGATCGTTCGGCACGGCCAGAGCGCCGGCAATGTCGCTCGAGCCGCCGCGGTGGCCGCCGGCGCCCACCAGATCGGGCTCGAGGT
>CAMPIH010000204.1 GCA_946886275.1 uncultured Sphingosinicella sp.
CGAGCACAAGCTCGGCATCCATGCCTCGCCGACCTGCGTCATGTCCTATGGCGACGAAGGCGGCGCCGTCGGCTGGCTGATCGGCGAGGAGAATCGAGGCATGGCGGCGATGTTCACGATGATGAACAATGCCAGGCTCAACGTCGGCCTCCAGGGCGTATCGATCGCCGAGCGGGCGATGCAGCAGTCGGTCGACTTCGCCATGGAGCGCGTTCAGGGCTCGCGCGACGGCCGGCCGGCGCGGATCATCGAACATCCCGATGTCCGCCGAATGCTGCTTCGGATGAAGGCGCTGACCCAGTCGGCGCGGGCTCTGGCTTATTATACGGCCGGCCAGACCGACCGGGCGACGCTCGGCGACAGCGCCGCTTCGGCTCGCGCCGACCTTCTGACCCCTCTCGTCAAGGCCTATGGCACCGATGTCGGAGTCGAGGTGACCAGCCTCGCCCTCCAGGTCCATGGCGGAATGGGCTATGTCGAGGAGACCGGCGCCGCCCAGCATTATCGCGATTCGCGCATTTCGCCGATCTACGAAGGGACGAACGGAATCCAGGCCGCCGATCTCGTCGGCCGAAAGCTGGACCTGGAAGGCGGCAAGGCCTTGTCCGGGCTTCTCGCCGACATGAGGCGAGACGATGACGAAGGACCGCTCGGCGACCTGATCGACGCGATCGAAGACGGGGTTGCATGGCTGCGCAGCGAGGCAAGTCCGGACGATCGGCTCGCCGGCTCCTATCCATTGCTGACGATGCTGTCGGTCGCCGTCGGCGGCTGGCTGATGAAGCGCCAATCGCGCGAAGCCGAGCGCCGGCTCGCTGACGGCGAAGGCGATCCCGCCTTCCTTGCGATGAAGAGAGCGGCAGCCGCTTATTTCGACACGATCGTCGAGGAAGCGATCGGTCTCGCCGGCCAGGTCCGACGCGGCGCGGGATTGCTCTATTCGATGCCCGAGGAAGCCTTCTTGGCCTGATAGGCCTCGACGAAGCTCGGGCGTCTAGAACCGGCGAGCGAGCTTGTGGGGCCGCTGTCCGACGGTACGCCAGATGCGCGGGCCGAGATCGACCCGGAAAGCGCCCATCTTCTCGCTGGGCTCCTGAAGCTCACGGCCGACGACATAGGATTTGGCGGTCTGGCCGGTGCGTTCCTCGCCCCAGTCGTACAAGGCGTTCACCGCCACCACCGGGATGAACAATGTCCGGTCGCTCAGCTTCATCGCCCGCATCTCGGCCAGCGGCATGGCCACTTCGCCATCGATGATTCCGGTGGCGCCCGGCTGGATTCCAGGAAGCTTCAACTTGGTCTGCTGGCGGCCGGCGGTTCGGAAGAAGGCGCCGATCTCCTTGTCCTGCTCCTTTCCGGCGTTGAACAGCATGACGTCGATGCGAAGGTCGCGGGCAACGCTCTGGCCGGTATTGCTGACCGACAGCTCGAACTGGACGACCCATTCCGTGTCGGTGAACGAAGCGCGCTTCGCCTTCAGCTCGAGCTCGAGCCAGGGCCTCGGCACCGCCTCGCGGCGCGGTACCGGGGCGGCGGCGGCGGCCGGCTCGACGGTTTCGGCCGGAGCGGCAATCCGGCGGCGGCGGCGAACCAGGGTTCCGCCGACGACCAAAAGCCCCAGCAGCGGCAGGGCATAGGGCCACCAACTGCCGCCCTCTTCCTCGACCGCCGGCTCCGGTGAAGCCGAATCGGCGGGCGCCGAAGCGGCCGGAATTTCCGAAGCCGGTGGCGGCAGCGTTATCGGATCGGCGACGATCGGCGGAACGACCTCGCTCGTCGGCTCGCGCGAAGGCCCGGCGGCGGAGCGCCGCGGCTGGGCCTCGGCAGGCTCGGGCGAGCGAGTCTCGGCCGGCGCCGGCGCCTGACGCTGCGGGTCGGCCGCCGGCCGGGGCTGACTGTTGGTCGGCCGCTGCGGCTGGGGCGGCGGCTGGGTGACGAGGCGCTCCCGCGGCTCGAGCTGGAAGTCCTTGAGCGCGGGCGGACCGATGACCGGGCCCGAGCTGTTGCCGACACTGCTATTGCCGACACTGTTGGTGGTCGCGCTTTCCTGTGCGTGCGCAGTCCATGCCGCGCACAGCAACAGGGCGCTCACGACGCCGCCGATCTGGCTCCGTTTGAAATATGTCATCTGATTCTTGCCCGGACCGCTCGCAGCCGATTCCCCTGGCGGCCGACATAGGCGCCAAGGGGCAAGATTTTAATGGCCCCTCAATGTCCTGGCGCTGAACGGCCGCGCCAGTGCGGCAAATGGGTCACACCACGCCCGAAAGGCCGTGCCCGGCGAACAGGACGAACAGGCCGGAGGCGAAGGAAAGGCAAAAGGCGCGGAGGGGCTTCATCGAAGGATCCTGGACAAGCAATGGCTGGGTACAATGCTTTTCGGCGCCGTCTGTTGCAGCGCGATGCCGAAGTTCGCCGTCGTCCGTGCCAATTGTGTCCGCGCTGAAGTCAGGCGAGCGCGCGCTCGACCAGATCCTCGACGTCGAGCCCGAGCCGGCGCATGTGCGAGGAGATTTCCGGCCAGCGCTGCTCGAGGAAGTCCTTGCGCTCGGCCGAACGAAGCCGATCGGCCGCGCCCGGAGCGACGAACATGCCGACGCCGCGCTTGACGACGACCAGCCCTTCCTCCTGGAATCCCTGATAGGCTTTTGCCACCGTCAGAGGGTTCGCTCCGAAATCGGCGGCCAGGGTCCGGACGGAGGGCAGAGCATCGCCGTCGCGAACCTTGCCGTCGAGGATCATGGCGCCGATTCGGTCGCGGAGTCGGAGGTAGACCGGGCGTTCTTCGTTCATTCCGTTATGCTGTACTAATACACCGCTTGGGTCAAGGATATTCTCCCGAGTCGGGCATGGACCTTGGGAAGGCTCAACGACCGCCGGGGCTCGCCTAGATCAGCCGGGCTTCCACTCCGAGTAGATTTCGTCATATTCCGGTCTGAGCCGTTCCTCGAGCCCGGCGCCCGGCGTTCCGAGAAAGATGAAGCCGGCGATCCGCTCCGGCGGCGCTCCGAAGGCGGCGAGGACGGCGTCCGAATAGGCCGCCCAGCCGGTGACCCAGCCGCCGGCAAAGCCCAGAGCGTGAGTCGCCAGGAGCAGGTTCATGCAGGCGGCGCCGCACGACAATTGCTGCTCCCAGGCCGGAATCTTGTGACCGGGCACCGGGCTGGAAAGGGCGACGATCAGCTCGGGCGCCTGGCGCGCGAAGCGATCGGTCGCCTCGATCTCGAGCCGGCCGGGCGCGGGATGGTCGATCCGGTAAGCCGCCTGGAGCATCTGGGCGAACGAGTCGCGCTGATCCTTCGCGACATGGACGAAGCGCCAGGGGTGGAGCTTGCCGTGATCGGGCGAGCGGGCGGCGATCTCGATGATCTGCCTGAGCTCGGCCGGATCGGGCCCCGGCTCGACGAGATCGCGAGGCCGGCCGGACCGGCGAGTCCTGAGCAGCTCGAGGGGAGAGCTTGGGTCGTTGAACATGCGGGCCGCCTAGCAGAGATGGTTCCGGCGCAACAATTTTCTTCACAATGGCGTTTTCGACGCTAGGTTCGCCGCCCCATGGGGACCGCGCGGACGCGGCCGATGTCGTAAAGGAGCACAAGCGTGGGGTTCAAACCGGTTTCCTTGTGGCAGGAAGGCGACTGGATCGTCGCCATCGCCGCGACCTTGCTCGCCCTCTTCCTGATCGCCGGCGCCTGGCTCGTCTCCCGCCCCAAGCCGGAAGTGCTCAACCACCCCAAGGGGCTCTACATCCTGTTCTTCGCCGAGATGTGGGAGCG
>CAMPIH010000205.1 GCA_946886275.1 uncultured Sphingosinicella sp.
CGCTGTTGCCGCTCATCGCCCGCGACACGCTCGCCGGCGGCCCGATCACCTACGGGCTTCTGCTCGGCGCGTTCGGCGTCGGGGCGGTCGGCGGCGCCTTCTGGTCGCATCGATTGCGCCAGGCCCATTCGAACGAGCTCATCGTCCGCTTCGCCCTCGCCGGATCGGCGCTGGGCATCCTGGTCTCGGCGCTCAGCCCCTTCCTTGCCCTGACGATGGCGGCGATGGTCCTGTGCGGCCTCGGCTGGGTGCTGGTCGTGTCGATCCTCAACGCCACTGTCCAGATGTCGTCGCCTCGCTGGGTCGTCGCCAGGGCCCTGTCGCTCTACCAGATGGCGACCTTCGGCGGCATGGCCGGCGGTGCCTGGCTGTGGGGTTATGTGACCGAGGAATCCGGCCTCGCCACCGCTCTTCTCGTTGCCGCCGCCGTCCAGTTCGGCTGCATCCTCCTTGGTCGCTGGTTCCCCTTGCCGGAGACGGAGGAGATGAACCTCGATCCGCACGGCTTCCGCGAGCCCGACACCATCTTTCCGGTCCAGGGCCGGACCGGCCCCGTCGTGGTGACCATCGAATATCGGATCGCCGAAAAGAATCTCGCTGAGTTCCTGGCGATCATGGCGGAGCGCCGGCAGGTGAGACGACGCAATGGCGCCCGCCGCTGGACCCTCCTTCGCGATCTTGCCGACCCTCAGGTCTGGATCGAGCGCTATCACAGCCCGACCTGGACCGAATATGTGCGCCACAACCGCCGCTTCACCGCCGACGAGGCCATTATCGGCGATCGGATCAAGGCCCTCCACGAGGGTCCAGGCGCGCCTCTCGTCCGGCGCCTGCTCGAGCGCCAGCCCGGCTTCCCTGCCGCCGCGGCGGAAGACGATCCCCGGCATTATGCGGCGCCGTTGACCGATCAGTCGCGGCTGTCGTGAAGGCCGCTCGCCCCTCGGCTCGGGCGATCCCCGGAGTGACGCCTCGGCCGAAGCCTCATTGCGGCAGCGCGTAGGCGATGACCTCGTCGCCGATCGGCGTTTCCATGAAATGGTGGCCGCCAGCCATGATCACCAGATATTGGCGGCCATTCGCCTCATAGACCATGGGGCCGGCCTGTCCGCCGGCCGGCAGGGTGTCCTGCCACAGAGTTTCGCCGGTTCGGATGTCGAGTGCACGGATGAGATTGTCGGTCGCCGCGGCGATGAAGATGATTCCGCCAGCGGTGACCGCGGCGCCGCCATTGTTGGGAGTCCCGATCGTGAACGGGAGCATGGACGGGATCCCGAACGGGCCGTTCCGGCGCGCCGTCCCGAACGGCCGGTCCCAGATCGTCCGGCCGCTGCTCAGCTCGATCGCTCGGATCCCGCCATAAGGAGGCTCCTTGCAGAGCATTCCGGTGGGCTTGAACCTCCAGCCGGCATTGACGTCGACCGCATAAGGCACGCCCGCTTGCGGGTCGCCGGCGCCCTCCGCGCCGCCGCCCATGTCGCCGCCGCGCGCTTCGCTTCGCGGCGTCCAGCCGAGCCGGTCGGCCTCCGCCCGAGGAACGAGCCGGACATAATTGGGCATGTCGTTATAATTGGCGATGATGACGCCCCGGACCGGATCGACCGCGATCCCGCCCCAGTCGGTGCCGCCATTATAGCCCGGATACTGGATGTAGTGCCGGTCGGCGACGGGCGGCGTGTAGGGGCCTTGATAGTCGGCTTGCTTGAACTGGATTCGGCAGATCATCTGGTCGATCGGCGACATGCCCCACATGTCGCGCTCGGTGAGCATCGGGAAGGCGAGCGTGTGATAGGAGGAGAAAGGCTGGGTCGGAGTCCGCATCTGCGGCTCCAGCCCGCCTTGGGGCACCGGCCGTTCCTGGACCGGGAACAAGGGCTGGCCGGTTCGCCGATCGAGGACGTAGATGTCGCCCTGCTTGCTCGGGAGGATGAGCGCCGGCACCCGGCCCGCGCCGACCGGAAAATCGACCAGGGTCGCCTGACCGCCGAAATCATAGTCCCAGACGTCGTTGTGGACCGCCTGGAAGTGCCAGCGCGGCCGACCGGTGGTGACGTCCAGCGCGACCAGCGACGTGGCATAGACATTCTCCGGCGGGCGCCGGTCGCTGCTCCAGTAATCGGCCGCCGAATTGCCCATCGGCAGATAGACCAGCCCCAGCTGTTCGTCGCCGCTGGCGATGGTCCACATGTTCGGAGTGCCGCGCGCGTACATCTCGCCCTCCGGCGGATCGCCGGTCCATTGCGGATTCATCATGTCCCAGGCCCAGCTCTTTTCGCCGGTAACGGCGTCGAAGCCCTGGATGACTCCGGACGGCGCAGCGTTCTTCTGTCCATCCAGCACCTGGTGGCCGGTAACGATCACGCCCCTCACGATGGTCGGCGGCGAGGTGATCGAGACCATGCCGGGGAAGACGGGACCCATCCCCACTTTCATGTCGACATGGCCGTTGGCGCCAAATTCGGGGCAAAGGCGGCCGGTCCGCGCGTCGACGGCGATGATCCGTCCGTCGAGTGTGCCTTCGATGATCCGGGCTGCGCACAGGCTGTTCGGATCGGCCCCCGGCACCGCATAATAAGCGACTCCCCGGCACGCGGCCGTATAGGGAATCCACTCCTCCGACACTTCCGGATCGTAGCGCCAGCGCTCCCGGCCGGTGACCGGATCGAGCGCGATGAGGATGTTCATCGCCGAGCAGAGATAGAGGCTGTCGCCGATCTTGATCGGAGTCGTCTCGGCGCCGAAATTCTCCTCGGGAAGATCGCGTGTGTGGTAGACCCAGGCACGTTCGAGCTCATCGACATTGTCGGGCGTGATCTGGCCGAGCGGGGAATAGCGCCGTGCGCTTTCGGTTCCGCCATAAGCCGGCCAGTCGGCGCCGGCCTGGAGCCGAGCCGTGTCGGCGGCAGCCGCGGCGATCGGGCCGGGGAGGGGACCCGCGACGGTCCGGCTGGTGACGGCGATGAGCGCCGTTCCTGCTGCGATCGCGACGAAGAGGCCGGCGGCGCCGATCAACGCGCCCCGCCAACGCCAGCGCTCCGGCGCCAGCAGCGGAAGCGCCAGCAGGACGAGGATGGCGAGCACGAACGGCCCGAAGACCCGAGGCACGAGCGGCCAGACGCTGAGGCCGGCTTCCCACAGGGCCCACAGCAAAGTGAGCGCGAAGATGGCGAGATAGAGCCAGGCGCCGATGATCCGGCGGCGGATGATCAGGATCCCGGAGGCGATCAGGCCAAGCCCGGCCAGCAGGTAATAAAAAGATCCGCCCAGGATCGCGAGCCAGGCGCCGCCGACCGCGAGCACAGCGCCGACCAGCGCCAGCAGGCCGCCGAGAAGGATGAGGATCAACGAACGGTTCCTGGAACCCCTGGCAGCTTCCGGCAAATCGAGCCTCCTGACGTCTTGGTCCGGCCAGATGGAAGCCACAGGGCCGCCGCTTCGCCACGCCGCCGCCGGATTTTGAACCGACGCCAGTCGCTTTGGTTCCGGCGGCGTTTCGAACCCGGGGCGGCTGCGAGAGCCGAAGAGGCGCCGTAGCCTCTGTGACGGCGTCGCAATCTGTGCTCGACGTCTTCGGCGCGACTCGGGAGAGCCTCAATGAAGCCGATCATCACCGCCTTCGAACGATCGCCGGATCGAGGCCAGGGCCTGGCGCGGGACATGCGCGTCCGCTGGGCGCTCGAGGAAGCCGGCATGCCCTACGATGTCCGGCTCGTCTCCTTCGCCGGGATGAAGGCGCCCGCCCATCTCGCGCTGAACCCGTTCGGTC
>CAMPIH010000206.1 GCA_946886275.1 uncultured Sphingosinicella sp.
GTCTTGAGGCCGAGGAAGTCGAACTTCACCAGCCCCGCCGCCTCGACATATTTCATGTCGAACTGGGTGACCGGCATGTCCGAACGGGGATCGCGGTAGAGCGGCACAAGCTGATCGAGAGGGCGATCGCCGATGACGACGCCGGCCGCGTGAGTCGAGCTGTGCCTGGGGAGGCCTTCGAGCTTCATCGCCAGATCGAACAGCCGGCGGACCTGGGCATCGTTGCGATATTCGGCGGCGAGCTCCGTTACGCCGTTCAACGCCCGCTCCAGGGTCCAGGGGTCGGTCGGATGATTGGGGATCAGCTTGGCGAGCCGATCGACCTGGCCATACGGCATCTGGAGGACCCGGCCCGTATCCTTGAGGACGGCGCGGGCCTTGAGCTTTCCGAAGGTGATGATCTGGGCGACCCGGTCGGCGCCCCAGCGCTGCTGGACGTAGCGGATCACCTCGCCGCGCCGGGTTTCGCAGAAATCGATGTCGAAGTCCGGCATCGATACGCGCTCGGGATTCAGGAACCGTTCGAACAGGAGGCCGAGCCGGATCGGATCGAGATCGGTGATGGTGAGAGCCCAGGCGACGACCGAGCCCGCTCCGGAACCGCGGCCCGGGCCGACCGGAATGCCCTGCTCCTTGGCCCATTTGATGAAGTCCGCGACGATCAGGAAATAGCCGGGAAAGCCCATCCCGGTGATGATCTCGACCTCGAAGTCGAGCCGGTCGTGATAGGCCTTCCGCTCCGGTTCGGTCAGGCCCTCATAAGCTTCGAGCCTCCGGTCGAGGCCCTCGCGCGCGTCACGGCGAAGCTGCTCGGCCTCGGCATCGAGATCCGGCGCCGAACGGGGAAGGATCGGCTTTCGCTTCGGTGCGGCGAAGGCGCAGCGGCGGGCGACGACGGCGCTGTTCTCGATCGCCTCCGGCAGATCCGCGAACAAGGCGCGCATGTCGGCCGCCGGCTTCATCCAGGCCTCGGGCGACGATCGGGTGCGGTCGTCGCGGTCGATCTGGCTCGACTGGGCGATGCACAGCATCGCGTCGTGCGCCTTGTGGAAATGGCCGTCGACATAAGCCGCCGGATTGGTGGCCACGATCGGCAGATCCTGTTCGAAGGCGATGTCGATCAATCCCGTCTCGGCAGCCTGCTCCACCGGATCGCCGCGCCGGCTCAGCTCGATATAGAGCCGGTTCGGGAACAGCCCTCTCAGCCGCTCAAGGATCGCCGCGGCCGCCGGTTCCTGACCGGCGGCGACGAGCCGGGCAAGCGCCCCCTCCCCGCCGGCAGTAAGAGCGATCAGACCGTCGGTTCGACCTTCCAGGGCGGCAAAGGTGACATGGGGATCCTGCTCGAGCGGTCGCCCGAGATGCGCCTCGGAGACGAGCGCGCAGAGATTGGAGTAGCCGCGTTCGTCCTGCGCATAGAGGGCCAGCCAGTCGATGATCGGCTGATCCGGCCGGGCGATTCCGAGCATTGCGCCGACGATCGGCTGGACGCCCTCGGCGAGGCAGGCGTCGCTGAACGGCATGACGCCGTACAGGCCGTTGCGGTCGGTCACCGCCGCGGCCGGGAAATCGAGCCTCCGTGCCTGCTTGGCAATCGCCTTGGGGTCGATCGCGCCTTCGAGCATCGAGTAACAGGAGAAGATTCGCAGCGGGACGTAAGGCGCGGCCATTTGCCGACTATGGGCAGCCGAAACGCGGAAGGGAACCGGTGCGCTGGCCTTTTCCACAGCTTTGATGAAGGTCAACGGCCTGCCGCTATATCCCTTATCTCGTCGATCCGATCCTCATAAGCTTGGGCGATACAGGCAGGGCTCGGACAGCCTTCCCGATAGCGCAGGAAGCGATCGCGCGACGCTCGGAGCCGCCTTCGGGTAGCGCCGTCGGATTCGGCCAAAGCGGAATAATAGATCGACGACATGCGACGGTCCCGCTCCGCCAGATCGGGGCTGGAGCAGACCATCCGTTCGCTCCTGCTCCGGCCACGAGCGCAATTGAAACTCGGGCTTGCGCTGGTCCGCCTTTCCGGCTCCGCCGTCGCTGCTGGCGGTGCCGCCTCCGCCACTCTCGGCGCCGGATCCGCGGGCGGCGGAGACGCCGTGGCCGGGACTGGCCGGGGAAGGCCACCGACGGTGGCGAGCCGGTAGATGATCGGTTCGGCTCCTTCCATGTGATAGACGAGACCACTGCCATCGGCCGCCGCCTGAGCCGCATATTCGATGTCGGCGGTAAGCCGCCGCTCGCCGTCGAAGGCATTTTCCGCCCCTGGCGGCAGCTCGAGGATGAAACGCCCGGTGCAGACCGTGACGTTGAGCGCTTCGTCACGGGACTTCGCAACCGGCTGCTCCATCCGGACCACCGCCGCCTCTGCCAGAGCGTCGAGAGCCCGCGGATCCTGGCGGCGAATCCGCGCTGCCTCGTCGAAGGCGAGTTCCTTGAGCCGATCATAAGTGGCTTCGGACGCGCAAGCGCGGCGGATTCGCTCGGTCAGCTCCGCTTTCACCTCAGCCGCACTTTTCTGTCCGGGCGGATCCTTCTTGTTCATCCAGTCACAGCCGCCCAGCGTGACGATCATCAGCACCGCCATCAGGGCAAGTTCACGCTTTGAGCACATGGATCGCCCAACGCATCAAAGGATGCGAATATTCCGCCGGGACCGGCAGTTACCCGCTCCCGACACTCAGGCCACCGGTTCTTGCGTATGAGGTGTCAGTCCGTGGTTACGGACGTCGAGGGACGATAGGTGAGATCGAAGGACGGCACCCAGGTCTGGCCACCATCGGTCGACATCTGACCCGCCTGGCGGACCGCGCCGCCCTCCTCCCGACTGTAACTTATCCGCACGAGCGGCTCCGATCCCGGTCCAGCCGCTCCCGGCCAGACGCCGCTGATGACCATCGCGCCCTGATCGATCCCGCCTTCGAAGATGGCCCAGCTGTTCGATGAATCGACCCAGGCCTGGCGCCAGACACCCTGCTGCGGAAGCCAGGCATTGAGGCTGCCGCCGCCTGCGCCTTGAAGCGGCATCCAGTTCTCGCGGATCGCGCATCCGCCATAGAGCGATTCGATCAGGCTATGGGCGACGAGATTCTCCGTTCCTGTTCGATAGACGTCCCAGCGGCCGAGCCAGAAGTCGAACTGGCGATGCCCGGAGCTCGTGCAGCCCGCTGGCGGCTGAGTGGGAGCCGCGGACGGGCTTGCGGTCTGGGCCGCCCACGATTCGGATGAGATGGCGGCAGCGAAGAGCGCCAGGTAGCTCGCCGGCTTGATCAATCTCGATCTCCCGCTTCGTATCGGCCCTGGAAGCGAAATGTCCCTGATGGTCCATCCATTGCCGGGAGACCGGTTTAGCCCGCATCGTGCGGGCAATTCCCATCCTTTCGGCGAAACGCTCAGGCCGGTCGATCAAGCGCTCAGGATCGAGTCACTCCAGCACGCCCTCGTGGAGTCGCAGGACACGATCCATCTTGGCGGCGATTCGCTCATTGTGGGTCGCGACCAGGGCGGCGCTGCCCTCTCCCCGGACAAGGCTGAGGAACTCGGCGAAGACGATGTCGGCGGTGCTCTCGTCGAGATTGCCGGTCGGCTCGTCCGCGAGCACCAGTGCCGGCCGGTTCGCCAGGGCACGGGCGACCGCGACACGCTGCTGCTCGCCGCCCGAAAGCTTGCTCGGCCGATGGGTCAACCGCTCGCCGAGTCCCAGCGACGTCAGCAGGCTTTCCGCCCGCTGGCGCGCCTGTTCGTGGGTCGCGTCGC
>CAMPIH010000207.1 GCA_946886275.1 uncultured Sphingosinicella sp.
ATCGTCTTCTTCACCCGGCCGAGCCGCTTCGACGCGATCGCCGATCAGGAGCCGGCCGCCAAGTCGGACGCGCCGGCCGGCGCCGACCGCTTTGCCGGCCGCAACCTGTGCACCCTCGTCCAGGACCGGAGCCGAGTCACCGTCTCCGCCGCTCAGGACGTTCAGCTCGACTGGAGTCCGAGCGGCTGCGTCAACGGCCGGACCCAATATGCCCGCAACGGCGACACCTGGACCCGGATCCTCGTCCCCGCCGAGGAGCAAGCGGTGTCGGTTCACGAATTCCGGCCGACGGAGGGCGAATATGTGGTCACTCGCTATCTGCTCAATTCTCAGTCGATGGAACGGGTGCGGGGCCTTCGCCAGGGCGTCGAGGTGAAGACCTGCACCGCCGACCCGGAAGACCGGACGATCCTCGCCGACCAGCTCCGCGACATCAGCGCGATCCTGCCCCGGGTGCCGAACGAACGGCTCGTCTATAGCTGCGTCAATCAGGGGGCAGCGCCGGCGGAGGGTGAGCCGAAGGCCTGAATCGGGTTCGGCGCCACCGCCAATGGCTTCCCGGCCTGGCGGGTTGCGCCCTTTCTGGGCCTGCCCTAGCAGCGACCGGAGAAGCGTCACGTCCCTTTCGTGCCGCATCCATCAGGAGCGCGCATGTCTTCGATTTCACGCCGAACCTTCCTCATGACCAGCGCGGCCGCGGTCGGCGTCGCCGCTTGTGCCCGAACGACCGGACTGGGCGGCGTGGGCACGGACTCGGCGGCTCAGGTGCGCCGGATCTACGATATCGTCTTCGAGCAGATGCTCAGGCTCGAGCCCGAGGCGGCGACCAGCCTGGGTCTCGACACCGGCGCCCGGGCGGCGCTCAAGTCGCGCCTGGGCGATCCTTCGGTCACCGGGCGCAACGGCTGGTGGGCGCCCCTCGTCGAAGCGCTTCCCCGTCTCCGGGCGATCGAGCCGCAGAGCCTGCCGATGCGGGAAAGGGCCTTCCGCGACACCGCCCTCTGGTTCGGCGAACGGGCGGTCGACAGGCAGTCCCTGACCTACGGATCGGGCGCTGCGCCCTACATCATCACCCAGCTTTACGGAGCCTACGTCTCGCTTCCGAATTTCCTCGACGTCCAGCACAAGATCGAGACCCGCGCCGACGCCGAAGCCTATCTCGAGCGGCTCGAGGCCTATCCGGGCGTGATCGACGGCGAAGTCGCCATGGCTCGGGAGGATTCCGCCGCCGGGATCATTCCGCCCGACTTCATCCTCGACAAGACGATCCGCCAGACGGCCACGGCGCTCGCAGATCGCGGCTCGGAAAACCTCCTCGTCCGATCGCTCGTCAGCCGGGCTCGCGAGAAGAACCTGCCGGGTGACTGGGAAGCCCGCGCCACTCGGATCGTCGACGGGCCGGTGGCGGCGGCGCTCGGCCGCCAGGCGGAGCTGCTCCAGGACCAGCGCCGCCAGGCGACCAGCCAGGCGGGGATCGGCCGACTGCCGGGCGGCGACGAGTTCTACGCGCACACGCTTCGGGTCTATACCAGTACCGGCATGTCGGCCCGGGAGGTGCACCAGCTCGGGCTCGACGAAGTGGCTCGGCTGACCGCGGAGGCCGATCCCTTGCTTCGCCAGCAGGGGATCAACGACGGGCCGATCGGCCAGCGTATCGCCGCTCTGGAGCGCCTCCCCGGCCAGCTCTTCGCCAACGACGATTCCGGCCGCCAGGAGCTTCTCACCTACATTTCCGGCTGGATGGACCGGCTTCGCCCGCGCATGCCGGAGATCTTCTCCTCGATCCCGACCAGCCCGATGGAGGTGCGCCGGGTCCCGGTCGCGATCGAGGTCGGATCGGCCGGCGCCTATGCCCAGTCCACCGACATCGAGGGCACCCGGCCGGGAATCTTCTACATCAACCTTCAGGACGTCCACAGCCGCCCCCGCTTCGGCCTTCCGACGCTGACCGCCCACGAGGCGATACCGGGCCATTTGTGGCAGGGCGCGATCGTCAACTCGGCCGGCGACATTCCGATGTTCCACCGCGCCACCGGTATCTCGGCCTTCGCCGAGGGCTGGGGACTCTATGCCGAGACGCTGGTCGACGAGCTTGACTTCTATCGCGACGATCCGCTGAGCCGGATCGGGATGATCCAGAGTTTCCTGTTCCGCTCCGCTCGCCTCGTCGTCGATACCGGGATCCATGCGATGGGCTGGGACCGGGAGCAGGCTATCCGTTATTTCATGGACACGGTCGGCCGGAATCGCGGCGCGACCGAGCGCGAGATCGACCGCTACGTGGCCCGTCCCGGCCAGGCCACGGCCTACAAGATCGGCCATAACGAGATGCTTCGGATCCGGGAGGAAACGAAACGTCGCCTCGGGTCGCGCTTCGACATCAAGGCCTATCACGACCTCGTCCTCCTGAACGGCGACATCCCGCTCGAAGTGCTCGCTTCGCTTGCCTCCGAGTGGGACGGAAGTCGCTCGAGCTGACGGTGATTTCGGCGCCCCTCTAGCGGCCCTTCGTCGCATCGGAACCCCTTAGGGTATCGCTCCGATTCATGTTATGGCCGGCCCCGGAAAGTGTGAGGAGGGGCTCATGCCGTACCCGCGCGGACATTATTACGTCCTTTTCGTGATGGTGGTGATCGTGGCCGGCTTCTGGCCGAGCTATTTCGCCGCCTGGAACGAAGTTCCCTGGCAATTCCATGCCCATGGAGTCGCCGCTCTTGTCTGGGTCGCCATGGTCGCGGCGCAAAGCTGGTCGGTTCACCACGGCCAATTGCCGCTCCACCGGACGGTCGGCAAGTCCAGCCTGTTCCTCTTCCCCTTCCTGATCGCCGGACTCGCCGCGATCATCGACGTCACCGCGAAAGGCTATGTCGCCGGCGACGGGCCTATCCGGATTCAGTTCGGCGGCTCGTTCCTGGTGGGGCTGGCTCTGGCCATCGCCGCTTATGTCGTCGTCTATTACCGGGCGCTGAAATTCAGGCGGAAGGTCTGGACCCACGCCGGCTACATGCTGACCACTCCTCTGATCCTGTTCGAATCGCCGTTCAGCCGGCTGCTCATCATGTTCGTGCCGGGATTCACGATCAGCGGACCTGCGGATTTCGACCGGATCATCCTGTCGATCGTCGCTGCTATGCTCCTGGAGCTGGCCGTGATCGCAATGCTCTGGATCCGCTATCGCGACCGCGCCAAGCCGTTCCTGGTCGCTGGACTCTTCATCTTCGCCCAGATGCTGACGATGGGGCTGATGACGGAATCGGCGATGCTGAAGGCGATGCTGGTCGCGCTCGGCTACACGCCAAGCGTCGTCGTCGTCGGGTTCGGCTTCCTCATCGGCGCGGTGACGAGCTGGGCCGGATGGAATGCGGGCAAGCGCTCGGTCACGCCACCGCAGGCGGTCGCCCAGCCGGCCTAAAGCTTCCGCGCCTCGCGCTGAAGCAGCCTCGCCTTGCGCTCGAGGCCGTAGGCGTAGCCGCCGGCGCTTCCGTCGCTCCTGATCACCCGGTGGCAGGGAATGAGCACGGCGACATTGTTGGCGCCGTTTGCCGATCCCGCCGCCCTGACCGCGCCGGGCCGGCCGACCGCCGCCGCGATCTGGGCATAGGTCCGGGTCTCCCCGGCCGGGATCCGGCTGAGCTCTCGCCACACCGCTTCCTGGAAGGCGGTGCCGCGAACGTCGAGCGGCAGATCGTGCGGCTTCTCCGGCGCGTTCACCGCCGCGAC
>CAMPIH010000208.1 GCA_946886275.1 uncultured Sphingosinicella sp.
CGACAAGCTCAGGGCGAACGTTCGGGAGTAGATCAATGGCACGCGTCGCATTCATCGGGCTCGGCAACATGGGCGGAGGCATGGCCGCCAATCTCGCCAAGGCGGGGCACGACGTCCGCGCGTTCGATCTTTCCACCGAGGCGCTGGGCCGGGCGAAGGAACGCGGCTGCCTCGTCGCCGGATCGGCCGCCGAAGCGGTCGCCGAGGCGGAGGCCGTCGTCACCATGCTCCCGGCCGGCAAGCATGTCCGCGACGTCTATGAAAGCTCGGTGATCGGCACGGCGCCGTCCTCGGCGATCCTGATGGATTGCTCGACGATCGACGTCGTCACCGCCCGCGACGAGATCGGCAAGGCGCGCGCCGCCGGCTATCTGATGGTCGACGCGCCGGTGTCCGGCGGGATCGCCGCCGCCGAGGGCGGAACCCTCACCTTCATGGTTGGCGGCACCGACGAGGCTTTCGGCCGAGCCGAGCCTTTCCTGTCGGTGATGGGCAAGGCGGTGATCCACGCCGGCGCGCCCGGATCGGGCCAGGCCGCCAAGATCTGCAACAACATGCTTCTCGGCGCGTCGATGATCGCGACCTGCGAGACCTTCGTCCTCGCCCAGAAGCTCGGCCTCGATCCGCAGACCTTCTTCGACATCGCCTCGAAGGCGTCGGGCCAGTGCTGGTCGATGACCTCCTATTGCCCGGTCCCGGGCGTCGGCCCGGAAACGCCGGCCGACCGCGATTATGACGGCGGCTTCGCCGCCGCTTTGATGCTCAAGGACCTTCGCCTGGCGATGGAGGCGGCGCAGGGCGTCGACGCTTACACGCCGATGGGCGCCCATGCCGAGGAGCTCTATACCCGCTTCGCCGAGCGGCTCGGCGGCGCCGGCAAGGACTTTTCCGGGATCATCAGGATGATCGACGACAGCTGGGAAGCCCCCGAAGGCAGCGACCCCGCCTCGCCCCCGCCGGGAATCAAGATCGGCTGAAAGGATTGAGCCGAGAGGTTGCCCTCTCGAGCAACGAATGTCCCCGAGACGCTAGCCGGGCGAGTCCGCCTTGCGACCGTCATAATCGGCGCGGGCGCCCTCGATCCGTGAGAGATTCTCCTCCGCCCAGATCCAGACGCCGCAAAAGGCTTCGCCGAGACTGATCCCCAGATCGGTGAGGCTATAGTCGACGCGCGGCGGAATGACCGGATGGACCTTGCGCACGACCAGCCCGTCCCGCTCCATCTGTCGCAAGGTCTGGGTCAGCATCTTCTGGCTGATGCCTTTCACGAGGCGCCCGATCTGCGTGAACCGAAGATATTCATGCTCCGCCAGCGTCTCGAGGATGAGCATCGTCCATTTATCGGCCACGCGACCGATCAATTCGGTCACCAGCGCGTCGACGCGGGGATCCGAGTCCGGCCACGGCTTTTCGCGAGTCGGCTCGATCCCTGTCCGCTTGACCACGTCCTTCACTCTCTTTCCGGTAAGTATAAATCTTTCGGGTGCCTTCTTTCTTCGGGAGAGTAGCGGCCTAATTTGCCGCCATCAACCGTAGCTGAAAGGCAGAAGATGCAAATTCACGGCAATACCATTCTCATCACCGGCGGCGGTTCAGGCATCGGCCGGGCGCTGGCGCATCGCTTCCATGATCTCGGCAACCGGGTGATTGTCACGGGCCGCCGCCTGGATGTCCTGCAGGAAGCGACGGCGGGCCGCGAGAACATGGTCGCACGGACTCTGGACGTCGAAAGCGGCGAGGCCGTCGCCGAGTTCGCGACGCGCATGATAGCCGAAAATCCGTCGCTCAACCTGCTCGTGAACAATGCCGGCATCATGCGCTACGAAAAGCTCGATCGGGCCCGCGACCTTCGCGATGCCGAGGAGAGCATCCGAACGAATCTGCTCGGGCCGATCCGAATGATCGACGCTTTCGTCGAACATCTCGCCCGGCAGCGAGACAGCGCGATCATCAACCTGTCCTCGGGCCTGGCCTTCGTGCCGATGACGGCGGCGCCCACCTATTGCGCGACCAAGGCCGCGATCCATTCCTACACGGTCGCCTTGCGCTCGGCGCTCAAGGGCAGGATCGAGGTGATCGAGCTCGTGCCGCCGGCGGTTCAGACCGGCCTCACCCCAGGGCAGGAGTCCCGGGAGGGATACCAGCCGCTCGACGACTTTATCGACGAAGTGATGGCTCTCTTCGAACTCCAGCCCACGCCGCCCGAAATCCTCGTCGAGCGGGTCGGCTTCCTCCGCCGAGCCGAAGCCGAGCACCGCTTCGAAGAGGCGGTGCTCGCTCTGGATGCGCTCTCCAGCCGGCTGAACTCGGTCGATGTGCAAGCCGACTGATGCGCCGGCGAACGGCGGCCGCTACACGTCGAAGTCGGTGATCCGGCCGTCGCTTCTGAAGCTGCATTCGAAGTCGCGGGTGCCGAAGTTCGTGCCGATCAGCCCGTAGACCCGAAGCGTGTCGCGGCTCTGCTGGCGGACGTCCCTGACCGAGACCTGCCCATATTGGGAGGCATAATTGCCGCAGGCGTTGACCGCCGCGCGCTGGAAGTCGTTGCCGCCACTCTGGCCCGCGCCGAGCACGGATCCGAGAACGGCCTCGAGCGGGCCGCCCATTCCGCCATAAGGAGAAGTGGCGCAGCCGCCGAGCGAGAGTGCGCCGATAATTGCGAGGGATGAGAAGGATTTACGCATTTGAGCTGCTCCGTCGTCAATAGCCGCCCGGCCGCTCTTCGATACGGAGGCAAGAACCGCCAGGCCGGCCACGATGTTCCGGACCGGCCCCTCCACCCGCCGCCAATTTCGGGGCACCACGATTCGTCACGAATTCAGCCCGTCTGCCGTTGACCTGAAGTTTACACTGTCCGGGCCATGATGCGCGTATGCGATCCCTCCCGGATTTTCCCGCGGCTCGAAACCTGCCGCTCCCGTTGAACTGGCTGGTCAGGCTCCGTCCCGCCCATTCTTGGCTCCTGGTCCTGCTCTGTACGGACCTTGCCGCCCTCGGCGACGCCGTGACGGGACCCGAAATCTGGTTCGGCCCGGTCTATCTGTTCGCCATGTGCCTGGCGACCTGGTGCCTGGGCTGGCGCGCCGGCCTGGTCACCGGCGTGGCCAGCATGATGCTGGGGTTCGCGATCAATGGGGTGACGCTCTATCCCTACGGCTCCGCCGACCTGGCGTGGAATCTCGCGGTCCGCTTCGTCGCCTTGACGATCGTCATCGCCGTCGTCGCCGGCGCAAGGCGCGCCTACATCCGCGAATGGTGGCTGGCGCGGACCGATCCGCTCACCGGCGCCCTCAATCGCCAGGCCTTCTTCGAGCTTGGCGCCGGCCTGGCCCGGGTGCGAAGCTGGCGCCTCCTCATCTATGCCGATCTCGACGGCCTGAAGCGGATCAACGACGTCCAGGGCCATGCCGCGGGCGACAGCGCGCTCAGGCTCTATGCCTCGGCGATCAGGCAGGCCGCCCGCCGCGACGACATGTTCGCTCGCCTCGGCGGCGACGAGTTCCTGATCTTCATGTCGGTCAGGGACGAAGCGGCCGCCAGGGCCGTGGCCTCACGGCTTCACGAGCGGATGAACAGCCTCATGGACGACAAAGGGGGCCAGCTGAGATGCAGCGCGGGCGGGCTCATCGTCCCGCCGGTCGAGATGGAGATCGACGATCTCGTCCGCCATGCGGACCATCTCATGTACCAGGC
>CAMPIH010000209.1 GCA_946886275.1 uncultured Sphingosinicella sp.
TCCGGGCGCTCAAATGGACCGTCGAGCAGATGGAGGAGCGCTACCGGATGATGGCGTCGGTCGGCGTCCGCCAGCTGTCCAGCTTCAACGCCAAGGTGCGCGAAGCCAAGATGAAGGGCCAGCCGCTCGGGCGGCGGGTCCAGACCGGCTACGATCCCGAGACCGGCCAGCCCCGCTACGAGATGGAGGAGCTGGAATATGAGGTTCTTCCGCAGGTCGTCGTCGTCGTCGACGAGCTCGCCGATCTGATGATGACCGCCGGCAAGGAAGTGGAATTCCTGATCCAGCGGCTGGCGCAGAAGGCGCGCGCCGCCGGAATCCACCTGATCATGGCGACCCAGCGGCCGTCGGTCGACGTCATCACCGGAGTCATCAAGGCCAATCTGCCGACCCGGATCAGCTTCTCCGTCACCTCCAAGATCGACAGCCGGACGATCCTCGGCGAGCAGGGCGCCGAGCAGCTGCTCGGCAAGGGCGACATGCTCTACATGCCCGGCGGCAAGCAGATCGCCCGGGTCCACGGCCCCTTCGTCAGCGACGAGGAGGTGCGCGCGGTCGCCGATCACTGGAAGTCGCAGGGCTCGCCCGATTATGTGATGGCGGTGACCGAGGAGCCGGAGGATGGCGGCTATCTGTTCGAGGGCCAGCCGGTCGGCGAGGACGATGCCGAGACCCAGCTGTTCCGAAAGGCGGTCCAGGTCGTGGCGGAGAGCCAGAAGGCCTCGACCTCTTATCTTCAGCGGCAACTCCGGGTCGGCTACAACAATGCCGCCCGGCTGATCGAGAGAATGGAGAAGGAGGGATTCGTCAGCGCCCCCGACCATGTCGGCCGCCGCGAGGTTCTTCTCGATCCCGAGGGGCGTCCGCTCGTCTGACCGGAGTGCGCCAAACGCGGGCCGCTACCTGAACGAAGGGAACCGCGAGGGTTAACGAGGCATTCAAGCGGCGAGCGCCATAGCGCGCACCATCCCTCAATCCAGTTACGGAGGAAGAAATTATGCGACTTCGCGCCCTCGCACTTGCGGCCGCTCCCATGGCGATCGCCGCTGTCGTGGCGCCGGCCGCGCTTCACGCCCAGGCCGATGCCGGGCTCAGCCAGGTGCAGCAGCATCTGCGCGCGGTCAGCAGCATGACCGCATCGTTCAGCCAGACCGACCAACGCGGCCGGACCCTCAACGGCACTCTCAGCCTGAAGCGACCCGGCAAGATCCGCTTCGACTATGGCCGTGCGGCCAACATGCTGATCGTCGGCGACGGCCGGGCCCTGACCTTCGTCGACTATGACGTTCGCGACGTCCAGCGCTGGCCGATCAACGATTCGCCGCTGTCGGTGCTGCTCAACCCGAGCCAGGACCTCAGCCGCTTCTCGCGGGTGATCCGGAACGACCGCCAGGTCCTCATGATCGAAGCGCGCGACAATCGCCGCCGCGAGTTCGGAACCATCCAGATCGCCTTCGCCAAGGTCCCCAGCGCCCCGGCCGGCCTCGTCCTGTCCGGCTGGAACACGCGCGACGCGCAGAACAACCGAACCTCGGTCCGGCTGTCCAACCAGCGCTTCAACGTGCCGGTCGCCGACAGCCTGTTCCGATACACCGATCCCCGGCGGCGAGGCCCGCGCGGAAGCTGATTTTGCGCCCATTTGTCCCTGTTGCGAACCTCTCGCACCTGTTCATCGAGGCGACAGGTGTGGCGGGCTAGAAACCAGGCTGCAATTGGGCGGGGAGGTCCCGGGTTTTCCCCCTGTTACCCGGACCGGAACCGAACAATTGACCTCGCGTGAAAACGCTTGGCGGGCCCTCGCTCCACGCCCCCGGAGCGGGGGTCCTTCCATGTCCACTTGGCCTCGTCTTCATCCGGTCCGGGCCCGTCACGGCCATTGCGGGCACTAGGCAGAAACCCTAAGTCCCACCGCAATGTCCTCATCCCTGAAAATCACCTCCTGGAACATCAACAGCATCCGTGCCCGGATGGATATCGTCGAGAAGTTCCTCGTCGAGGAATCGCCCGATATCCTGTGCCTCCAGGAGACGAAGGTCCGGGATTCGGAATTTCCCGAAGGTCTGTTCCGCCGGCTCGGCTATAATCACATCATCGTCTGCGGCCAGCAGATGCATCATGGCGTCGCCATCGTCAGCCGGGTGCCGATCCGCGAGGATGAACGGTTCGACTGGCAGGCGAACGGCGAGGCCCGCCATGTCGGAGTCCGCCTCGATTGCGGGATCAGGCTCGAGAACGTCTACATCCCCGCCGGCGGCGACGTGCCCGACCGGGTCAAGAACCCCAAGTTCGGCCAGAAGCTCGATTTCATCGACCGGATGACCCGATGGTCCGAAGCCTGTGGCTGCCCTTCGATCATCGTCGGCGACTTCAACGTCGCGCCCCTCGAATGCGACGTGTGGAGCCACAAGCAGCTCGTGGACGTGGTCAGCCACACGCCGATCGAGATCGCGGCCCTGGGCCGGCTCCAGCAGAGTAACGAGTGGGTCGATCTCGGCCGCCACTTCGTGCCGGCTCCGGAACGGCTTTTCACCTGGTGGAGCTATCGCTCCCCTGACTGGACCAAGAACGACCGCGGCCGCCGGCTCGACCATATGTGGGCGACCAAGGACGTCGCCGCTTTGGCCACCGGGCACCAGGTCTATGAGCCCTGCCGCAACTGGACCCGTCCTTCGGACCATGTCCCGCTGATGACGGAATTCGCGATTTGAGCGGCGCGCGGGACGTTGCCCGCGCGATCGACGCCCTCCGCCGCGGCTGGCCGGTGGCGGTGGACGGAACATCCTTCCTCGCCGTCGAGACGGCCGACGAGGAGAATCTGGCCTCCTTCGATTCCGCCGGGCCGGCCGACCTGCTCGTCTCCGGTCCGCGTGCCGTGACCCTGAAGCTCGCCAACCAGCGCGAAGCGGTGCCGACCGGACCGGTCCTGATCGGCCGCGCGCCATGGCTCGATCTCGGCGAGGCGACCGCCATCGCCGATCCCGCGCTCGACCTGGCCTTTCCGCTCAAGGGACCGTTCCGGACCCTCCCCATCGCCGCGCCTGAGCAGGCGGTGGCGGCGATCCGGCTGGCCCGGCTGGCCGGACTTCTCCCGGCCTTGTTCGCCGGCGGCGCCGGCGCCGAGGCGGAAGTGTCGGCCGACGAGGTGATGGCGTTCGGTGCGGGCGCGGACCTGCGGATCGTCTCCCGGGCGAAGCTGCCCAACCGGTTCGCCGCCAAGGCGGAGATCGTCGCCTTTCGCGCCGACGGCGATACCGCCGAGCCGGTGGCTCTGGTCATCGGCGAGCCCAATGAGACCCCGCCCTTGGTGAGGGTGCACAGCGAATGCCTGACCGGCGACGCGCTCGGCTCATTGAAATGTGATTGCGGCCCCCAGCTGGAGGACGCGCTCAGGGCGATCGCCGAATCCGGGTGGGGGATCCTGCTCTATCTGCGTCAGGAGGGCCGAGGCATCGGCCTCGTCAACAAGCTTCGCGCCTATGCGCTCCAGGACCAGGGATTCGACACGGTCGACGCCAATCTTCGGCTGGGCTTCGCCGACGACGAGCGCGACTTCGCCATCGCCGCGGCGATGCTGACGAAATTGTCTCGGCCGCAGGTTCGGCTGCTCACCAACAATCCGCGCAAGGTGGAGGCGCTCGAGGCGGCCGGAATAAGAGTGGCGGAGCAGGTGCCGCTGAAGATCGAGG
>CAMPIH010000210.1 GCA_946886275.1 uncultured Sphingosinicella sp.
CGACGGGCCCGAACTTTCCGGGATCCAGACCTGGCTCGCTCTTCCGGCTGCCAAGGAGGAGATGGACCCGGCGTTCGAACATGTGGCGAGTGACCGGCTGCCGGTGATCGAGGACAAGGCGGTCACGGCGCGGATCATCATGGGCCGGATGTGGGGCGCCACCTCCCCGGTCACCTGCCACAGCGACACCATCTACGCCGACGTCGCGCTCGGGGCGGGGGGCAGCCTGGCGGTCGAGCCCGACGCGGAGGAGCGCGCCATCTACCTCGCCGAAGGGGAAGCCGAGCTTGACGGGCTTCGGCTTGAGCCGACCACGCTCTACGTGTTGAGGCCTGGAATCACGGCGCGTCTGAGCTCGAGCCGGGGCGCCCACGTCATGATCTGCGGCGGCGCACCCATCGACGGGCCGCGCCATGTCTGGTGGAATTTCGTCTCGTCCAGCCGCGAGCGGATCAACCAGGCCAAGTCCGACTGGAAGTCGGGCCGATTCGCTTTGCCGCCCGACGATCATGACGAATATATTCCGCTTCCGGAGGTCGCCAAGACCGTGAGCTATCCGTGACCGAGCTCGAGCTCACCCGGATCGGCCTCCCCACCGGGGTGACTCTGACCGTCCAGCTCGGCGGCCCCGAAAGTGGCGAGCCGATCATCCTTCTCCACGGTTTCCCCGAATCCCACCGGACCTGGCGCGATGTCGCGCCCGCGCTGGCCAGGGATCATCGAGTAATCGCTCCGGACCAGCGCGGCTTTGCCGGCTCCGACAAGCCGGAGGGCGTCGACGAATATAAGACGGAGAAGATCGTCGCCGACCTGCTGGCACTCGCCGACTCGCTCGGCCTGGAGCGGTTCACTCTCGTCGGCCACGATTGGGGCGGCGCGGTCGCCTGGCTGGCCGCCTTGAAGAATCCGGAGCGGATCGCCCGGCTGGTCATCGTCAACGCCCCCCACCCGCTCGTCTTCCAGAAGACGATCGTCGAGGACGAGGCGCAACGCGCCGCCTCCCAATATATCCGCGCCTTCCGGAGCCCGATGATGGAAGCGGGAATCAAGGCGATGGGGCTCGACGCCTTCTACGAGAAGACGTTCGGCTCTCATGCGGACCTCAGCCGGATCTCCGCGGAGGAGCGGCAAGCCTATCTCAACGAATGGCGCCGCGAGGGCGCGCTGACGGCGATGCTCAACTGGTATCGGGCGAGCGAGATCGAGGTGCCGGAGATGGGCGAGAAGGCCAGCGCGCCGATCTGGACCAGGCCCCCCTTCCCGCACGTGAAGATGCCGACCCTGGTGATCTGGGCGATGAAGGACCGCGCCTTGCTCCCGATCCAGCTCGACGGCCTCCACGAGCTGGTCGACGATCTGAGGATCGTCACCGTCACCGATGCCGGCCATTTCATTCCCTGGGAACGGCCCGAGCCGGTCATCGAAGCGATCCGTGATTTCATCGCCGAGACGCCGAAGCTTCGCGACGAGGAACCGGCGCCGGTCTAAAGGGGCTTGGGTGCGGCGTCCGGCGCGGCTATGCCGCCGCCGATGACGACTAGCCCCGCCCGCGCCAGATCCCGCTCCGCCGCCCGGCTCGCCGCCGTCCAGGCGCTCTACCAGCAGGAGATGGAGGGGACGAAGATCGCGCCCTTGCTCCATGAATTCCATCACCACCGGCTCGGCGCGACGATCGACGGGGTCGAATATGCCGACGCCGAGGTCGATTTCTTCGACGACGTCGTGAAGGGCGTGGACGCCAGGCGCGACGAGCTCGACGACCTCATCTCGGCCAAGCTTGCCAAGGATTGGTCGCTCGCCCGACTCGACAAGCCGATGAAGGCGATCCTCCGCGCCGGCGCCTATGAGCTCGCCGCCCGTTCCGACGTCCCCACAGGGAGCGTCATTTCCGAATATGTCGACGTCGCCAAGGCGTTTTACGACGCCCGCGAATCCGGGTTCGTCAACGGCCTCCTCGACGCCGTCGCCAAGGAAGTCCGGAAGTGAACCCTCTCCTCCCAGCGCAAGGGAGGAACTGAAATGACCGAAGCCGAACTCATCGACCTGCTGCGTGGCTCCGCGACTGATCCGTCGGCCCGGGGTCTCGCCGACGACGTCGCGGTTCTGCCGTTCGGCGGCACTGCCCTCGTCCTCACCCACGACATGATCGTCGAAGGCGTCCATTATCTCGCCGGTGATGCGCCCGCCGACGTCGCCTGGAAGCTGCTGGCGGTGAACCTTTCCGATCTCGCCGCGAAGGGGGCGGCGCCGGTCGGCGTGCTGCTCGGCTACATGCTCGGCGACGATGTCTGGGACCGCGCCTTCGCCGCCGGACTGAGCAAGGCGCTGGCGGCCTTCGGCGTGCCCTTGCTCGGCGGCGACACGGTGGCGTCGCCAGGCGCGCCCCGAACCCTCGGGCTAACGGCGATCGGCCGGAGCGACAGCGAGCCGCCGTCCCGTTCGGGCGCAAGGCCAAGCGACCATTTGTGGGTCACCGGCACGATTGGCGATTCGGGCGCCGGCCTCGCCATCGTCCAAGGCGAGATGGAAGGATCGGCCGACCTCGTCGATCGCTACCGCAATCCGCGGCCGCGCCTCGACGCCGGGCAGCGCCTGGCGCCCCTGGTGAGCGCGATGATGGACGTTTCCGACGGACTCCTG
This sequence comes from uncultured Sphingosinicella sp., assembly GCA_946886275.1. Next base: position 2,641 of record CAMPIH010000210.1, read on the forward strand.
ATCGACCTGTCGCGAATGGCGCAGGCGAGCGGCTGCTCGGTGCATCTCGAGCTGGAGACGGTGCCGCTGTCGCAAGCCTATCTGGAGGCCCGGGGCGAGAACCGCGAGGATCGCCTCGCCGCCTGCACGGCCGGCGACGATTATGAATTGCTCTTCGCCGCTCCCGCCGATGCCGCCGCCTCGATCCTGGCGCTCGCCGACGAGATCGGCCTGCCCTGCTCGCGCATCGGCGCCTTCGCGGACGGCTCCGGCCTCACCATCAGCGAATCCGGCGTCGAAGTGGCCCTGCCCGACCGGCTGGGATTCGAGCATCACAGCCGAGCCTGATCGCCGCCAAGTGTGTTGAATCCTTTCCGGTTCCATTTTAAAGCCCCGCCCACGGGGCCGCGCCCGTCCTTTGGGCGCCTGCTAAAGCTCGCATGAAATTCAGGGGAAGGATTCACTCATGACCGTCGTGCTCATCGCTATCGCCTGCGGGGCGATCGCCGTGCTCTATGGCGCCTTTACCAGCAGCCAGGTGCTCAAGTCCTCCGCCGGCAACGAGCGGATGGTCGCCGTCGCCGCGGCGATCCAGGAAGGCGCCAAGGCCTATCTGTTCCGCCAGTACAGCACGATCGCGGTGGTCGGAATCGTCGTCGCCGCTTTGGTCTTCTTCTTCCTCGGGCCGATCCAGGCGCTCGGCTTCGTCATCGGAGCGCTGCTGTCGGGCGCCGCCGGCTTCATCGGCATGAACATCTCGGTCCGGGCCAATGTCCGAACCGCCGAGGCCGCCCGAACCAGCCTTCAGCGCGGCCTCACCGTCGCCTTTCGCGCCGGCGCGATCACCGGCATGCTCGTCGCCGGCCTCGCTCTGCTCGCCATCTCGGTCTTCTTCTACGGCCTGGTCGAGCTCCAGGGCTATGCGCCGAACGACCGCCTGGTCATCGACGCGCTCGTCGCCCTCGCGTTCGGCGCCTCGCTCATCTCCATCTTCGCCCGTCTCGGCGGCGGCATCTTCACCAAGGCCGC
>CAMPIH010000211.1 GCA_946886275.1 uncultured Sphingosinicella sp.
TCATGTCGGCGGGCTTTCTCTGGTCTATCGCGGCCGACGAGGAATTGTTCGTTATCTGCCGACAGGCCGCTCTGCTTCGCTAGATCTGTCCTTCTGCGTGGGAAATGCTCGACCTGATTGCGAGCCGAGCGAAATCGCGACGCGCTAGAATTTGTCGCCGCTTAGGCGCTGGCAGATCATGTCGAGCTGATCGAGGCTCGAATAGGCCAAGGTGACGCTGCCCCCCTTGGGACTGTGCTTGATCCCGACCTTGAGGCCGAGCAGGTCGCCGAGCTGGCGCTCGAGCGCGGAAATGTCCGCATTGGCGCCGCGATAGCCGATCGGAAGCGGTCTCTGGCGGGTCGGCTTGTCGCCTCGGGCCAGCTGTTCGGTCTCGCGCACCGACAGGCCGCGCCGAACCACCTCTTCGGCGAGGCCCTCCGGATCCGCCGCGGTGATCAGCGCACGGGCATGGCCCATGCTCAGCTCGCCGGCCCCGACCATGATCTGGACCTTCGCGGGAAGATCCAGCAATCTCAACAGGTTGGCGACATGGCTCCGCGACTTGTGGACGATCCGGGCAAGCTCTTCCTGGGTATGGGAAAACTCGTCGACGAGGCGCTTATAGGCCTGCGCTTCCTCGATCGCGTTGAGATCCTGCCGCTGGATATTCTCGATCAGCGCAACTTCGAGCGTCTCCTCGTCGGAGAAGTCGCGGACGATCGCCGGAATTTCGTGGAGCCGCGCCCGCTGCGCCGCCCGCCAACGCCGCTCGCCGGCGACGATCTGGAAACGGTGACCGTGGGGACGAACGACGATCGGCTGGATGACGCCGCGCGCCCGGATCGATTCGGCAAGCTCGGCAAGCGCCTCTTCCTGGAAGATCCTTCGCGGCTGGCCGGGGTGAGGCTCGATCCCGGCGACCGGGATCATCTGCACCGATCCGCTCCGCGCTCCGGCGCTGCCGTCGACCGGCGCCTCCTGGGCGACCTCGCCGAGCAGGGAGGAAAGGCCGCGGCCAAGGCCGGAGGGCCGCTTTTTCGGGAGGGGCGAGTCGCTCATGCCGCTTCCGCCGTCTGCCTGGGAAGCCGCCGGATCAGCTCGCGAGCGAGCGCCATATAGGCTTCCGAACCGGGGCAGCGATGATCGTAGATCAGTGCCGGAACGCCGTGGCTCGGCGCTTCCGACAGGCGAACGTTGCGGGGGATGACGGTTTCGAAGACGACGTCGCCGAGGCAGGCCCGAACGTCGTCGGCGACCTGCGAGGACAGGTTGTTGCGCCGATCGTACATGGTGAGGGCGACGCCGAGGATCGAGAGCTCCGGGTTGAAGCGGGCACGGATGCGCTCGACCGTCTGGAGCAGCTGGCTCAGGCCTTCGAGAGCGAAGAATTCGGTCTGAAGCGGCACCAGGATCGAATTGGCGGCGATCAGCGCGTTCACCGTCAGAAGCCCGAGCGAAGGCGGGCAATCGATCAGGCAGACGTCCCAGCGGGCGTCGGCCATGCCCTCGAGAGCGCGATCGAGCCGGTGCGTTCGTCCTTCATATTCAATGAGTTCTATTTCCGCCCCGGAAAGGTCGACCTTGGCCGGGACGATATCGAGACGGGGCACCTTGGTCGGCACGACCGCGTCCTCGAGGCTGCACTGGCCGGTCAGCAACTCGTAGCTCGACTGGTCGCGGAGCGCGTGCGAGATTCCGAGCCCGGTCGAGGCGTTGCCCTGCGGGTCGAGGTCGATCAGCAGCACCCGGGTCCCGGTCGCCGCCAGTCCTGTCGCGAGATTGATGGCGGTCGTCGTCTTGCCGACTCCGCCCTTCTGGTTCGCGACCGCTATCCGGATCATCGGCGCTTCCTCCCCGCTTGCTTCACGCCCTCGGCGACGACGATCTGCGCATCGGCGTCGGTGAGGCTCTGCTCGAGACGGAAGTCACCCTGCCACGAAGAGTCCAGCGCTTCCAGTTCCGACTGCGCATTTCGGCCTTTGGGGAGCAGCCAGACGGTCTTTGTTGTGGAAAAGCGTGTGCCTAAGTCGAGCAGACGGGCGAGCGGAGCGAAGGCGCGGGCGCTGATGACGTCGAACGGGCGCGGCTCGACCCGCTCGACCTTGGCGGCGATGATCTCCACCGTCAGGTCGAGCGCGTCCGCGGCCCGGCGGAGGAACTCGATCCGCAGTCGCCGTTCCTCGATGAGAGTGACGGGCCCCTTGTGGAGAAGCGCCACGACGAGGCCCGGAAATCCCGCTCCGCTGCCGAGATCGACCCAACTCGCCTCCCGGTTGGGCGCGAACCGCAGCAGCTGCGCCGAGTCGAGAAAATGCCGTTGCCACAGGGTGTCGAGGCTCCGCGCGGCGACGAGATTCTGGGTCTCGTTGGCTTCGCGGAGAAGGTCGTCGAACAGGTCCAGCCGGGCCATTGTTTCACGTGGAACATCGAACATCCGCTCGAGAGCGGCACGGGCTTCCGGCTCGTCCATCAGGCGGCTCGCCGTCGGGCATGGACGAGGATTGCCGCAAGCGCCGCCGGGGTGATTCCGCGGATCCGCCCGGCGGCACCCAAGGTGGACGGCCGAGCCAGCGACAGCCTCTCGACCATCTCGTTCGACAGGCCGGCGATGGCGCCATAATCGAGATCGGCGGGAAGGCGCAGGCTCTCGTCGGCGCGAAGCCGGGCAATCTCGCCTTGCTGGCGTTCCACATAGGGCGCGTAGCGATGGTCCTGGACCGCTTCCTCCAACCTCCCCGGCGAAGCGCAGGCGAGTTCCGGAACGAGCCGAACCACCACCCTTGAATCCACCTCCGGGAAGCGGAGCCACTCGCCGAGGCTCCGGCGGACGCCGTCCTCGCGAACCGAGGCCCCGGCCTGGCCGAGCTCGGCGGCGCCGAAGCGCTTCGCCAGCATGTCCTCGATCCGATCGCGCTCGGCGCGAGCGTCGAGGAAGTGGCGGCGTCGCTCCTCGGAGACGCAGCCGATCGCGATCGCTTTCGGCGTCAGCCGCGCTTCCGCATTGTCGGCGCGCAGCCGAAGCCGATATTCGGCTCGGGCGGTGAGCATCCGGTAAGGCTCGGTCACGCCCTGAAGCACCAAATCGTCGACCATCACGCCGATATAGGATTCGCTCCGGTCGAACAGGACCGGCGGAGCGCCGGCCGCCGAGGCCGCGGCGTTGAGGCCCGCGACGAGACCCTGGGCCGCCGCTTCCTCATAGCCGGTGGTGCCGTTGATCTGGCCGGCCAGATAAAGCCCTTCGACGTCTCGGACGGCGAGCGTCGGCTCGAGGATCCGCGGATCGACATGGTCATATTCGACGGCGTAGCCGGGTTGAGCGATCTCGACCCGCTCCAGCCCCGGCATCGTCCGGACCATCGCCAGCTGGACGTCCTCCGGAAGCGAGGTGGAAATTCCGTTGGGATAGATGAGCGGATCGTCGAGACCCTCGGGCTCGAGGAAGACCTGGTGACCGTCACGATCGGCGAAGCGGTGGACCTTGTCCTCGATCGACGGACAATAACGGGGACCTACCCCGCTGATCTCGCCGGCGAACAAGGGCGATCGATCGAGATTGGCCTTGATGATCTCGTGGGTTCGGGCGTTGGTCCGGGTGATCG
>CAMPIH010000212.1 GCA_946886275.1 uncultured Sphingosinicella sp.
TCCGCGGCTCAACCGGAAGGAGAGGACGAGGATCTCGGGCCTCGGATCGCTGGCTTCGTCCATCGCCTGACGATCCACTTTTCGGTCAGCGGCCAGCGAGCTCGAGTGTGGCGAGGCTCACCGCCTCCAGCTCGTCGATCGGGATCGGCGGCTCGGCTTCGCCTCGGGCGGCGGCGAGGAAGGCGGCGACGAGCCTGTTCTGGCCCTTGTCCTGGGCCGCCTTTCGGGTCCGGGTCCGGCCGTTGCGGCTTATCGCGATCGTCGCGAAATCGCCGATCTCGATGATATTGCCGGCGGCGAAGATGTCGATCCGCTCCTTGGGCACGGCCGGATCGCCGACGGAGCTGTAGACGATCGTCCCGACCGAGCCGTCGCCGAAGCGAAGCAGAGCGGCGAGGCTGTCGCCAATCCCGGCCGGCGAGAAGCCCTCGACCGCGACCGGCGGCGCACCGGCGAGCGCCGTCAGCGTGTCGACGAAGTGACAGACCTCGCCGGCGATCCGGCCGCCGCCCTGATCGCCATGGACCCAATGGTCGCGGGGGATCGGGCCGGCATTGACCCGGTAGGTCATGACCAGCGGCCCGGGCGCGGGGCCGAGCGCCGCCTTGGCCTCGATGATCATCGGCGCGAAGCGGCGGTTGAAGCCGACCGTCAGCACTCCCGGAGCGGCCCTGGCGGCGCCGATCACCGACGCCAATTGCTCCCGGTCCAGAGCCAGCGGCTTTTCGACGAAGACGTTCTTCCCCGCTTGCAGGGCCGCGATGGCGAGCTCGGCATGGCTGTCGTGGCGGGTGGCGATGAAGATCGTCGCGACCTCTTCGTCTGCCAGCGCCACCTTCGGATCCGTGGCGGCTTTTGCGAAGCCGAACTTCTCCGCGGCCCCGTGGGCGCTGATCGCGCTTGCCGTCACGACGGTTCGCAGGGCGCAGCCGCCGGCCCTGGCCACCGCCGGCAGGAGCACGGACCGCGCGTAATTGCCGGCGCCGATGAAGGCGACTCCTTCGCCATTCGGGCGCGGCCGGTTCTCGGCGAGAGTGACCACCGGCCGCGGCTCGCTGGAGTCGGGATAGGTGAGGAGGATGGCGAGATAGGGTTCGTCGCCGTCGAGCAAATTGTAGGCGGATTCGGCGTCGGCGATCGGGAATCGATGGGTGATCAGCCGCTCGGGCGTGACCCGGCCCGCCGCCACCAGCTCGAGAAAGGCTTCGAGGTTGCGCTGCTCGGTCCAGCGGACGAAGGCGAAGGGATAATCCCGGCCTTCCTGCTCGTAGGCCGGGTCGTAGCGGCCGGGCCCGTAGGACATGGCGAAGCGCAGATCGAGCTCGCGCTTGTAGAAGGGGTCTCGGTCGATCGTCATCCCGACCATTCCGACGACGACCACCCGGCCCTTCATTCGGCTGATTTCCGCCGCCTGATTGAGCGGGTCGCTCGATTTCGTCGAGGCCGTCACGATCACCGCGTCGGCGCCGTGGCCGGCGGTGAAGGCCGCCGTCGCCGCCGCAAGCCCGTCGCCGACGGCGACGTCGGCGCCGAGATCCCGTGCCATCGTCACCCGGGCCGGGTTGGGATCGAAGGCGAGCACCCGGCAGCCATTGGCCTTGAGCAGCTGGACGGTGAGGAGGCCGATCAGGCCCAGTCCGCTGACGACGACCCGCTCGCCGAGGGTCGGATTGGCGACCCGGACGCCCTGAAGAGCGATCGCGCCGACCGTGACGAAGCTCGCCGCCTCGTCGGAGACAGTGTCGGGGATCCGGACCATGAGATTGGCTGGAACGACGTTATATTCGGCATGATTGGCGATCCCGGCCCCGGCGCAGGCGACCCGTTCGCCGACTGCCACTCCGGCTTGCTCTCCCGCCTCGACGACTTGGCCGGCGAGGCTGTAGCCGAGGGGGATCGGCGTATCCAATTTTGCCAATACCTTGCGCGCCACCGGCACCAGGCCTTCGCTCTTCACCTTGCGCAGGGTCTGGCGGACCAGGTCCGGCCGGGTGAGCGCCTTGCCGGCGATCGAGGCGCGGGCGAGCTCGATGATCTGCTTCTCGGTGCCGGCGCTGATCAGCGACGCGCCGGTGCGGACGAGCGCCGATCCGCGATCGGGGCGAGGCGCCGGCGCCTCGATCACCCGCATCTTGCCGCTCCGGTAATTCTGCTCGATCTGCTTCAAGGGCCCGCTCTTCTCAATCTCGCCGGACCAGCTCGGTCCAGCACTGGTTGTCGCCCGGGGCCAGGGTCATGACAAGGCGCGACGTCGCTCGCTCAACCCCCATGTCCGGCCACCAGACGGCCGGCTCGATCGACAATTCGTGGCTTGCCGAGACGATTGCCGTCGCTTTTTCACCGATCAGGCGGATCTCGGTCGCCGACAGCCTTTCCGCTTTGACACTGGGCGCGAGCAGGAGCCTCGCCCGCGCCGGCGCCTCGCGGCGGCCTTCGAGGACGTCATCGATCCGGATCCGTCGCGGGTCGGCCTCGACGGAGCGGCGATGCCTGACCCGGTGGGGCAGGCCGGTGAAGCCGTCATGCTCGGCCACCAGGTTGAACCCGTCGTCGGATAAGCGATGCTCGACGATCCGCGGCTTCGCTCGGCGGCCGGCGCGGAAGGCTCCGAAGAAGTCGGCCAGATCGCCGCCGTCCACGCTCAGCCCATTGTGGCTCGCGGCGGATCGGGCCTGGTCGCGCTTCGGCCCGGCGACATATTCGAACACGCCCTGATCGACGATGATCCGCTCCCCGGCCAGCGACCATTCGAAGCTGAACATGTCGCCATGGCCATGGGCAGGCAAGGCGTCGGGGGCGATCCGGCCGGCATCGAACAGGACATAATCGTCGCCGTCGCGGGCGCCGAAATAGCCCGCGCTCTCGAGCCTGAACACCTTCCGGGGGGCGGGGATTTGACCGCTGACCGCCCGAAAGGCCTCCAGGCAGGCCGAGGGAGAATAAGCCATGGTCAGTCCCGAATCCCCGAACTGCGCCACTCGTCCGTCCGGGTGGGCGAGGTCGGCGACGACCGAAGCGGCGCGCCTCAGTGTCTCGTCCAGTCTCCCGTTCAGCGGATCGCCGGCCAGAGCGGCTCGGATCTCGAGCAGGTCGGCGAACACCTGACAATGATAAGAGGGCGACAATTCGAAATGCATGCCGTCGGCAAGCATCTGCAGGTCGAGCTCCCGGTCCAGAAGACCGATCGCCTTCGCGCTCCACCGCTCGGCCGCCGGCCCCTCGAAATAGGTGCTCGCCCAGGCCAGGGCCTTGATGTTCTTTACGAGGTGATTGCCTCTGATGTCGGTTTCGAGATGGCGTTCCAGATAGGCGATCTGCTCGGCGATCGAGCGAGCTGTGCCTTCCCGGAATTCGGGCGTCAGCCTTTCCCGCCGAAGGGCCAGCTGCTGCATCCAGACGACCACCCGAAGCGAGAGCGAATAAGCGTTCCATGAATCGCCGGACGCGCCGGCGCGATAGGGCGGATTGGCGGCGATCCACTGCTCGATCGCCGTCATGAAGAAGGCGTCGGGCACCTCCTCGAGAAATTCCATATAATGGAGGTTCATCCGCCACAGATG
>CAMPIH010000213.1 GCA_946886275.1 uncultured Sphingosinicella sp.
TTCGGACTCGCTTTCGGATTCGTCTGTGGCCATCGGGCTCACTCCGCCCGGCGGCCGGTCGCCGGCCGTCCGCGATCCCGCGCCGACGCCGCCCATGCCGCCCGGATCGCCGGGATCGGGCGAAGCGCCACCGGTGCCGGTGCCTTCGCTGCTCAGCCGGCCGCTTCGGGCGATTCCGCCGCCGGAGCCGCTGACCGCCGAGCCGCCGCCGATCGCCGAGTCGACGCTGTCGTCGCCGGCCGACAGGCCCTCAAGCTCGTCGCGGCCGGAGCCCTTCTCGGCTCCTTCGCGGCGTCGAGCCTTGAGCTCGCTTTCTTCGGCGCCGCTGCCGGCGGCATCGGAATGGCCCGGACCGCCGGTGGCGGTGTTGCCGCCCGCGCCGCCGATGATGCCTTTGTCCTGATCCTTGCGGTCGCTCATCGTCTTTCTCCTCGTCCTCTGTCCGGCCAACGCGGCGGCGAGGCGGCCGTTCCTGCAAAGGCCGGCGGAGGGAGAGCGAAAGGAAAGCGAAAAGGGGGCGGCCTCGCCTGCCCTGGAAACAGTAATGGGGGCTGGCGTTGCCGCCAGCCCCCACTGTCCCGTCGCCGGCGCCGAGCCTTTCGGCCAGGCGTAAGCTCCGGGAAGCTTCGAGGGACGATCAGGCCCGAACCGGGGGTTCCGGCGCCTATCCCTCCGGGGTCCGTTCGAAGCTTGCGCTCCTTCGGGGTTCCCCGCGGGCTCCCCGCGCAGGGCCGAGGCCCTGGCGGTTCGCCGCTCGGCAGATCAGGAACTTGCGTCCCTGTTCCCGCTCCCTGCGATTCCGAAAGCCGAAGCCTCGGACCCGTGGGTGGCGGGATCCTCGGCCGAAGCCTCGGTTCCGCCTGTGGCAGTCCATGGATCGGGATCCTGGGTCCTGCCGGTTCGCAGCTCCCGAGCCGAAGCCCGGTCCTGCCCGACGATCTGGCCAGGCCAGTCCGCCGGTGGCAGCGCGCCGACTTTCGTCCCGCTTCCGCCGGACAGATCGGGACTTGCGTCCCCACCTGCCTGCCGGTTTTCCGGACCGGGGTCCGAAAGACCGTTTGGGCGCTTTTCGAAGCCTGCCGCTTTCGCATCCGCTAAAGGGCAAGCCCGCAGCTTCCGCCTGGCGGCGGCTTCGTCAGCCGCCCTGCCTTCGCTTTCCGACCATCGTCTGGTGAGACAAGGGCCCGGCCGCTCCGGCTGTGGCTGGGAAGGCTCTCTTTCCGTTGCCGGAAGATCGTCTTGGCCACGGATCGAAGCTGTCATGAAAAATGAGTCGGTCAAAGGGGAATCTGCCTGTGGATAATGAGGATAACGGGCATAACTTTCGCCCTCGAAACGTTCCGCTTGAATCGGCCGGCATCACGCCGAATCGGCCGGCGCGAGCGAAGCTGCCGGGGCCAAATGCCCGGCTTGCAGCGGACGCGGTGCCCGCATAAAGGAGGCGCCATCAATCTCTCGGTACTGGAGGAATTTCGCGGCATGGACGGTCGGTTCAACACGATTGCGGGGTGGGTGCTCGGCTCCGGCATTGTCCTGCTCGGCGCAAGCCTCGTCACCGGCGAAGTTTTCAAGGCCGAACGTCCGGAACATATGGGCTATCCGATCCAGGGCGTGATCGAAGAAGGCGGCGAAGAAGGCCCGGCCGAGCAGCCGATCGCTTTTTATCTGCAGACCGCCGACGCCGCCGCCGGCGAGGGCGTGTTCCGCAAGTGCGCCGCCTGCCACACCGTCAACCAGGGCGGCGCCAACGGCCTCGGCCCGAACCTGTTCGGAACGATGGGGGCGGGCGTCGCCCACGTCGCCGGCTTCGCTTATTCCGACGCGCTTCGCGAAAAAGGCGGCAATTGGGACTGGGACAGGATGAGCGAGTGGCTGCGGAGCCCGCGCCAATTCGCGCCGGGCACGAAGATGACCTTCGCCGGCCTCAGCGACCCGCAGGACCGGGCCAATCTGATGGCCTATCTCAATTCGCAGGGCGGCAACCTCACCATTCCGCCGCCGCCCGCCGCCGCTTCGCCGGCCGAGCAGGCGGCCGAAGCCGCGGACCAGCCCGCCCAAGGCGACATGGCGGCGCCCCAGCCGACTCCGGAAGGCACCGTCCGCGACCAACGATCGGTCGGCGGACCCGCCGCGACCGACGTCAGCGGCCGGGCCGAGCAGGAACAGCCGAAGCACTAGCGGTCGGACAGGGGCGGCGGCGGCTCCTCCAGAGGGGCGCTGGCGTGCGCCGCTCCCCTCACCCTAACCCTCTCCCCCGAAGGGAGAGGGAGTCGAGATCAGTCGCAGCCCAGCCCTTCGGCCGAGTCCGAATAATAGTCGCAAACGCAGGACCAGGCTTCCTCGGCGGTCTCGCAGAAGGTGAACAGCTCGAGGTCCGACGGGGCGATGACGCCTTCCTCGACGAGGGCGTCGAAATTGACGACCCGGTCCCAGAATTCGCGGCCGAAGAAGATGATCGGGAGCTTCTGGACCTTGCCGGTCTGGACCAGGGTGAGCAGCTCGAACGCTTCGTCGAACGTGCCGAAACCGCCCGGGAAGACGGCGACCGCGCGGGCGCGGAGCAGGAAGTGCATCTTCCTCAGCGCGAAATAATGGAATCGGAAGCTGAGCTCCGGAGTCACATATTCGTTCGGCATCTGCTCGTGCGGAAGGACGATGTTCAGGCCGACCGTGTCGCGGCCCATGTCGCGGGCGCCGCGATTGGCGGCTTCCATGATCGACGGGCCGCCGCCGGAGCAGACGACGAACTGGCGCCGGCCGTCGGCGTCGGGCTCGACCCGGCTGGCCATCTGGGCGAGCTTTCGCGCTTCGTCATAATATTTCGACTTGGCGAGGAGCCGCTCGGCGATCAGCCGCTGCTGATCGGTCGAGGCGGCCTCGACCAGCGCCCGGGCCCGCTCAGGCTCGGGAATCCTGGCCGAGCCGTAGAAGACGAACATGGAGGCGATCCGGGCTTCGTCCATCAGCAGCTCGGGCTTCAGAAGCTCGAGCTGAAAGCGCACCGGCCGAAGATCCTCGCGAAGTAGGAAGTCCATGTCCTGGAAGGCGAGCCGATAGGCGGGATGGACCGTCTGAGCGCTGACCGCCTGCTGGGCGGCGGTTTCGGCTTCTTCACGGGCGGGATGGAATACGCGCTTCGGCGGGACGGGATCGGTCATGCCCGGTGCCTTAGGCCGTGCTCATCCTAGCGGCAATAAGGGCCTCGCCCCATGTCGAAATGGAGGTGGTTGTAATGATAAGCGTCCGAATCGGGGCCGAGGCCGATCGCGAAGCGCCGGCAGCCACCCTGGTGGATCTCGCGGAGGAATCGGCGGACATTCTCCTCCTCGCCGCGCCAGCCTGCCTCGACCGAGACCCGGCGCCCGTCGGCGAGAAGGAAGGCGGCGACATCGACCGCATTGGCGAGGCCATGCTCGCTCATCCTCGCGCCGGACCGGCCGTTGACCGGGCGACAGGCATAAGTTCCGAACGTCTCGACCCTGCGCACCGGCGAGCCGAGATGGCGCGCCGCCTCGGGCTGGACCGACTCCCTCACCC
>CAMPIH010000214.1 GCA_946886275.1 uncultured Sphingosinicella sp.
ACGTCTCGGCCAAGGACAAGGGCACCGGCAAGGAGCAGCAGATCCGCATCCAGGCCTCGGGCGGCCTTTCCGACGCCGACATCGACAAGATGGTCAACGAAGCCGAGCAGTTCGCCGAAGAGGACAAGAAGAGGCGCGAGGGCGCCGAGGCGAAGAACAATGCCGAGAGCCTCGTCCATTCGACCGAGCAGCAGCTTCGCGAGCATGGCGACAAGGTCGATTCCTCGCTCAAGTCCGAGATCGAGGCGGCGATCGCCGAGACCCGGACCGCGATCGAAGGCGGCGACCCCGAGACGATGAAGACCAAGGCCCAGGCGCTCGCCCAGGTGGCGATGAAGCTCGGCCAGGCGATCTACGAGAAGGAACAGGCCTCGGCCGCTTCTCCGGGCGCCGAGGGCGAAGCGGCGCAGGGCAGTGAGGCGGGCGGCGAAGAGGAAGTCGTCGACGCCGAATTCTCGGAAGTCGACGAAGGCAATAAGGGCTGAGGCGATGTGGGGGCGCGCCGATGGATCACCCGCTGTTCCGGCCAGGTCCGGGATTTCGGGGGAGAAGAACTCGGCGCGCTTCCACCGCCCGGCTGCCGGCCTGATGGCGGCGTGCAGGTTCCGTCATGCTTGATACCGATTATTACGAGCTTCTTCAGGTCTCCCGCGACGCGGACGATCGAACGATCAAGACCGCCTATCGCAAGCTCGCGATGGAATGCCATCCGGACCGCAATGGCGGCTGCCCGAACGCCGAGGCCAAGTTCAAGGCGATCAGCGAGGCCTATGACTGCCTGAAGGACCCGAACAAGCGGGCCGCTTATGACCGTTTCGGTCATGCCGCCTTCAAGAATGGCGGCTTCGGCGGCAATGGCGGCGCCGGCCAGGATTTCGGCTCCTTCGCCGACATCTTCGACAATATTTTCGGCGAGTTCATGAACGGCGGCCAGGCCGACCGCCGGAGCAACGCCTTGCGCGGCTCGGACCTTCGCTACGATCTCGAGATCAAGCTCGAGGACGCCTATAATGGCCGCGAGGTCGAGCTCCAGGTCGATACCACCGCCCGCTGCGAGCCCTGCACCGGCTCCGGCGCCAAGCCGGGAACCGCTGCCCGGACCTGCACGATGTGCGGCGGCCGTGGCCAGGTTCGGGCGAGGCAGGGCTTCTTCGTCGTCGAGCAGACCTGCCCGACCTGCCGCGGAGTCGGCGAGGTCATCGCCGATCCCTGCCCCTCGTGCCGGGGCGAAGGCCGGGTCGAGAAGCGCAAGACCCTGACCGTCAACATTCCCGCCGGAGTCGACGAGGGCACGCGGATCAGGCTCGCCGGCGAAGGCGAAGCGGGAGTCCGCGGCGGTCCTCCGGGCGATCTCTACATCTTCATCCACCTCGCCCGGCACTCGGTTTTCCAGCGCGAGGGTTCGACTCTGTTCTGCCGCTGCCCGGTCAGCTTCACGACAGCCGCTCTCGGCGGCTGCATTGAGGTTCCCGGGCTCGACCGGAAGAAGCACCAGATCAACATTCCCGCCGGGATCCAGTCGGGCAAGCAGCTTCGCCAGCGCGGCGCCGGAATGCCCTCGATCAACGGCCGCGGCTTTGGCGACATGGTGATCCAGATCGAGGTCGAGACGCCGACCAGGCTCAGCGCCAAGCAGCGCGAGCTTCTGCAGGCGTTCCGCGATACCGAGACCGGTGAGGAGTGCCCCGCATCGAAGAGCTTCTTCGGCAAGCTCAAGGGCCTTTTCGAAGGCTGAATCTCCGGCGTTGTCGAGGCTGTCCGCTTCGCCTTATGCTGGGCGTGGATGGGCCGGTTTCTCTTCAGCTTCTTCCTGCTCTTCGCAGCGGCCGGTTGCGCGGCTCCGGCGCTTCGCGATAAGGCGCCTTCAAGCTTCGCCAATCCCGTCCTCGACAGCGACTTTCCGGATCCCGCCATCCTCAGCGCCGCCGACGGCACTTATTACGTCTATGCCACCCAGGGCGACGTCGACGGAACGATGCTCAACATCCAGGTTGCCCGATCGAGCGACCTGATCAACTGGACCCGGATCGGCGACGCGCTTCCGGCGAAACCGGTTTGGGCAAGCCGGACCCAGGATTTCTGGGCACCCCATGTCGCCGAACATGACGGCGTCTATTATCTCTATTATTCGGCCAAGCCCGACGCCGCCTTGACCGACACCAGCCGCGGCCTGTGCCTCGCCGTCGCCACCGCCCGCCGGCCGGAAGGGCCGTTCGCCGATATCGGACGGCCGCTCCAGTGCGGCGAAGGCTTCGTCAACATCGATCCGATGAGCTATGACGACCCGGCGACCGGGCGCCGGCTGCTTTACTGGGGCTCCGGCTTCGGACCGATCAAGGTCCAGGAGCTGGCGGCGGACCGGATAAGCTTCGCGCCGGGCAGCCGGCCGGTCGATCTCGTCCCGGTCATTCGATCGGACGACGCTTCCGAATATCAGCGCCTCGTCGAGGGCGCGTGGATCACTCGCCGCGATGGCTATTATTATCTCTTCTATTCGGGCGACAATTGCTGCGGACCCAATGCCCATTATGCCGTGATGGTCGCGCGTTCGCGAAACGCCACCGGCCCCTTCGATACCCTGGCGCAGGCGACCGGCGCGCCGAGCAGCGTCATCCTGGAACGGCGCGGAAACTGGCTGGCGCCGGGCCATAACAGCGTCGTCGAGGACGAGGCGGGCAATCACTGGATGCTCTACCACGCCGTCGATATCCGGCGCCCGCGCGCGAAGCCCGAGAACGACGTCAACACCCGCCGGGTGATGCTGATCGACCGGATCGTCTGGCGCGACGGCTGGCCGAGGATCGAAGGCGACGGACCTTCTTCCGGACCCCGCCCGGCACCGATTACCGCCCGCTAGATATCGACCCTCTTAAGTCCGGCCTGAAACGGTTCGGGTCAATCCTCCGACCGCTCCGCGCCGAACACGCGCTCGAAGATCGTGTCGACATGCTTGTAGTGGTAGTCGAGATCGAAGCGGGCCTCGATTTCCTCGGCCGGAAGCAGGGCGGTCACTTCGGGGTCGTTCTTGAGGAGCTCGAGCAGCGACAGGGTGCCGTCCGACTCCCAGACCTTCATCGCGTTGCGCTGGACGAGCCGGTAGCTGTCCTCGCGGCTGGCGCCGGCCTGGGTCAAGGCGAGCAGCACGCGCTGCGAGTGAACGAGGCCGCCCATCCGGTCGAGATTCTTCTGCATCCGCTCCGGATAGACGACGAGCTTGTCCATCACCTGGGTGAGCCGGGCGAGCGCGAAATCGAGGGTGATGGTCGAATCGGGGCCGATGAACCGCTCGACCGAGCTGTGGCTGATGTCGCGTTCGTGCCACAGCGCCACATTCTCCATCGCCGGGATCACCGCGGCGCGCACCATCCGGGCAAGGCCGGTCAAATTCTCGGTGAGCACCGGGTTGCGCTTGTGCGGCATCGCCGACGAACCCTTCTGGCCGGGCGCGAAATATTCCTCCGCCTCGAGTACTTCGGTCCGCTGCAGATGGCGGATCTCGGTCGCCAGCCGCTCGATCGACGAGGCGAT
>CAMPIH010000215.1 GCA_946886275.1 uncultured Sphingosinicella sp.
CTTCATGTAGAAGCTGGTCTTGCCCTGGCGCTGGGCGCGGAACATGCGCTCGTCGAAGACCCGGACCATCAGCATGTCGCGAAGCATCCGCCGAAGCGTCTCCGGATCGAGCTTAGGATCCCAGGGGCCGACCGCCTGCCCCTCCTCGTCGAGCACCCGGACGAGGGTGAAGCACAGGGGATGAGTGTCGGCGGCGGCGGCGGCGACGTCGGGCCGGCCGACGCTTCCCGCGGCCGGAATCTCGATCGCGCTGAAATCGACTTCGTCGCCCGGACGGGCGTCGGGCTCAGGGACATGGAGTGAGAGCGCCGGCCGGTTGCGGCGCTCGAGACTATCGGCCATCCTCTGCCTTCATTTCTTGCGGTTCGCGATGCCGTTAGTAGATTTTTCGGCCGCGTGCACCCCTTGTGAAAGGTACCAGCGATGAGGCTGTTGGGTCTTCTTTCGGCCATGCTGGTCGCACTGTCCGCCTGCGCCACGACGATCGAAACAGCGCCTTCGGAGCTGTATTACGTCGTCCGCCATCTCCACACGCCGGCCGGCGAACGCGATCCGGACCTGACCGCCGAAGGCCAGAGGCAGGCGGCGCTGCTCGCCGAACGGCTCGGCGAACGGCCGCCGCTGGCCATCTATGTGAGCGGCTTCAAGCGCACCGCCCAGACGGCGGCGCCGATCGCCGCCAGGCTTGGGCTGACCCCGATCGTCTACGACCCGGCGGACACGCCTGGCCTGATCGCGAGGGTGCGTTCCGGGCCGCTGCCGGCGCTGATCGTCGGCCACAGCAACACCGTTCCGGACATCGTCGAGCAGCTCGGCGGAACCCGGCCGGGGCCTCTGGTGCATGAGGATTTCGGCGATCTCTGGCTGATCGGCGAGGCCGGCGAGACCCGGCGCGTAAAGATCAGCGAAGCTCGCCCGGCGGCCTGACCAGGGCCCGGCGGCGCCAGGTGAGCTGCCGCCACAAATAGAGAAGGACGATCGCTCCGACGACGGCCGAAGAGGCCGGGCCGGCAAAGTCCTCGATCCAGCTGAGCGTGCTTCCGGCGGCAAAGCCGGCGGTGGCAAAGGCCGCGGCGAACAGCATTGTCCCGATCGTCGACCACAAGGCGAAGCGAAGAGCGGGCATCAGCACCAGGCCGGCCGGGATCGACACGAAGGTCCGGACTCCGGGGACCAGCCGGCCGCTGAACACGATCGCCGGACCGAAACGCTGAAACAGGCGAGCGACCCGATCGACGTCGTGCCAGTCGATCGCGACCCAGCGGCCGTGCCGGTCGATGAAGCGCCGGAGCCGGTCGAGGCCGATCGAACGCGCCGCCCAATACCACATCATGTTTCCAGTCATCGATCCGGCGGTGGCGGCAGCGATGACTCCGGCCAGGGCCAGCGGCCCGTTCGCCGCGCGCATCCCGGCGATCGGCAGGATCAGTTCGGATGGCAAGGGCAGGACGATCGTCTCGATCAGCGACAGCAGGAAGACCCCGGCATAGCCGCCCCAGTCGATCAGCCGAACCACCCAGTCCTGCATCCGTCACCCCTTTGGTCGTCCGGGCCCGCGGGCGCCGGACCGTCGGCTAGAGATCGATGCAGGCGGCGATATTCTCGAGCTTGCGGATCCGTTCCTTGAGATCCGCCATCTCGATCATGTCCATGGCCTGGCTTCGCGGTTCGACGTGGCGATGACCCGCCAGCTCGAGCCGCTTCACTTCAAGCCATCCGTGCCAGGCCTTCAGACCGGCCAGGGCCAGGATCGTCAGCGCGGCGAGGCCGAAGCTCGCCATCGCTACCAGGGTCATCGATTGGCTCATGTCTTCCTCCCAGTTCCTGCTGCTAGCGAAGCTCTTCGATCTCGCGGGCGAGACGGCTGTTCGAGCTCGTCACATAGGTCTCGATCGCCTGCATCCTGAGATCGAGCGAGCGCATCCGTTCGCGCGATTCCTCGCGGCCTTCGATTCGGCCCGGGACGTAGGCGGCCTGGCGGCGCGGACGGCCGAAAAAGGCGGCCGCGCAATAGGCGACCAGCATCCAGGGCACCGACACCGCAAGAGCGAGCACCACGGCTCCGACCCTGACGATCGTCACGTCGAGCCCGGTGGATTTGGCGATCCCCGCGCAGACACCGAGGATCTTGCCATCGCTCCGGTCGGTCTCGAACCTTCTGCCACGCACGCTCATTCCGTCCTCCCTGTTTCCCGGCCCACCTGGGCCGATTCCAATATTCCCTGTTCCTCTGCCTGGCCGGCAGGTCGCGATTCGTCGGCGAGCGCCCGCTCGAGCACTTCAAGCCGCGATTCCATCCGGCCCATCAGGTCGAGCAGCTGCTCCGCTTCGCTTTCCTCGAGCTCCAGCGGGCGCCGCCTGGCTTCGCGGACGTGCCGCGGCGGCCGGACGAGCAAATAGACCAGCAGGCCGATCACCAGCATCGCGATGATGCCGCCGATCAGGGCCGCCGCTTCGGCCATCGCCACGACGTCGACGCCGTCAATCTCCACGGTCATGCCGCTTCCCTCCGGGCCGCCTTCATCGCCGCGAGCTCGGCCTCGACCTTCTCATTGACCTTCAGCTCGGCAATCTCGTCCTCGAGGCTCCTTGCCGGAGCCGCCAGCATCAGCGCCTCGGCATGACCTTCGGCGAGATCGGCCTGGCGCTCGAGCAAGGTGAAGTTGGAGAAAGCCTCCTCGACCCGTTGCCCGGCATAGAGTTCGCGGAGCCGCGCCTTGTTGTGGGCGGTCTCGATCCGGGCGGCGATCGCGTTCTGGCGGTTGCGCGCCTCGCGCAGCTTCGCCTGGAGCTTGGCGATGTCCGCCTCGGAAGCGCGGAGCCCGGAGTCGATCTCGGAGATCTCGTCGCGAAGCTCTTCGGCCAAAGCGCTGAGCTTCTCCCGTTCGATCAGGGCGGCTCGGGCAAGATCGTCGCGGCCCTTGCTGAGCGCGAGCTCGGCTCGGTCGGTCCAGCTGTCCTGGAGCTCGCGAAGCTGAGCCACCTGGCGGCTTCGCTCCTTCATGTCGGCGATCGACCTTGCCGCCGATGCCCTCACCTCGACCAAAGTCTCTTCCATCTCGAGGATGATCACCCGGATCGTCTTCGCCGGGTCGTCCGACCGATCGACAAGATCGATGACGTTGGCGGCGATGATGTCGCGGGTGCGGGAGAAGATGCTCATTAGACGGGGCTCCGATGGACTAAGAAGTTGGCGACGGCCGGAGAGGCACAGGGGTTAGCGAGCTCTCCGGCCGGCACCTCGGTTCAGGCTTGCGCCTGCACCGGAACCTGGATGTCCGCGGCGGCGTAGCCGGCCGTCTCCGTCTCGACCGCATAAGCGGGGCCGGTGGCGGCGGCGATGCAGGCGGTGGAAATGACGAGGGCGCCGACCGCGGCGGTGGCGATGCGATTGAAGTTGGTGAAGTTGACCATTTGCTTGCTCCCTTGAACCTTGTGAACTTTCATGCCCACCAAGGTTTACAAGGGTCGTGCCAATTGGGATTTTTGGCGAAAATCCGCCGTTTTCGCCGC
>CAMPIH010000216.1 GCA_946886275.1 uncultured Sphingosinicella sp.
CACAGCCTCATCAAGTCGAAGATGAAGGAGACCGGGGCGCCGCTCGCCGGCGAGATGAGCGGGCACATCTTCTTCGCCCATGATTATTATGGTTTCGACGACGCCCTCTACGCGGCGGTCCGGCTGATCCGCGCCGTCACCCGCCTGGGCGGCTCGCTGACCTTGTTGCGATCCTCCATGCCGGCCATGGTCAACACGCCGGAGATGCGGTTCCAGGTCGATGAAAGCCGCAAGTTCGCCGTCGTCGAGGAAGTGCTCGACCGCCTCTGCACGGCCGGCGCCGATGTCGACCGTACGGACGGCGCCCGGGTGACGACGAGCGACGGCTGGTGGCTGTTGCGCGCCTCCAACACCCAGGACGTGCTCGTTGCCCGGGCCGAAGCGACGGACGAGCAGGCGCTCGAGCGCCTTCTCGCCCAGATCGACGAGCAGCTCGCCTTGTCGGGCGTCCGGCGTGGTGCCCAGGCCGCGCATTGAGAGCCGGTCTCAATGCCTAAATTCCACCCCGAAGCCCTGCTCTTCTGCCTCGCCTGGGCGGCCCTGGCGATTGCCGGAGCGGTCTATGGCAGCTGGTGGGTCGGAATATTGATCACGCTCGGCCTGCTCGTCCTGGTCAGCGCCGCGAGCATGCAGATCATGTCGCAGACCGGTGACGAGACGATGGAGCGGAACGTCCGCTGGGGAATATTGATGGTCACCGCTCTGGCTCTGTTCGTCGGGCTCAACCTGTTCTGATCAGTCGTCCTCGTCCTCATAGCCGACGAGGTTGAGCTCCCGGGCCTTGATCTGGTGGGTCATGCACCAGTGCATGAGCGCGTCCTCGCGGCCATGGGTGATCCACACCTCGCGCGGGGCAAGCTCCCGGATCGTCTCGGTGAGCTCGTCCCAGTCGGCATGGTCCGAAAGGATGAGCGGCATCTCGACGAGACGCTGGCGGGCGCGCTGACGGATCCGCATCCAGCCCGAGGCCATGGCCGTGATCGGATCGGGCAGGCGGCGTGACCAGCGGTCGTTGAGGCACCCCGGCGGAGCCATCACGATCTTCCCTTTCATTTCCTCCTTGGATGCGCCGGTCGCCGGCCGAAGCTCGCCAAGCGGCACTCCCCATTCGGAATAGAGATCGCAGAGCCGCTGAAGCGCGCCATGGATGTAGATCGGATCATGATGGCCCCGGCACCTCAGCTCGACGATCAGGCGCTGCGCCTTGCCGAGCGCATAGGCGCCGATCAGGATGCAGCGATCGGGATTGTCGTGAAGCCGCTGGAGCAGCCGGTCCATCTCGCCCGCGGGCGCCGGGTGGCGGAAGACGGGAAGCCCGAACGTCGCCTCGGTGATGAAGATGTCGCACGGGACCGGCTCGAACGGGGCGCAGGTGGGATCGGGCCGGCGCTTATAGTCGCCGGACACGACGATCCGCTCGCCCTTATGGTCGAGGACGATCTGGGCCGAGCCGAGGACGTGGCCGGCGGGCACGAAGCTGATGTCGACCTCGCCGATCCGGATCATTTCGCCATAGGCGATCGGCCGCCCCGCCTGGGGCCCGTAGCGGCATTCCATGATCGCGAGGGTCTCGGGCGTGGCGATCACCTCGCCATGGCCGCCGCGGGCATGATCGGCATGGCCGTGGGTGACCAAGGCGAGCGGTTTGGGCTGGGAGGGATCGATCCAGGCGTCTGCAGGCCGGACGTAGATGCCTTCGGAAAAAGGCTCTATCCAGGAACCGAGACGCGCCATCATGAGCTATATGGGTGACGACAGGCCAGGGGCCAAGCGATCCTCGGCCGCAACAAGGGAGCGTTTCACATGGATGCCGCTGGATTCAACTGGACTCTGCTCACCATCGTCGGGCCGCTCCTGCTCGTCCTCGTCATCGCCTGGGCGATTCTTCGGAACCGCCGCTCGCGGGCTTCGGACGCCGAGAGCGAGGCGGCGACTCGCCGAGTCTATGAGGAAGAGGATCGGGAGCATCGCCACGAAAGCGACTACGTTCCCTGATCCGGGGCGCGCATGACCGCGCTGCCCGGACCCATTTCCGACTGGTTCGCCACCAAAGGCTGGCAGGTCCGCCGCCACCAGCATGAGATGCTTGCAGCGGCGCGCGACGGGAAGAGCGCGCTTCTGGTCGCGCCGACGGGTGCCGGCAAGACCCTTGCCGGCTTCCTTCCGAGCCTGGTGGAGCTGGTCGAGCGGCCCAGCGAAGGGCTCCACACGCTCTACATCTCGCCGCTCAAGGCGCTCGCCGTCGACGTCCAGCGCAATCTGCTGACCCCGATCGAGGAGATGGCGCTGCCGATCCGGGTCGAAACCAGGACCGGCGACACGCCCGCCGACCGCAAGACCCGTCAGCGGCTTCGGCCACCGCAAATGCTCCTGACCACGCCGGAATCGCTCAGCCTGCTGCTCAGCCAC
The DNA here is from genome assembly GCA_946886275.1 of uncultured Sphingosinicella sp. The sequence goes on from CAMPIH010000216.1 coordinate 2,410, forward strand.
GAGGACAGCGTCCGCCTGTTCGCGAATCTCAGCACCATCGTCGTCGACGAGATCCACGCCTTCGCGACCGGCAAGCGCGGCGACCTGCTCGCGCTGGCAATGGCTCGGCTCCAGACGATCGCGCCTGGCCTTCGCCGGGTCGGCCTCTCCGCCACCGTCGCCGATGTCGAAGCCTATCAGGGGTGGCTTGCGCCGCACGGCGACATCGACACGGTCAGGCTGGTCCGCGGCGATCCCGGGGCGGACCCGCGCATCTCGATCATGCTTCCGGAAGACGAGCGGATCCCCTGGTACGGCCATAGCGGGCGCTGGGCGGCTGCGCGGGTCATGGCGGAGATAGAGCGGCACCGCACGACGCTCGTCTTCTGCAACACGCGAAGCCTCGCCGAGCTGACCTTCCAGGATCTGTGGACAGTCAACGAATCGGCGCTTCCGATCGGAATCCATCACGGCTCGCTGGCGATCGAGGCGCGCCGCAAGGTCGAAGCGGCGGTCGCCGCCGGCCGGCTTCGAGCGCTGGTCTGCACCGCAAGCCTCGATCTCGGCGTCGATTGGGGCGATGTCGACCTCGTCATCCAGATGGGGGCGCCGAAAGGCGCCTCGCGCCTCGTCCAGCGGATCGGCCGCGCCAATCACCGCCTGGACGAGCCTTCGGAAGCGATCCTCGTTCCCGGCAACCGCTTCGAATATCTCGAAGGGCGGGCGGCGCTCGACGCGATCGAGGAGGGCGAGCTCGATGCCGAGGTCTTCCGCCCGGGAGCGCTCGACGTCCTCGCCCAGCACGTCATGGCCGTCGCCTGCGCCGCGCCGTTCCACGAAAAGACCTTGCTCGACGAGGTTCGCGGCGCCGCGCCTTATGCCGGCCTCGACGAGCAGACCTTCTCGGCCATTCTCGCCTTCATCGAAAATGGCGGATACGCGCTTCGCGCCTATGACCGGTTCAAGCGGCTGACCCGCGATCCGGACGGAAGCTGGCGGGTTTCCCACCCGCGCTTCATCCAGCAGCACCGGATGAACGCCGGCATCATCGTCGA
>CAMPIH010000217.1 GCA_946886275.1 uncultured Sphingosinicella sp.
GCCGCCGGGCGGAGTGAGCCCGATGGCCACAGACGAATCCGAAAGCGAGTCCGAACCGCCTCGCCGCGCTTGATCTCTTAACCTGATTGGGTCGATACTCGTTGCGGGGGAGGATCGACTCATGTTTTCCAGGAGCAAGCCGGAATCCGCGCCGAAAGCGCTCAAGGCGGGAGCGCCGGGACTGTCGTTCATCGGCACCGAGGTCGTCGTCAGCGGCGACATCATCACCGGCGGCCAGCTTCATGTCGACGGCCGGATCGACGGTCACGTCCGCTGCGGCCAGCTATGCCAGGGCAAGAGCGGCATCGTGACCGGCAATATCGACGCCGAGGAGGCGAGGATCGGCGGGCTCGTCGAAGGCACGGTCGCCGCCCGCAACCTGGTCCTGGAATCCAGCGCCCGGATCAAGGGCGACATCGTCTACCAGACGATCAGCGTCGCCGCCGGCGCCCAGGTCGACGGTCGGCTCGCTCGCAGCGAAGCCCTGGCCTTGCCGGAGGAGCCGGCCAACAGAGTGCTCGCCGCCGCGATCGCCGAGACCAAGCCGCGCAAGCCCGACCAGGCGGTGGTCCCGGACGACATCTTCTCGCTTTCGCCGCCGCGGCAGGCGGCCGCGGGCTGATCAGCGAACCGGCGGGACGATGAGCAGCCACGTCGCCGAGATCGGCTGGACGTCGGACGGGGAGTTCGTCTCGGGCCGCTACAGCCGCCGCCATTCCTGGAGCTTCGACGGCGGCGCCGTCGTCCACGGCTCTTCCTCCCCTCAGGTCGTTCCGGAACCGATGTCGGATGCCGCCGCCGTCGATCCGGAGGAGGCGCTGGTCGCCGCCGTCGCCTCCTGCCACATGCTCTGGTTCCTGTCGCTGGCCCAGGCCGAAGGCCTCGACATCCTCAGCTATTCCGACAAGGCGGAGGGGCAGATGGGCCGGATCGCCCCGGGCAGGATGGCGGTCACCCGAATCGTCCTCAGACCGGCGATCCGCTTCGCCGGCCGCCAGCCCGATTCAGCGGAGCTGGACCGGCTCCATCATCAGGCGCACGAGCGCTGCTTCATCGCCAATTCGCTGACCAGCGAGATCATCGTCGAGCCTTCGGCCTCGGCCTGAAGGCGAGACCTTTTCCTAGAGGCCCCACCAGGGCAGCTTCGCATAATAGCCGGCGACTTCCTCATAATCCTTCGCCTGCGGCCGGTCGGCCTCGTCGAGTCGAAGGGTCGGCGCTTCCGCCAGCTGCTCGCGGGTCAGGTCGATGACATAGGCGTCGAGATTGACGTCGTAGGTCAGCCGTTCCCACGGCACCGGATGGACGTTCTCGCCGACTCCGAAGATTCCGCCGAACGAGAGCAAGGCGTAGGAGACCTTGCCGCTGACCTTCTCGATCATGACGTTGTGGATGGTTCCGAGCCGCTGGTCGGAGCGGTTGTAGACCGGCGTGCCTTCGACCCGTCGCGACGAGATCAGTTCGTGGCGGTCGTCGATGACCGGTTCATGGTCGGGCGCCGGCCGGGCTTGTTGAGACATTGTCCGTCTCCCTTGTACGCCCCCCGAGTCCTTATAGCAGAAACCCGGGTCGAAGGCACGAAAAGACGGTCCGGCGAAGGGGTCAGGCCCCGGCTTCGGCGAGAAATCGGGCGTCGGCGCCGTCCCACAACATCCTGATGCCTTTCGGAAGCGCGCCGCGGATCTTGGCGACCTGCCCTTCGGACAGATGGCGCTCGAGCACGCCGAACACGGCCGCGATCGCGTCGGCCGGGTCGACCGGGCGAGCGTCGCTGAGCCATTCGGCGACTTCCTCGGTGAACTCCTCCGGGCTCCGGCAGTCGGCCGGGATCCGACCCGGTTCGAACTGGTCGTAATAAATGCCTCGGACGAGGAGCGGCAATTGGGCGCCGAGATGGGCGCTCAGCTCTAGCGGCAGCCGGTCGCGAAGCTTGTGGAGGACGACGGAAAGCGCCTTCCACGCGAGCTGCCGGTCGGGGCCGAGCCGGTCCATGATCTCGTTGAGCCAGATATTGGTGGTCTGGAGCGTCTTGTCGAAGACTTCGAGTCCGGTGGCGCTCATGGGAGATCCTCCTTTTCACGCAAACCCTCGCTCATCTGCCAACGACAGGGGCTCGCCGCTGTTCCGCCGCTGATGGCGGGCCGTGGTGCCGCCGGGACGGGAGGCGCTGCCGCGCGCGAAGACGCCACGTCCGATCGGCAGGTTGGGCGGCGACGGCCCCGCTTCACCTCGGGAACATCGGCGAATCCCGCCGGTTTTAGGCGGCAATGCAATGACAAGGAGTACTGACATGGCCGCCAGCAAGCGCGAGCTGATCGATACCGGGAGCGACAAGAGATATGTTCGCCGCGACAGCCAGGGGCGATTCAAGGAATCGGAGGATGTCGGCCGCTCGCTGGCCGCCGACCGCCGCCAGAAGGCGAAGACCGAGACCAAGTCCGGCCAAGGCGATCGCGGCGACCGAAGCCATTAGGCGCTCGCCGCGGCGGGTCGCCGCGCTCTACCGTCATCCCGGCGCCCGCCGGGGTGACCGTGAAGGGAAGGGGCCGACGGGGAGACGGCCGCAGGCCGCCACCCCCGCATTACCCGAGGGGGTGGATTAGGAACTCGGTAGCCTTGTCTCCCCTAAGCAGCCGCGATGAGCGCCAAATTCCTTATCCAGGCGGATCGTGACAACGGCCTGATCCGAATCGTCATGACCGGCTTTTTCACCCGGGCCGATCTCGATCGGTTCCTGGTGGCTCGCGCCCGGGCGCATGCCCAGCTCGGCCTTGCGCCCAACGTCCATTCGACCCTGAATGACGTCAGGCGGATGAAGATCCAGTCGCCCGAGATGGTCGACGCCTTCCGGGAGATGCTTGCGGCGCCGGAATATCGCTCGCGGCGGCTCGCCTTCATCGCCGGCCCGACCCTCGCCCGATCGCAGCTGATGCGCGCCTGCAGCGGCCGCGACGTCCGCTATTTCGAGGATCCCGAGGAAGCCGAGGCCTGGCTCCTGGAGGACAGGCAAGGGGCCGGCTCAAGGCGCGCCGCCTGAGCTCCCGAAGCTTGACTTCCTTCGCGCTTTCCGCTTTGGGATCCGGCGACGCGGCGGGGCACGGCTCCGCCGTTTGTTTTGGGGTCTGGGCGGTCCCCCATTTGATCGCCTGGCCCGAAGTACCAGCAGGCCGGAACGGAGCAGGCTCCAGACCGATCGGCTAGACGGCTTCGGGACGAACGAAGGAAGAAGACATGCGTCACCGCGTCGGCGGCCGTAAGCTCGGCCGCACCTCAAGCCACCGTCAGGCGATGTTCCGCAACATGGCGGCGGCCCTGATCAAGCACGAGCAGATCACCACCACGCTTCCCAAGGCGAAGGAGCTTCGGCCCTATGTCGAGAAGCTGATCAC
>CAMPIH010000218.1 GCA_946886275.1 uncultured Sphingosinicella sp.
CCCGAGGAGGAAAGACACGACCTCGTCGCGGCCTATCACCGCCGGCTGACCGGCGACGACCGCGCCGAGCAGCTTCGCGCCGCCAAGGCGTGGAGCAAGTGGGAGGCCGAGACCGTCACCCTGCTTCCCGATCCGCACGTCATCGAGGAATTCACCAGCGACGATTTCGCGATCGCCGTCGCCAGGATCGAGAATCACTACATGGTCAACAAGGGCTGGCTCGAGGAAGGCCAGCTGATCCGAAACGTCGATCGGATCCGCGACATCCCGGCGGTGATCGTCCAGGGGCGCTATGATTGCTGCACCCCGCCGGTGACGGCCTGGGCGCTGGCCAAAGCGTGGCCGGAAGCGAGGCTCGAGATCATCCCCGACGCCAGCCACTTGTTCAACGAGCCGGGGATCCTCGACGGCCTGATCCGGGCGACCGACGCCTTCGCGCGCTGATTTCGTTGCCCAGCCGTAATCGTCGCGGCTAATCTGGGGCGCCGGCGATTCGTCGGGGTTCAGCGGGGGGTTAGTACATGCGCAAATTCATCGGAGCATCGGTCCTGGCGGCGGCGGCGTTCATGGCCGCCCCGGCGGCGGCCCAGCCGGCCGAGGGCCGGCCCTTCACGGCCCAGGGCGAGCTCGAGAATTGCGACTGCCGCTACGGCGATCACAGCATCCGGCTGGAAGCGGGGCGCCGCTACCGGATCGCCGCCAGCTCCGAGGCGTTCGATTCGATGCTCCGGCTCTACCGCGCCGGGAGCACGGAGGCGCTTGCCCAGGACGACGATAGCGGCGGCGACCGCAATCCCCTGATCCATTACACGCCGACAGAGAGCGGCGACTATCTCGTCCGGGTGGTCAGCTTCACTCCGGACGGCGCCGGCGCCTATGATCTCGAGATCGAGGCCCTGGAAGCGCTTGCGGCGCCGGTCAGCCGGCCGACCGGCACCGAGGCGATGACCTGGCAGGTCTATGAAGGCTCGCTCGACGCCGATGACCCGGTCGAAGGCGAAGTGCGCTTCGACGATTATGCGCTCCAGCTCGAGGCCGGCGAAAGCGCCCTCATCCGGCTCGATTCCGAAGCCTTCGACCCGGTCGTTCGGGTCTATCCGGCCGACCAGCGCGGCTCCACCGAGATCGCGATGGACGACGATAGCGGCGGCGGCTTCAACAGCTTCCTCATGTTCGCTCCGGACGAAGGCGGAAACTATGTCGTCCGGGTCACCTCCTTCTCGACCGAAGGCACCGGCGCCTACCGCCTGAGGATCGCGCAGTAAGCGGCGAGACCCGCAAGCCCGTCATGCCAGCGAAGGCTGGCATCCAGACTCCCCTGCGAGACCCGTAGGCCGCATGGACCCCAGCCTGCGCTGGGGTGACGGTGTGGGGTGGCTGACGGCCGGGGGGAGGGCGCGGCCACCCCGGCCTCAACCTCAGGCCTGGCGCCGCGTCGCGATCCAGGCGTCGACCAGCTCTTCGAGGACGTCGAGCGGGACCGGGCCGTTCTCGAGAACGACGGCGTGGAACTCGCGGATGTCGAAGCGGTCGCCGAGCGCCTCGCGGGCGCGGTCGCGAAGCTCGAGGATCTTCAGCTGGCCGATCATGTAGCTGGTCGCCTGGCCGGGATTGTTGAAGTAGCGCTCGATCTCCTTGGTCGCGTCGCGGAGCGAGAGCAGGCCGTTCGCCATGAAATAATCGATCGCCTGCTGGCGGGTCCAGCGCTGGTGGTGGATGCCGGTGTCGACGACGAGCCGGATCGCCCGCCACAGCGAGGTCGAATACATTCCGAATTCGGAGATCGGCTCGTCATAGAAGCCCATCTCCTTGCCGAGCAGCTCGGCATAGAGGCCCCAGCCTTCCGAATAGACGCCGTAGCCGCCGAAGCGGCGGAACTTGGGAAGGCCCGGAAGCTCCTGGGCCAGGGCGATCTGGAAGTGATGGCCCGGGGCGCCCTCATGATAGGAGATCGCCTCGGTCTGAGGCTTCAGCACCTGGTTCATGTCGGCGAGGTTGACGTAATAGATTCCGGGGCGGGAGCCGTCGGCCGACGGCCGGTTGTAGAAGGCGACCGAAGCGGTCTGCTGCCGCCATTCCTCGACCGCCCGGACCTCGAGCGGGGCCTGGGGAAGGCGCCGGAACCAGCGCGGCGCCGCCTCCATCACCTGGGCGATGAAGCGGCGGGCGTCGGCGAGATATTGCTCCCGTCCCTCCGCGGTGTTCGGATATTTGTACTGCTGGCCGTCATTGATGTGCGCGAAGAATTGCTGGAGCGTTCCGGTGAAGCCGACCTGGCGCTTGATCCGCTCCATCTCGCCATGGATCCGCTCGACCTCGCGAAGGCCGATCTCGTGAATCTGGGCGGCGGTGAGATCGGTGGTCGTCGACTGGCGAATCCGCTGGCCGTAAAATTCGGCGCCGTCGGGAAGGCTCCAGGCGCCGTTGTTGCCGGTCGCTCGGGGCTCGATCGAGTCGACGGTGGCGAGGAAATGGTCGTAGCCGCGGCGGAACGGCCCGGTCAGGGCCTCGCTCGCGGCGGCGATCAGCCGGTCCTTCTCCGACTGGGCGATGTCGAGGCGGCCGACCTTGGCCTTGAAATCGGCGAAGATGGCGCTGTCCGCGCCGGCGGTGAAGGGCGCGCCCTGGAGGATCCGGCGGCCGTCCTCGCGGACCGGCTGGAAGTTGAATCGCGGCGGGACGATGCCGCGCTCGGCCTGGTCGCGCATGTTGGCGCCGATCTCGCGCATCACCCGCTCGACCTCGCGAAGCCGGGAGACATAGGCCTCGGCGTCTGCGACAGTGTCGATCCGGTGATTGTTGATCAGGAAGACCGGGATCGCGCCCATCGGGCTGCCATTGGTGCTGGCCGGGAAGCCGTGGCGGCGCCACGGAAAGGCCTCGCGATCGTCGACGACGCTCTTCTCGAACAGGCGGTAGGAGAGCCGTCCGGCAGGGCTCAGCCGCTCCGGATCGAAGCGCGCCTTCATCTCGGCGAGCTGCCGCTCCTCGAGCGCCATCTGCTGCTGGGCATAAGAGTCGGTATAATCGTTGAGCCGGTCGTAGAGCTCCTTGCTTCCCAAGGCGGTCAGGAATTGCGGGTTGGTCGCCAGCTGGGCGTCGAAGGCGGCGTCGAGGAAGGCGTTGAGACGCGCATCCTCGGCGGCGCGATCGACCGCGACGACGGACGTGGACGCCGGCTCCGGCGCAGTCATCGTGCAGGCGGTGGAGGCGAGGAGAAGGGCGATCAGGGGCAGCTTCAATTTCACGGGCGGTCCTTCGGCAAAAAAGTCGGCGCCCATGTCTTAGCGCATGAGTCGGCGAGGTCCACCTGCGGGCTCTACTGGCC
>CAMPIH010000219.1 GCA_946886275.1 uncultured Sphingosinicella sp.
CTCCAGCACGAGATCGTCGTCGAGGACATGGGCGGCGACGTCCAGGACGTCGAGGTCTCGGCTCTGAAGAAGACCAATCTCGACAAGCTGCTCGAGGCGATCAACCTCCAGGCCGAAATCCTCGAGCTGAAGGCCAATCCCGACCGTCCGGCCGAAGGCGCGGTGGTCGAGGCCAAGCTCGACAAGGGCCGCGGTCCACTGGCCACCGTCCTCGTCCAGCGCGGAACGCTCCGGGTTGGCGATGTCTTCGTCGCCGGGCCGATCGCCGGCAAGGTCAGGGCGATGATCGACGACAAGGGCCGCCAGGTGAAGGAAGCGGCACCGAGCTTCCCGGTCGAGGTCCTCGGCCTGTCCGGAGTCCCCTCGGCCGGGGACACGCTCACCGTCGTCGAGAACGAGTCGCGGGCCCGCGAGGTCGCCGCTTATCGTCAGAGCCTGCTCGACCGCAAGCGCACGACCACGGCTCCGGTCAATCTCGAGAACATGTTTGCGTCGAAGGCCAGCACGACCATGGAATTCCCGCTTGTCGTCAAGGCGGACGTCCAGGGTTCGGTCGAAGCGATCGTCGGCGCCCTGGCGAGGATCTCGACCGAGGACATTCGCGCCCGGGTCCTCCACGCCGCGGTCGGCGGGATCACCGAGAGCGACGTCGTGCTCGCCAGCGCCTCCAAGGCGCCGATCATCGGCTTCAACGTTCGTCCGAACGCCAAGGCCCGCGAGATCGCCGAGCGCAACGGCGTCGAATTCCGTTACTATGACGTGATCTATCACCTCACCGACTGGATCAAGCAGGCGATGGCCGGCGAGCTCGGGCCGGAGATCGTCGAGACGGTACTCGGCCGGGCCGAGGTCAAGGAGGTCTTCCCCGCCGGCAAGAAGGACAAGGCGGCGGGTCTGCTCGTCCTCGAAGGGGTCATCCGCAAGGGCCTTCACGCCCGCCTCACCCGCGACGACGTCATCGTCTCGAAGACGACAATCGCCTCGCTTCGCCGGTTCAAGGACGACGTCTCCGAGGTCCGCGCCGGTCTCGAATGCGGAGTCCTTCTGGCCGACACGAACGACATCAAGCCGGGCGACCATCTCGAAGTGTTCGAGGTCGAGGAGCGCGAGCGGACCCTTTGATGGGAGTCCCTCCCCGCCCGCGGGGAGGGGAGCGCTGAACGATGGCACGTCAGAACGAAACCCCCGAAGGCCGCTCGGTCCGACTGCTCCGGGTCGGCGAGCAGGTCCGTCATGCCTTGTCCGAAGTGCTGATGCGCGGGGACGTCCATGACGAGACCCTCGCCAGCCACAGCGTCTCGATCACCGAGGTGCGGATGTCTCCGGACCTTCGCCACGCGACCGTGTTCGTGAAGCCGCTGCTCGGCGCCGACGAGACCGAAGTGCTTGCTGCGCTCAAGCGCCACGTCCGTTATCTCAAGGGCGAGGTGGCTCGGCGGGTGAACACCAAATATGCCGCCAACCTCAAGTTCCTGCCGGACGAGAGCTTCGACGAAGGCGGCCGGATCGACCGGATCCTGCGCGATCCGAAGGTCGCACAGGATTTGGGCACGGCGGAGGAGGATGGGTGAGGCTGTTCGGGAAGGCGCGATCCCGGACTTTCACCTGGTCCAATCAAACATCGCGCGATTTGCTTGTCTGGCTGGAACCGTGGGCGGAGGAGTTCGAAGTGCGGCCAGGCAGCCGCATCGACCTGGTCGTTTCCGGAAAGGGCGCCGCCGGCGACATTCCGGTGGATGTCACACCCACCCACCTCGCTGTCTACGTGCCTGGGCAAACACGCGTACGGGTGCTGATCGACGGAGCAGACCGGACCCTGGGCAGCGACCTTCCTGCGCCCTCGACCGGTAATCTCCCGATGCGGGATTTTACGGGACTGTTGTTCTCCGGTGTCGAGGAAGCTCGTCTGGGCGGAGCGCCGGAAGCGGCAAGGCTCGACATGGATTCGGTCGGGGAAAAGATGGCCGACGGCGAAGTGCGCCTGGAGCCGCTCGCCGAGGCTCATCGCGTGAGGCTCAAGTCGGCCTGTGCCGAGGATGGCGAGATCTGGTCGATCTACGCGACCTCGTGGGATCCCGATCATTTCGACGAAAGCTTCGATCGAATCCTGTCGCTTGAGACCTGGCGATCCTTCGCCATCTTCGTCGGCGATCGGCTGGTCGGCATGAGCTCCTTCATCGGCGTGGATCCGAAGCGCGGAGCGCTCGAGATCGGAAGCACTTATTATGTGCCCGACCGGCGCGGCACCGGGCTCAATCGAATCGTCAAGGATCTGATGATCGGGCGAGCGATCGACTGCGGCTTCCGGAGAATCGAGTTCAAGGTCGACAGCCGCAACGGGCGAAGCCAGGCCGCGATGGCCAAATTGGGGGCGGTCCGGGAGGGAATCATCCGCTCCGACCGGGTCACCTGGACCGGCCATGTCCGCGACACGGTCCTGTTCTCGATCCTGGCGGAGGAGTGGCCGCGCCGACGCTCGCAATGATGGAATTGCGCCGCTAGGCTGCGCCGATGGCCAAGCTCTATTTCTATTATGCGTCGATGAATGCCGGCAAATCGACGACCCTTCTCCAGGCGGACTTCAACTATCGCGAGCGGGGCATGGAGACGTTGCTCTATACCGCGGCGCTCGACGATCGCGCCGGGAAGGGCGTGATCGCGTCGCGGATCGGTCTCCAGATCGGCGGACAGCTGTTCGATCGCGACACCGACATCCGCTCGGAAATCGAGGAGGAGCTGAAGAAGCGCAAGCTCCACTGCATCCTGATCGACGAGGCGCAGTTCCTGAGCCGGGCCCAGGTCGTCCAGCTCGCCTCGATCTGCGACGATCTCGACATCCCGGTCCTGGCTTATGGCCTGAGGACCGATTTCCAGGCCAATCTGTTCGAAGGCAGCGCCCATCTTCTCGCGCTCGCCGACACTTTGGTCGAGCTCAAGGCGGTCTGCGATTGCGGCCGCAAGGCGACGATGAACCTTCGGGTCGATTCCGAAGGGCGGGCGGTGGCGAAGGGCGCGTCGATCGAGATTGGCGGCAATGACCGCTATATCTCGCTGTGCCGGCGCCACTTCATGGCCCGGCTTGCGGATGCGGACGGCGAGCAATTGCGATTCTCGATCGCCCGCGCCGAGCGGCGCGTTGAACCGGAAAAGCCGACCCCCATATCCTGCTGATCATCGGGGGAGCTTATCATGGTCAGCACTTTGTTCACCGCGCTCGCGCTCATCGCCGCCGGACAGGCGCAGGTGCCGCCGGCGCCGCAGCAGCCTGCGCTCGCTCCGGAGAGCCGGCCGGCCAAGGCTGACAGGAAGAACGACCG
>CAMPIH010000220.1 GCA_946886275.1 uncultured Sphingosinicella sp.
CGACAAGGGCTGGATCAAGACTCTGATGGACGAAGCCGAGAACGAGCGCATGCACCTGATGACGTTCATCGAGATCAGCCAGCCCACCCTGTTCGAGCGGATGGTGATCGTCGGCGTCCAGTGGGTCTTCTATCTCGCTTTCTTCGCGCTCTACCTCGTCTCGCCGAAGACTGCTCACCGAGTCGTCGGCTATTTCGAGGAGGAAGCGGTGATCAGCTACACCCATTATCTCCGCGAGATCGACGAAGGCCGTTCCGAAAACGTGCCGGCCCCGGCGATCGCCAGGAGCTATTGGGGCCTGCCCGAAGAGGCGACTCTCCGCGACGTCGTTCTCGTCGTCCGCGCCGACGAGGCCCATCACCGCGACGTCAATCACGGCTTCGCCAACGAGCTCGGCGGGCTCCCGCAGCAGCCGGTCGCGCCTTGCCCGCCGCACGTCGCGCTCGAGCCGACCTGGAAGCAGGCGGCCTGAGACATGTCGAAACGGGGGGTGCGGTGGTCTCGTCGCGCCCCCCGACCTATATGACCGAAATGGCGAGCGAGAACGAAATGGGCATCGAGGGCATCACCGAGGAGCGGCTGAGCGAGCTGGTCGACCTGTTCTACGGGCGTGTCCGCAAGGATGATCTGATCGGTCCGGTCTTCAACCGGGCGATCGACGACTGGCCCGAACATCTCGAGCGGCTCCAGGCCTTCTGGTCGTCGGTGATGCTGACCAGCGGCCGCTACAAGGGCCGCCCGCTCCCGGCCCACGTCAAACATGGCGACTCGATCCGCCAGGCCTCGTTCGATCGCTGGCTCGAGCTTTGGCGCGAGGCCACCGAGGAAGTCCTGCCGCCGGCCGCTGCCGCGGCAATGCAGGAAAAGGCCGGAAGGATCGCCGAAAGCCTCTCGCTGGGAATCGCCTTCGCCCGCGGCGAGATGAAACTGGCGGTCTGAACAGCCCGAAAGGCCGTCCCACCTCCGCTCCGCGAAGCGCTGGCGAAGGTTAAACCCTGACAATATCGGCAGTTGTGCCACACTGTTGCCGCAAGAGCACAGTGGGCGTCTCTAATGGTTTGTCCCCCTCAGGGACGCTTGTTCCCGGACAGGGCTCCTTTATTCTTGCGGCGAAATGAAAAGGGGAATCTCCATGCTTCGTCGCCAGCACCGCCGCGCCGTCCCGGGGCTCCTTGCCGGGGCCGTCTCTCTCCTTGCCCTTGCCGTTGCAGCCCCGGTCCAGGCGCAGACCCCGGCTCGGGTCGCCGTCGACGATGAAGAAGAGATCGTCGTCACCGCCATCCTGCGCGAGACGTCGCTGCTCGAAGTGCCCTTCTCCATCAACGCCCAGACCGAGGAGGACATCCAGCGTTCGGGCGCGAGCACCATCGAGGATCTGTCGCGCAACGTCGCCGGCCTCGCCATCCAGAACCTCGGTCCGGGCCAGAGCCAGGTGTCGATCCGCGGCGTCTCCGCCGGCCAGATCATCCGCGACCAGCCGGGCGTGAAGGAGCAGGTCGGCGTCTATCTCGACGATTCGGTCATCTCGCTGTCGCTCTTCACCCCGGACATCGATCTGTTCGACCTCAATCGCGTCGAAACCCTTCGCGGGCCGCAGGGGACCCTGTTCGGCGCCGGCTCGGTCGGCGGCACCCTGCGCTACATCACCAACCAGCCGCGTCTCGACGTCGTCGAGGGTCTCGTCGAGGGTAATCTCAACCTGGTCGACGGCGACGATATTGGCGGCCATCTCAAGGGGGCGGTGAACGTGCCCCTCGGCAACACTGCCGCGATCCGGGCGGTCGCCTATTTCACCCGCTTCGGCGGCTTCATCGATGCGCTTCGCGAAGGCGGCGGAGTCGACGAGGACGTCAATGACGGCACCCGTGTCGGCGGACGCATCTCGCTTCGCTGGGAGCCGGCGCCGAACATCACGATCACTCCGCGCTTCCTCTACCAGGAGATCCGCGCCGACGGCTTCAACCGCCAGGAGGTCTACAACCTCTACGCCAACCCGTTCGCGACGACCCGCCCGGCGGTGACGTTCGACGAGCGCGAGCAGTTCCTTCTGCTCGACGAGGCGTTTGCGGACGACACGATGATCGCCGATCTCAACGCGACGATCGACCTGGGCGGAGTCGCCTTGACCTCGATCTCGACCTATATCGACCGCGACATCCTCGTCAGCCGCGACGCCAGCGCGCTCACCGGCAGCGTCTCCGTCGATCTCGGTTTCCCGACGGCCGGCGTGCTTCTTCCGTCGAACCTGGTCGACACGACCGACCTCAAGACCTTCGCCCAGGAAGTGCGCCTGGGCTCGACCTCGGACGGTCCGCTTCAATGGGTCATCGGCGCCTTCTATTCTGACACCGATCGCTTCTATCGCCAGCGGCTTCCGACCCCGGGCTATGACGCCTTCACCGACGCCCGCTTCGGCGCCGGCACTTCGGCGGCCGTCGCCAACGGCTTCCCCCTCAATTCGCCCTACAATGCCGATCTGCCCTACGACATCCGGCAGACGGCGGTGTTCGGCGAAGGCAGCTACGATTTCGGCCAGTTCATGCTGACCGCCGGAGCGCGCTATTATGATTTCGAGGAAGAGCGCGAGTTCAATTCGGGCGGCCTCTTCTCCAACGGCGACAACAATGTCGACCGCACCTCGTCGGACGGGATCAGCCCTCGGGTCATCCTGACCTACGAGCCGACCGACAATCTGAGGATCAACGCCCAGGCCTCGAAGGGCTTCAGGCTCGGCGGGGTCAACGATCCGCTCAACATTCCGCTCTGCACCGGCGGTCCGAACGGCGTCGATGCCCTCACCTACGGCAATCGCCCGACCTATGAGGACGAGACGCTGTGGAATTACGAGCTCGGAGTCCGCAGCCAGAGCCGCGGGGTCAGCTTCTCGGCCGCGGCCTTCTACACCGACATCAGCAACCTCCAGGTCACCGCCGACGCCGGCACCTGTTCTTCGCGCGTCGTCTTCAACGTGCCTGAAGCCCATACGATGGGCGTCGAGCTCGAGTTCAGCGTCAATCCGACCCCGGAGCTCGAACTGTCCTTCGCCGGCAGCCTTATCGAGGCGAAGTTCGATTCCAGCGTGACCACCACCGCCGGCGCCGTCATTGCCGGCATTCGCGACGGCAACCGGCTGCCGTCGGTGCCGAACCTCCAGCTCGCGGCGACCGCCAATTATACGGTCCCCGTCTCCGCCGATGCCGAGGCCCTGTTCGGGGTCACGTTCCAGCATGTCGGCAGCCGCTATTCGCAGCCGAGCGACCAGGAGAATAATCCGCGCAGCTTCGTCTCGGGCCTGCCGTTCGGCGG
>CAMPIH010000221.1 GCA_946886275.1 uncultured Sphingosinicella sp.
ACCCCGATTACCACATGATCAAGGTGCAGATGACCGACGGCACCGTGTTCGAGACCCGCTCCACCTGGGGCAAGGAAGGCGACACGCTGCAGCTCGACATCGATCCCAAGGTTCATCCGGCATGGACCGGCGGCCAGTCCCGAGTCCTCGACCAGGGCGGCCAGGTGGCTCGCTTCAACAAGCGCTTCGGTGGGCTTACCCTCGGCAAGAAGTGACGGCCCCGGCGGGTCGTCGCTCCGGCCACGGCCGGGCTCCATGAACGAGACGATCGACGTGGCTCCCGTGCTGGAGACCGCGCGGCTCAGGCTTCGGCCCTATCGGGCGAGCGATCTTGCGGTCCAGGCGGCGATCCTCGCCGATCCGCGCGTTACCCGTCATCTGGGAGGGACTCCGCTTTCGCGTGAGGATGCCTGGCGGCGGATGCTTTGCGGTCCGTCCTTATGGGCTCTGCTCGGCTACGGTTATTGGGCGGTCGATCGGCTCGAGGATGGAGCGATGATCGGCTTCATGGGCTTCGCCGATTTCAAGCGCGACATGGTTCCCTCGATCGAAGGCCGCCCCGAAATGGGCTGGATCTTCGCGTCGGAAGCGCAGGGGAAGGGCTATTGCACCGAGGCGGTCCGAGCGGGCCTTGCCTGGGCGGATGAAAAGCTAAGCGGTGAAGCGGTCGTCGCCATCATCAGCCCCGACAATCATCCGTCCATCGCCGTCGCCGAACGCTGCGGCTTCACCGGCCGGCAGGACGCCACCTATCGCGGCGAGCCGATCCTGCTCTTCACTCGTCCGGCCCAGATCGTCGCCAGCATGTCCACCGCCGTTTAATCCCGCACGACGGGGAGCGGCGGGCTTCCGGTCTCCGAGACCTGCCGCTTTCCGTCGATGACGATCGGCGACGCCACGCCGGGAATCCCGTTCCGCTCGATCCTCAAGCCCCGGTGGAGGATTTGCGGATCGGCGAAGACCTCGGCGAGGTCGTTGATCGGACCGGCTGCTATGCCCGCCGAAGCGAGAGCCTCGAGGAGCTCGTCTCTTCGCCGAAGGGCGAGCAGCGGCGCCAGCGCCGAATCGAGCAGGGAGCGGTTGCGCACCCGATAGGCATTGGTGGCGAACCGCTCGTCCATCCCAAGCTCGACTCGGCCGAGCAGATTGCAGAGGCTTTGAAACTGAGCGTCGTTGCCGACGGCGATGATGGCATGGCCGTCGGCGAGCCTGAATGCCTGATAGGGCGCGATATTGGGATGCGCATTGCCGAGGCGGTGGGGAGGATCGCCGGTGACGAGATAGTTCATCGCCTGGTTGGCGAGCACCGCCACCTGAGTGTCGAGCAGCGCCATGTCGATATGGCAGCCGGCGCCGGTCGATTCCCGGCCGCGCAAGGCGGCGAGGATGGCGGTCGAGGCATAGATTCCGGTGAAGATGTCGGCGAAGGCGACACCCACCTTCTGCGGCTCCCCAGAAGGCTCGCCGGTCAGGTCCATGATCCCGCCCATGGCCTGGATAATGAAATCATAGCCGGCGCGCCCCGAATAGGGGCCGTCCTGGCCGAAGCCGGTGATCGAGCAGTAGATCAGCCGCGGGTTGATCGCGCTGAGGCTGGCAAAATCGAGCCCATATTTCTTGAGCGAGCCAGCCTTGAAATTTTCGATGAGCACGTCCGCGTCCGCGACGAGCGCGCGGACTTGTTCCTGGCCTACCGGACTATGGAGATCGATCGCGAGCGAGGTCTTGCCACGGTTGCAGCCGTGGAAATAAGCGGCGCTTCCGTCGGCGGCGAAGGGCGGGCCCCAGGCGCGGGTGTCGTCGCCGCTTCCCGGACGCTCGACCTTGACGACGTCGGCGCCGAGATCTGCGAGCAGCTGTCCGGCCCATGGGCCGGCGAGAATCCGGGCAAGCTCGACGACCTTGAGGCCCGACAGTGGTCGATCCATGCCTTAGGGCTCCATCAGAAGGCGGGGATTCCCGTGATGGCGCGGCCCAGGATCAAGGCGTGGACGTCGTGGGTGCCTTCGTAAGTGTTCACCGTCTCGAGATTGGCGGCATGGCGCATCACCTGGAATTCGGCGCTGATGCCGTTGCCGCCATGCATGTCGCGAGCGATCCGGGCGATATCGAGCGCCTTGCCGACATTGTTGCGCTTGATCAGGCTGATCGTCTCCGGGATCAGCTCGCCCTCGTCGAGGCGGCGGCCGACCCGGAGCGCTGCCTGAAGGCCGAGCGCGATCTCCGTCGCCATGTTGGCGAGCTTGAGCTGGACGAGCTGGGTCGCGGCGAGGGGCCGGTTGAACTGCTTGCGCTCGAGGGTGTAGCTGCGCGCCGCGTGATAGCAGGCCTCGGCGGCGCCCATCGCGCCCCAGCCGATGCCGTAGCGGGCGCGGTTGAGACAGCCGAACGGGCCGGCGAGGCCGCTGACGTGCGGCAGGACATTCTCTTCCGCCACCTCGACCCCGTCCATGACGATCTCGCCGGTGATCGAGGCGCGAAGCGAAAGCTTCTCCCTGATCTTGGGCGCGCTCAGGCCCTTCATTCCCTTTTCGAGGACGAAGCCCTTGATCCGTCCGCCATGAGCGTCGGATTTGGCCCAGACGACGAAGACGTCGGCGATCGGGGAATTGGTGATCCACATCTTCGTACCGGAAAGGCGATGGCCGCCGTCAATCTGTTCGGCGCGGGTCCTCATCGAGCCGGGATCCGAGCCGGCGTCGGGCTCGGTCAATCCGAAGCAGCCGATCCATTCGCCGGTGGCGAGCTTCGGCAGATAGCGTTTCTTCTGTTCCTCGGTGCCGTAGGCGTTGATCGGATGCATGACGAGCGACGACTGGACCGACATGGCGGAACGGTAACCGCTGTCGACCCGCTCCACCGCCCGGGCAATGAGCCCGTAGCTCACATAGTTCAGGCCTGCGCCGCCATATTCGGGGGAGACTGTGGCGCCGAGTAGTCCAAGCGCGCCCATTTCGCTCATGATGTCGCGGTCAAAGCTCTCCTCGAGATAGGCCTGGGTGACCCGCGGCTGGAGCTTCTCCTGGGCATAGCCCTCGGCGGTGTCGCGGACCATTCGCTCTTCGTCGCTGAGCTGCGCGTCGAGCGCGAACGGGTCGGCCCAGTCGAAGGGCAGTGTAGTCGATTCAGCCATGAAACAATCCTTCCAGCGCTGCCGTCGCCTAGCCGCTCGCGCGTCGCGAAGGAAGCCGCACGCTGTCTCTCACGTCAGCCAGCCGGCGAAATAGATGGCGAGACGATTCATTTCCGTGGCGGATGGGGTGGGATTCGAACCCACGGTGGGCGTGAACCCACGGCGGTTTTC
>CAMPIH010000222.1 GCA_946886275.1 uncultured Sphingosinicella sp.
ACCATCGCCGAATATTTCCGCGACCAGGAAGGCCAGGACGTGCTCTTCTTCGTCGACAACATCTTCCGCTTCACCCAGGCGGGCTCGGAAGTGTCGGCGCTGCTCGGCCGAATTCCTTCTGCGGTGGGCTATCAGCCGACCCTGTCGACCGACATGGGCGCGCTCCAGGAGCGGATCACCTCGACCAACAAGGGATCGATCACCTCGGTCCAGGCGATCTACGTGCCCGCCGACGATCTCACCGATCCGGCGCCGGCGACGAGCTTCGCCCACCTCGACGCCACCACGGTGCTGTCGCGCGCCATCTCCGAGCTCGGCATCTACCCGGCCGTCGATCCGCTCGACTCCACGTCGCGCGTGCTCGAGCCGCGGACCGTCGGCCAGGAGCATTACGAGACCGCCCGGCGGGTCCAGGAAATCCTTCAGCGCTACAAGTCGCTCCAGGACATCATCGCCATTCTCGGCATGGACGAGCTTTCGGAAGAGGATAAGCTGACCGTCGCCCGCGCGCGCAAGCTCCAGCGCTTCCTGTCCCAGCCTTTCCACGTCGCCGAGGTGTTCACCGGAATCCCGGGCAAGTTCGTCCCGGTCGAGGACACGGTCCGATCGTTCAAGGCGGTCGTCGACGGCGAATATGACCATCTCCCCGAGGCCGCCTTCTACATGGTCGGCGGGATCGAGGAAGCGGTCGCCAAGGCCGAGAAGCTGGCGCAGGAAGCCTGACATGGCGCTTCGCTTCGAACTGGTGACTCCGGAAAAGCTGGTCCGGTCCGAGGAGGTCCACATGGTGGTCGTCCCCGGCACCGAGGGCGATTTCGGAGTCCTCGAAGGCCATGCCCCGGTGATGTCGACGATCCGCGACGGCGAGCTCGCCATCTACCGGGCCTTCCCGGGCGAGCCCGAGCGGATCGCCATCAAGGGCGGCTTCGCCGAGGTCAGCGACAAGGGTCTTACCGTCCTCGCCGAGACTGTCGAGGCGTAATTTCCTCCGCGCCGGCAACGGCGAAGAGAGTCAGTCGGGAGTCTCCGGAACCGATGTCGGCTTCTGCGAGCGCCACAGCCACAGGCCGCCCATGACGATGAGCGCCGCGCCGCCGAGCATGGCGCCGTCCGGCCTGTGGCCGAACCAGGCCCAGCCGAGCGCAGCGGCGACGATCAGCTGGACATAGGTCATCGGCGCCACCACCGCCGCGCTCGCCCTGACCGTCGCCGAATAGATGAGCAAATGGCCGGTGGTCGCGGTGAAGGCGACGAGGCCGCATTTGAGGATCACCTCGTCGGACGGCGGCGGGATCCGGAAATCGGCGGCGCCGGTCAGGTGGAACAGGGTCGCGGCGACGATCAGCATCGGCGCCGCGGTCGCGGCGAGCAGCAGCTGCATCGCCAGGGCACTTGCGAGCCCGGCCGCCTTGCGGTTGAGGATCATCAGCCACGCCATGCCGAAGGCGGCGCCGAGCGGCCAGAACGCCGCCGGCCCCAGAGCGAGCAGGTTCGGCCGAAGCACGATCAGGACCCCGGCGAAGGCCAGAGCGGTCGCCCCCCAGACGGCTTTCGGCGCCTTTTCCCCAAGCACCAGCGCCGAAAGGATTCCGGTCAGCATCGGGCTGGTGAACTGGATCGCCGTCGCGTCGGCGAGGGGAAGCGCCATCACCCCCATGAAGAAGCAGATCGTGGCGAGGCCGACGGCGGCGCCGCGGCCGATCTGGAGCCAGGGCCTCGGCATGGCAAAGCCGGCGCCGCCCTTCACCGCGCCGACCACCGCCGCAAGCCCGATCGCGCCGAAGCAGTAGCGGAGCGCCGACACGGCCGTCCCCGGCCAGGCGCCCGCCATCGACTTCACGACCGCGTCGCCGACCGACAGCAGGGAGAAGCCGAACAGAGCGAGGATCAAGGCGGAGCGGGCGGTTCGGGTCACCGACGCCCCTTCTTCGGCGGTTAGGCAATTGTCAAAGTTTCCGCCTTATTCACCACTTCCGACCGCTTTTTCGACCTGAAACAGATAAGGGCTTGCGAACGCCATGAGCGCATTTGGACGACGGAACGGAACCGGCAACGGCAATCGCCCCAGCTTCGGCGTCGCCCGGCCGATGAAGGGCCCGGGCCCGGCCATCCCCGACGACGGCGGAAGCCAGTTCCCGCCGATCGACTCCGTTGCCTTGCCGACCGACGACGGCACCCCGGACGGAATCTCCGGCGGCGGTGGCGATCGCGGCGATGCCATGGCCCGGATCGACGCGCGCCAGGCGGCGCCGATGGCCGACGCCAGCTCGCGCAACGAGGGATTCGAAAATTCGATTCACCGGATCAAGGAACAGGTCCTTCCGCGGCTGCTCGAGCGCGTCGATCCGGAAGCGGCGGCGACCCTCAGCAAGGACGAGCTGGCCGAGGAATTCCGGCCGATCATCGGCGAGGTGCTCGCCGAGCTGAAGATCAACCTCAACCGCCGCGAGCAGTTCGCGCTCGAGAAGGTCCTCGTCGACGAGCTTCTCGGCCTCGGGCCGCTCGAGGAGCTGATCAACGATCCCGACGTCAGCGACATCATGGTCAATGGTCCGAACCAGACCTACATCGAGCGCAAGGGCAAGCTCGAGATCGCCCAGATCCAGTTCCGGGACGAGGAGCATCTCCTCCAGATCGCCCAGCGGATCGTCAACAAGGTCGGCCGCCGGGTCGATCAGACCACCCCGCTCGCCGACGCCCGTCTCCAGGACGGAAGCCGAGTCAACGTCATCATCCCGCCGCTCAGCCTTCGCGGCACCGCCATCTCGATTCGTAAATTCTCCGAAAAGCCGATCACCGTCGACATGATGAAGGGCTGGGGCTCGCTTTCGGACAAGATGGCGACCGTGCTCAAGATCGCCGGCGCGAGCCGGATGAACATCATCATCTCCGGAGGCACCGGCTCGGGAAAGACGACGATGCTCAACGCCTTGTCGAAGCTGATCGACCCGGGCGAGCGAGTCCTCACGATCGAGGACGCGGCCGAGCTTCGCCTTCAGCAGCCGCACTGGCTGCCGCTCGAGACCCGGCCCCCGAACCTGGAGGGCCAGGGCGCGATCACGATCCGCGATCTCGTCATCAACGCCCTTCGTATGCGTCCGGACCGGATCATCCTCGGTGAGATCCGCGGCTCCGAATGCTTCGACCTTCTGGCGGCGATGAACACCGGCCATGACGGCTCGATGGCGACGCTCCACTCCAACAGCCCGCGCGA
>CAMPIH010000223.1 GCA_946886275.1 uncultured Sphingosinicella sp.
GATCTCGCCAAGGGCGCCTGCCAGGCCTGGATGGAAAAGAACGGGTGGGCCGCCTGATGGCCGATTTCCTTCTCGAGCTCCTCTCCGAGGAGATTCCGGCGCGGATGCAGGCCAAGGCCGTCGCCGATCTCGAGCGCCTGTTCCGGGAGCGGATCGGCGAAGCCGGCCTGGTGCCGGAAAGCCTCGTCTCCTACGCGACTCCGCGCCGTCTCGCCCTGATCGCCCGCGGTCTCCCGACCGAGACCGAGGCGGCCAGCGAGGAGATCAAGGGTCCGCGGGTCTCGGCGCCGCCGCAGGCGCTCGAAGGCTTTCTTCGCAAGACCGGGCTCGCCGCCGAGCAGCTGGTCGAGCGCGACGGCGTCTATTTCGCGAACCTCGATCGGCCGGGTCGTTCGAGCGCCGACCTACTCGCCGAAATGATCCCCGCTTTGTTGCGCGGCTTTCCCTGGCCCAAGTCGATGCGCTGGGGTGAGGCCTCGACGGCGAGCGACAGCCTTCGCTGGGTTCGTCCGCTCCAGGGCATCGTCGCCTTGCTCGGCGAGGAGATCGTCGATTTCGAGATTGCCGGGATCCGGTCGGGCGCGGCGACCCTCGGCCATCGTTTCCATCATCCCGGAACGATCACGATCGGAAGCGCGGGCGATTATGTCGAGAAGCTTCGCGCCTGCCACGTGATCCTCGATCCGGCCGAGCGCCGCCAGCTCATCGCCGAAGGCGCCGCCAGGGCCGCCGCCGATGCGGGTCTTGCCCTGGTCGAAGATGAAGGGCTGCTCCAGGAAAATGCCGGTCTCACGGAATGGCCGGTGCCCCTGCTCGGCACCTTCGATCCCGCTTTCCTCGAGGTTCCGCGCGAAGTCATCCAGCTGACGATGCGGACCAACCAGAAATATTTCTCGCTCGTCGACGGCAAGGGCAGTCTCGCCGCAAATTTCGTCTGCGTCGCCAATATCCAGGCGTCGGACGGCGGAACCTCGATCGCCGAGGGCAATCGCAAGGTGCTCGCGGCCCGCCTCGCCGACGCCAAATTCTTCTGGGAGCATGATCTCAAGGTGCCGCTGGCGGATCGTGCCGCCGCGCTCGAGCAGATCGTCTTCCATGACAAGCTCGGAACCGTCGCCGACAAGGTGGAGCGGGTCGCCCGGCTGGCACGGTGGCTGGTCCAGGAACGGATCGTTCGCCGGGTGGACGGCGATCAGGTCCAGCGCGCCGCCCGGCTCGCCAAGGCCGATCTGCTGACCGAGATGGTCGGCGAGTTTCCCGAGCTTCAGGGAACCCTCGGCGGCTATCTCGCCCGCGCCCAGGGCGAGCCCGAAGCCGTCGCGGCGGCGATCCGCGACCATTACAAGCCGGCGGGGCAAAGCGACGAGGTTCCCGAGGATCCGGTGACGGCGACGGTCAACATCGCCGACCGGATCGACACGCTCGTCGCCTTCTTCTCGATCGGCGAGAAGCCGACCGGCTCGCGCGATCCGTTCGCGCTCCGCCGGGCTGCGCTGGGGCTGATCCAGATCCTCGTCCGGACCGGCCTTCGAATCCCGCTTCGCGAGGTCCTGGTCCAGGCCGCCATCCTGCTCAAGCTGTCGCGACTGGGCGCCTTGGCCTCGGTGACCTTCCCGGACCTGCTCGACGAGGAGGAGGGCGATCACGAGATCACCGCCGAGGTCGGCTCCTTCACCTACCGCTATGGCAGCCGGGTCTCGACCCGCTGGAACTCGGCCCTGACTCCGAAGATCGAGCGCGGCCAGATGATCGAGGAAGTGATCGACGTCCAGGATATGGTGATGGAGTTCTTCGCCGACCGGCTCAAGGTCCAGCAGCGCGAGGCGGGCGTCCGCCACGATCTCATCGACGCCGTCTTCGCGCTCGGCGGCGAGGACGATCTGGTCAGGCTCCTGGCCCGGGTCGAGGCGCTCCAGGCGTTCGTGGAATCGCCGCAGGGGGCCGATCTGCTGTCCGGCTACAAGCGTGCCGCGAACATCCTCAAGAAAGAGTATTGGACCGGCCGAAAGGCCGATCGAAGCGCCTTCTCCTACAGCCCGCTTCCAGAGGAAGCGGCGCTCGACGAGGCGCTCGATTTGGCCGAGCCGAGGGCCGCTTCGGCGGTCGCGGAGGAAGATTTCGAGCGGGCGATGAAGGTCCTCGCCGGCCTTCGCGGGCCGGTCGACGATTTCTTCGACAAGGTGACGGTCAACGATCCCGATCCGGCTCGGCGGGAAACGCGGCTCAACCTTCTCGCCCGGATGCGCGACGCCGTTCACCGGGTCGCCGATTTCTCGAAGATCGAGGGATGATCGGCGCCACTTCAGGCGAAGACGGGCCGAACCTCGTGACGGAAAGGTGGCGATGACTCACTATGTGTACCGGTTCGGCGGCGGCGTCTCTGACGGCAAGGCCGGCGACAAGGCGCTGCTCGGCGGCAAGGGCGCGAACCTTGCCGAAATGGCGTCGATTGGCCTTCCGGTGCCGCCGGGCTTCACCATCTCCACCGAAATGTGCACCCGCTTCTACGAAGAGGGTCAGGCTTTCCCCGACGCCCTTCGCGACGAGGTCGCGAACGGGATCGCCCATATCGAGAAGGTGACCGGCAAGAGCTTCGGCGACGTCGCCGATCCGCTGCTCGTCTCGGTCCGATCCGGCGCCCGGGTGTCGATGCCGGGCATGATGGACACCGTCCTCAATCTCGGCCTCAACGACGATACGGTGCAGGGTCTCGCAGCAATCTCCGGCGACGCGCGCTTCGCCTGGGACAGCTATCGCCGCTTCATCCAGATGTATGCGGACGTGGTGCTCGGCCTCGATCACGGCGCCTTCGAGGATGCGCTGGAGATCGCCAAGGAGGATAAGGGCGTCCACCTCGACACCGATCTCCAGGCGGCCGAATGGGAGCGGCTCGTCGCCCGCTACAAGGAACTGGTCGAGGAGCTCTGGGGCCGGCCCTTCCCGCAGGACGTGCAGGAGCAGCTCTGGGGTGCGGTCGGCGCCGTATTCGGCTCCTGGCAGTCCGAGCGCGCCAAGGTCTATCGCCGCATCAACGCCATTCCCGGCGACTGGGGCACCGCGGTCAACGTTCAGGCGATGGTGTTCGGCAATATGGGCGACACGTCCGCCACCGGCGTCGCCTTCACCCGCGACCCCTCGACTGGCGAGCGCGCTTATTATGGCGAATATCTGATCAACGCCCAGGGCGAGGATGTCGTCGCCGGCATCCGCACGC
>CAMPIH010000224.1 GCA_946886275.1 uncultured Sphingosinicella sp.
AGGGCGGTCTTTCCGGGCCGGCGTTGAGGGGACCAGGGGCCTGGCATGGAATTGCTGCTGCTCGTCATCATCGGCACTGGCCTGATGGTCATGTGGTCGAAGCTAAGGCAGCTCGAGGATCGGCTGGCGCGGCTCGAGCTTGACCGCCCAGCCGCGGCCGCCGCCGAACCGCCTCGTCCCGAAAGCTGGCCGATAGAGGCCGAAGCCGCCCCGGCGCCCGCAACGCCCGCCGACGCGACGGCCGAAGCGAGTGCGGCTCCGCAGTCACATGCAGGGCAGGTCATCCATCTCGACGAATCCGAGGAGGAAGAGCGCGAAGGCGCCAGCCTTGGCCGATTGTTCGAGACGCTCGTCGCTGGCCGGCTGCTGGTCTGGCTCGGCGGGATCGCCATCGTCGTCGCCGGGATCTTCCTGGTCCGCTACACGATCGAGATCGGCCTCGTGACTCCCGAATTGAGGATGGTCGGCGCGGCCCTGCTCGGCCTGGTTTGCATCGGCGTCGGCGAATATGCCCGCTCCGGGCGCTGGCTTTCGGACGATCCGCGAATCGCCCAGACGCTCGTCGGCGCCGGCCTCGCGATCCTCTACGCCACCGCTTATGGAAGCCATATCCTCTACGGGCTGATCGGCACCGGCACCGCCTCGGCGGTGATGCTCGTGATCACCGGCGCCGCCCTCATCCTCTCGCTCCGCCACGGCGCCCCGACCGCGATCATGGGCCTGGTCGGCGGTTTCCTGACGCCCCTGCTGGTCGGCGATCCCGACGCCGGAGCGGTGCCTCTGCTCGCCTATCTCGCGCTGCTGAACGTCGCCATCTTCCTGATCGCCTGGAGGCGCGGCTGGACCTGGCTCGCAGCCGGCGCCGTCGGCCTCAGCTTCCTGTGGACCGCGTCGCTGCTCGGCCGGGGCGAGGCCGACGCGCTCGCGGCCGGCCTGTTCATCATCCTGCTGTCGGTCGGCGCCGCCTTGTTCCGCCCGGGCAGCGGGCCCGAGCTGAAGCTGATCCAGCCGCTCGCGATCGGGATCGTCCAGCTCGCGGTGCTCGTCGCCAGGCTCGATCTCGGCGCCGAGGCGTGGGCGCTGTTCGGGACCTTGAGCGCGGCGAGCCTCGCTTTGGCCGCGATCCGCCCGGAATATCGGCTTGCGCCGCCAGTGGCTCTGGCGCTGACCCTGATGCTTCTCCTCGCCAAGGCGACGACCGGGGTCGATCCGATGGTGCCGGCGGCGACGATCGGCGCGATCCTTCTGTTCGGGCTCGGCGGGCTCGCTCTGGCGGCGTGGAAGCGCCGCCTGCTCTGGACCGCCATCGCCTGCTTCGGCCTCGCCGGCCCGCTGCTCATCGCCAGGGCCGCCCGGCCCGATCTGCTCGACGAGAGCGCCTGGGGCGGGCTCGCGGCCCTGCTCGCCGCCGGGCCCCTGGCGCTGGTCTGGATGAACCGGGATCGGGCGGGCAGCCAGCCGCCGGCGGACATCGCTTTGCTCGTGTCCGGATCGGCCGCCGCTTTGCTTTTGGGGGCGGCGGTGTGGGACCTGGCGCCGTCGGACCTGGTCGCCGCCTTCTGGCTCTTGATCGCGGTCGGCGCCGCTTTCGCCTCGCGCCGGCTTGGCGATCTCGCGCTCGCCATCGTCTCCGTCGTGACGGCGATCGTCGGCGTCGCCCGGGCGGTGTGGATGGTGCCTGAGCTGAGCACCGCGGCGCTGTCAGGACTGGTCGGCGAGCCGGTGCTGGCGATCGATCTTCCGGGCTCGGCCGAGGCTCTGTTCGCCCTCGCGATTCCGGCGCTCCTTCTCGCCGCGCTTCGCTTCGCTCTGCCGCCGCTCCCGCTCGGCGCCCGAAGGGCCCTGCCGGCGCTTGCCGGCCTGTTCCTGATCGCCGCTTTCTACGTCTGGTTCAAGCAGGCCTTCGGACTTGCCAGCGACGAGGATTTCGCCGCCCGCGGAATGATCGAGCGGACGATCGTCACCCAGGTCCTGTTCCTGCTCGGCTGGCTGCTCGGCACCGGAAAGCTTCGGGTTCCACGGATCGAATCCGATCTTCTCCGCCAGAGCGGAACGATGCTCACCGCCGTGGCCGCCGCCCGGCTGCTCTGGTTCGACGTCCTCCTCCACAATCCGGCCTGGACGGCGCAATGGGTGGGGCCGCTGCCGGTCCTGAACCTGATCCTCCCCGCCTATCTGCTGAGCGCCTTCTGGCTCTATTCGGCGCGGCGGCGGGCGGACGTGGCGACCCGATCCGGCTTCTGGCTCGCCGCCTTCCTCGCCGCCCTCATCACCGGCGTCGCCTTGCTCGTCCGGCAGCTGTTCCAGGGGCCCTTCCTCGACAGCCCGGGAACGCCGATCGCGGAATTTTACGTTTATTCGCTGGCCGGGGTGGCGGTCTCCATCGCTTTGCTCGTCGCCGGCATCCGGCTCCCGGACAAGGCGCTGAGGCTGGCCGGCCTGCTCCTCCTGACGGCGACGATCCTCAAGGTGTTCCTCGTCGACGCGTCCGAGCTGGAGGGGATATTGCGGATCCTGTCCTTCCTCGGCCTCGGAATCGCCCTCATCGGGATCGCCCGGATCTACGGGCCCGTGCTTCGCGCCGAAGCCGGAAGAAGGACTGAACCGCAGGAGGAAATATGAGCGAGGACGACCAGGCCGATCTCGCCGCGATCGGCGCGGCGATCGACGAGATGTACGCGATGATCTCGGGACCGGCCGGTCCGCGCGACTGGTCGCGCCAGTCCAATTGCTTCCATCCCGACGCCCGCCAGATCCGCACCTGGATCGACGATGACGGCCGGCCGGCGATGAAGATGATGGGGCTGGCCGATTATGCGCGCGACACGACGCCTTTTTTCGCCGCCAACGCCTTTTACGAAATCGAGACCGGCCGACGCATCGACCTGTTCGGCAACATGGCCCATGCGTGGAGCCAGTATGAGGCGCGGCGCTCCCCCGACGACGCCGACGTCGAGCGCCGAGGGATCAACAGCATCCAGCTGTTCAAGGACCCGGAGCGCGGCTGGCGGATCGTCAGCATGATCTGGGACAATGAGCGCGACGGCGTGCGGGTGCCTGGAGTTCAGGGCTGACCGTCCGGCATGGACACCGGTACGCAATCGCGATTGCCGCTCGAGGAAAAGATGGTCGGGGCGACTGGATTCGAACCAGCGACCCCCACACCCCCAGTGTGATGCGCTACCAGGCTGCGCTACGCCCCGACCA
>CAMPIH010000225.1 GCA_946886275.1 uncultured Sphingosinicella sp.
CGGCGCACTCCGCTCATTCGGGCTCGCCATGGCCGGCGGCAAGATAATCGAGCGACTGCATCTCGATCAGCCGGGACGCGGTCCGTTCGAACTCGAAGGATCCGTCGCCGGATCGATAGAGCTGGTCCGGATCGGCATCGGCGGCGGCCAGAAGCTTCACCTTATGTTCGTAGAGCGCGTCGATCAAAGTCACGAAACGGGCCGCCTCGTTGCGGTTTTCCGGGCCCATAAGCGGGATTCCGACGAGGATGATTGTATGGAAATGGCGGGCGATGGCGAGATAGTCGGCAGCGCCCCGGGCCTCGCCGCACAGGCGCCGGAACGAGAAGACGGCGACTCCCTTCAGGCTCTTGGGGACGTCCAACAGGCGCCCGCCCGGCACCTGGAGCACCTCGCTCGGTACCCTTGCCCGATCCTCGACCGGATGATCGGTGAGCCTGAAGAAGAGCTCGCTCAACGCCTCGGTCGAGGCTGGGCCGTTCGGGACGTACCAGGTCGGCATCCCGCCCAATCGCTCCAGCCGATAATCGGTCGGGCCGTTGAGGGGCACGACGTCCAGCGCGCTCTCGACGAGGTCGATGAAGGGCAGGAACAGCTCGCGGTTGAGACCTCCCAGATAGAGGTCGCGCGGCGGCCGGTTGGAGGTGGTGATCACGGTCACCCCCTCGTCGAGCAGATGCGAGAAGAGGCGCGACAGGATCATCGCGTCGGCGCTGTTGTTGATCACCATCTCGTCGAAGGCGAGGAGCCTCGCCTCCTCGGCGATCGCCGCCGCCACCGGCGGGATCGGATCGCCGGCCTCCTTGGTCCTTTCCTGCCTCAGCCGGCCATGCACTTCGAGCATGAATTCGTGGAAATGGACCCGGCGCTTGGGCCGAACCGCGATCGATTCGAAGGCGAGGTCCATCAGCATGGATTTGCCGCGGCCAACCCCGCCCCACAGATAGATTCCCCGGGGCCGCGGTTCGGCCTTGCCGAACAGTCCGGCGAGGAGCCCAGGCCTTCGCGCCTGCGCAAGCTCCGCCGCGAGCCGGTCGAGGCTCTCGACCGCCTTTTCCTGGTCGCGGTCCGGCTTGAGCTCGCCGGCCTCGACGAGCTCGCCATAGCGATCAGCGACCGAGGCCACGGTCCGACTTGCGAAGCGCGCCCGAAAAGGCGGCGACAAGCTCCCCCTGCTGAACGACCTTGCCGGCGAAGAAAGCGAGCCGCTTCGTCTCGCGCAATATCTCCACTTCGGCGTCGAGCGGGACTCCGATCTTCCCAGGCGACAGGAATCGGACGCTGCAATCGAGAGTCACCGCCCGGATCACGTCGGCCCCGGCAACTCGGCCGCCGGCGAAGAAGGCCATGTCGATGAAGGTCAGGATCGCGCCGCCATGGACCATCTCGCCGAGGTTCGAATGGCGCCGCTCCGGGAACATCCGGCAGGTCGCCCGCCCCGGACCCTCTTCCCGGACGAGAAGCTTGCCGATCGTCGCGTTGAACCGATCGTCGTCGGCGACGTCCCAGGTCCACCAGCCGGGATGTTCGGGATCGGGTTCGTGGCGGATCGCCGGATGAACGTCCATGGATCGGATCAGTGGCGGCAAAGAGTCGGCTGATCAAGCAGGGCCATGCCGGCGCCGTTCAGGCCAGGCGCTGGAAGCTGATCGCGCGCTTGCCGGCGTCGGCGGCGACCAGCTTCAGAACCAGCTCGTCGCCTGGCTGGACCTTGTTGGCGCTGACCCTCGCGACGACGGGCAAGTCGCGGAGCTGGACCCGGACGCCGCGCTGGTCGGAATCGGTGACGATCGCGGCGAAGGTTTCGCCGACCCGAGGCTCGAGCATGACCGCTTCGGCGAGGTCGACGACGGCCCGATCGATCTGCGAAGCGAGGGTGTCGGCCTTGGCCATGACCTTGGGCAGGCGGGGAAAAGCCTGTTCGGCCGATTCCGGAACCGGATCGCCATTGGCGATCGCCAAAGTGGCCATCACGACGTAGCGGTCGGCGAGCCGGCGAAGCGGCGCCGTCGCATGGGCATAAGTCGCCGCCATTGCCGCATGCCAGGGCCGCTCATCGTCCTTCCAGGGGAGATAGGATGCCGGCGGACCGGCCCGCCGTATCGCCAGCATCAAGGCGGCCTGGCGCGGCTCGTTCGGATCGAGGATCCGCTCGAGCGATTCGAGCGGCATCGGCGCCGGCCATTCGATCCTGAACGCGCGCGCCGTCTGCCGGAGCCGCTGAACGGCCCTTTCGTCGGGCTCGGCCATGACCCGGAACAGGCCGGTTCGGTGCTCCGCGAGAAGATCGGCGATGGCAAGATTGGCCGCGAGCGACATGGCCGCATTGTTGCGCTCCGATTCGCGCATCGGCCGGAAGTCGAGCGAGAAGCGGCCCTCCTCGAGCTCGACGACTTCCTGCTGGGGCGGATCGACCCGCTTCGCGCCGCGCCGCGCCTCGGCCGCCTGTATCCGCCTCGAAAGCTCCGGAAAGTCGGGTGGCAGGTCCTCCTCGCGGACGGCGTCATAAGCGAGCTTCGCCCGGCTTCGGATCACCGCCCGCTCCGCCGAATCGAGCCTTACCTCCCCGTCCGGAGCGACCCGGACGGTGAAGATCACCGCCGGCCGAGGCCCATCGGGAAGGAGGCTCGCCACCCCTTGGCTCAGGACCGGCGGGTAGAGCGGCGCCTTGCCGTCGGGAAGATAGAGGGTCGCGCCGCGCCGCCAGGCCTCGCTATCGACCGGGTCCCCGTCGTCGACGAACCAGGCGATGTCGGCGATCGCATAATGAAGCAGGAGATCGGATCCGCTGCGTTCGAGAGCGAAGGCCTGGTCGAGATCCGTCGAGGTGGCGGGATCGAGGGTAACGAACGGCCGATCGGTGCGGTCGGCATGCGCTTCGGGCGAACGGCGGGCGTTTCGCTCGGCGAATTCGAGCACCTCGGCCGGGAAGGCCTCGGGGACCGAATATTGTCGGCGGATCGCTTCGAGGCCACCGCTGAGCCTGGTGCAGGGATCGCACAAGGCTCTCACAGCACCTGTCCTGCCGGACTCATCACCTTCGGATCAGACCGCCCGCTCCAGAAGCAGCTTCTTGGTCTCGGCGATCGCCTTGGCGGGGTTGAGCCCCTTCGGGCAGACGTTCGCGCAATTCATGATCGTGTGGCAGCGATAGAGCCGGAACGGATCCTCGAGATCGTCGAGCCGCTC
>CAMPIH010000226.1 GCA_946886275.1 uncultured Sphingosinicella sp.
CGGCGATCTCGCGGGCGGTCATGTCCTCGGCGATGTCGGCGCGGCATTCCTGCGCTTCGTCGCTGCCGTTGAGGGCGGCAAGATTGAACCATTTATGGGCTTCGATCAGGTCGACGGCGACTCCGCCGCTTCCGGTCGAATATGCGACTCCAAGTTCGTAAAGCGCCTGGACCTTGCCAGAGGCGGCGTCGGCGATTCGGCTTTCGACCAGGAAAGCCGCCGATTTCAGACTATGTCCCATCCGAATTCCCCCTTTTGGAATTGCGATGAGACCTGTTTCGCCTGACATCCCGAACAAATGGTTAACGCCGCGGTCAGGATTTTCGGGGCGCGGTCACCGGGACATTGTCGATCAGGCGGGTTCGGCCGATCCGGGCGGCGGCGAGGAGCCGGGCGGGCCGGTCCGGTCGGCTGACCGGCGCGAGCGTTTCGGAATCGCGAAGCTCGACATAGTCGATCGGGCCGAAACCGGCTTCGCTCAGGCTCTTTCGGGCGCGATCCAGCGCAGGTTCGGCCTGAGTTCCGTCCGCGATCGCCTGGGCCGCCTCGACCAGCGCACGGGGCAGGGCGCGAGCGGCCTGGCGTTCCTCGGCGCTGAGATAGAAGTTGCGCGACGACAAAGCGAGGCCGTCGGCGTCGCGCTGGGTCGGCACGCCGACGATCTCGATCGGGAGGTCGAGGTCGCGGACGAGTCGGCGGATCACGGCAAGCTGCTGAAAATCCTTCTCGCCGAACAAGGCGATGTCCGGCTCGACCTGGGCGAACAATTTGGTGACGACGGTGGCGACGCCGTCGAAATGGCCCGGGCGGGCGGCGCCGTCGAGCTCGGCGCTGATCCCGCCGACGCTCACCGTTGTGGCGAATCCGTCCGGATAGATGGTTTCGGCCGACGGCGCCCACAGCAAGGCGACCCCTTCCGCTTCGAGCATCGCCGTGTCTTCGGCTTCCCGGCGCGGATAGGTGGCGAGGTCCTCGTTCGGGCCGAATTGCATCGGGTTGACGAAGATCGAGGCGACGACGTGGCCGGCGCGCTTTCGCGCTTCCGCGACGAGGGCCATGTGGCCGGCATGGAGCGCGCCCATCGTCGGCACCAAGGCGACGGTGCCGGTCTCCTTCAAGGCGGCGACGGCTTTTCGCAGGCCGGTGATTTCACGGATGATTTGCACCGCATTGCGGCCTTCGATAGAGGATCGGGTGGGCTGTTTGCGGCCCGCCGGACCCAAGATCAAGTGTTCAGGACCTTCTAGAGCATGGCTGGCGCAGCGCCGCATTTCATCGTCTTCGCCAATGAAAAGGGCGGCACGGGCAAGTCGACCACCGCGGTCCACAGCGCGGTGGCGCTTGCGGCGCAGGGGCGGAAGGTCGCCGCGCTCGATCTCGACACACGCCAGCGGACTCTCGGCCGTTATCTCGACAACCGGGTCGCGACGATGGGCCGTCTCGGCGTCGATCTGCCGACTCCGGTCTACGACACGTTCGACCCGGCCAAGGACGAGATCGAGGACAAGCTGGAACGGATCGGGGAAGACGTCGAAATCGTCGTCGTCGATACGCCCGGGCGGGACGATCCTTATGCCCGGGCGGCGATGATCCGAGCCGACACCCTCGTCACCCCGATCAACGACAGCTTCGTCGATCTCGACCTGATCGGCGAGGTCGATTCCGAAACCTATCGGGTGAAGCGCCCGAGCTTCTATGCGGAGCTGGTGTGGAACAGCCGGACCCAGCGGGCGAAGACCCATGGCGCAAGCGTCGACTGGGTGATCCTGCGCAACCGGATGCAGCATCTCGAGGCGCGCAACATGCGCCGGGTCGGCGACGCCCTCACCGAATTGTCGCGGCGGGTCGGATTCCGGGTCATTCCCGGCCTCCACGAGCGGGTCATCTATCGCGAGCTCTTCCCCAAGGGCCTGACCCTTCTCGACCTCCAGCAGATCGGCGACGCCGGCCAGGTCGGGATCGCCCATATCGCCGCCCGACAGGAGCTTCGCGAGATGATCGCCGGCTTCGCCTTGCCGGAGCTGGGTTCGGCGGAGCCGCGCCGGGCCGCCGGCTGATGGGCTGGCTCCTCAAGCTCGGGCTCGCCATCCTCCTTGGTGTCCTGATCTACTCATGGCTGAAGCGACGGATCGCCGGCATCACCGCCATGCCGGTGGCCGAAGCCCGGGCCTTGCTCGGAGTGGATGAATCGGCCTCGCTCGGCGACATTCGCGAGGCGCACCGGCGGCTGATCGCCCGGGTCCATCCCGACACCGGCGGATCGGCCGAGCTCGCCACCAGGGTCAATGCCGCGCGCGACGCGCTGCTTTCCGATTTGAACCGCAAGCCGCCGCGCGCGTCTTGATCCTTTCCCAATGAACTGGAGCCCAGCAAGCATGAGCCACCGCTTCGATCCGACCTGCCTGCGCGAATATGACATCAGGGGCGTCGTCGGCCGGACCCTCGGCGAAGCCGATGCCTATGCGATCGGACGGGGCTTCGCGACGCTCGTCAGGCGTAGCGGCGGAAGCCGAGTGGCGGTCGGCCGCGACGGCCGCGATTCTTCGCTCGACCTGGAACGGGCGCTCGTCCGCGGCCTCAACGAAGGCGGCGCCGATGCGGTCCGGGTCGGGCTCGGGCCGACGCCGATGCTCTATTATGCCGAGGCGGTGCTAGCCGTGGACGGCGGGATCCAGATCACCGGCAGTCACAATCCGCCTGAATATAACGGCTTCAAGATGGTGCTCGGCGGCGCCGCCTTCTTCGGCGCCGACATCCAGACTCTCGGCCGGATGGCGGAAGCCGGCGATTGGGAGCAGGGTTCGGGATCGGTCTTCGACGAAGACATTATCGACCGCTACGTCGATCGGCTCGTCCAGGGTTTCGACGGCGCGGCCTACCGGATCGGCTGGGACGCCGGCAACGGCGCCGCCGGCCCCGCCGTCGAGAAGCTGACCGCCTTGCTTCCGGGCGAGCATCACCTCCTCTACACCGAGGTCGACAGCCGCTTCCCCAACCATCATCCCGATCCGACCGACGAGGCGAATCTCGAGGATCTGAAGCGGCTCGTCCATGAGAAGGGCCTCGATTTCGGGCTCGCCTTCGACGGCGACGGCGACCGGATCGGCGCCGTCGACGGCGAGGGAAGGGTGGTCTGGGGCGACCAGCTGCTGGCGATCCTCGCCGAGC
>CAMPIH010000227.1 GCA_946886275.1 uncultured Sphingosinicella sp.
ACATAGGCCTGGACCTCGCACAAGGCGATCGGCCCCTCGGCGAGCCGCCCGTCGGAATGGAAGATCGAGTCGAAACTGTCCTTCCAGCCCTGATTGGCGAGGCCGCGATCGGTCATCCTTCGATATTCGACGAAGCCGTCGCCGTCGGAATCGCCATATTGGTCGATCCAGCCCAAGGCCGCTTCGATATTGGGCCAGATCCGGCCGATCGTCTCGAGATCGCCGGTCCGGTGAAGATAGCTTCCGGCGAGCATGACGAAGAGCGGGGTGGCGTCGACGGTGCCGTAATAGCGCCGGAACGGCACCTCGCCCAATCTCGCCATCTCGCTGTTGCGGATCTCGTGGACGATCTTGCCCGGCTGGGCGTCGGCGGCCGCGTCGACCTCGACCGCCTGGGTCAGAGCGAGCGCCTCGAGAACGCCTCGGCCGATCTCGGGGGCGACCCACATCAGCTGAAGCGCGGTGATGATCCCGTCCCTGCCGAAGATCGTGCTGTACCAGGGCGTCCCGGCATAGGGATAAAGGCCATATTCGGTGTTCGTCAGAAGCATGTCGATGTCCGAGGCCGAGCGCGAGAGGACCTCGTTGAACAAGGCGTTCGAGCTGCCGACCCGGCCGAGCGCGCCCGAGCGCCTGTGGCTGGCCCGCCTCATCGCCCGATAGGCGCTCGACAGCCGCGGCGGCTCGGGCGCCTTCCGCTCGCCGACGTCGCAGGCCGTCTTGATCTGGATCTCGGTGACATCGTCTTCGCTGAGGTCGAGATCCCATCGCGCCGATCGGGTGGTCAGCTCGGCCGGCGGCGGATCGAAATAGAGCGTCGCCCGGCGCTCGATCTCGTCGAGGCCGACATAAAGGAAGCCGACACTCCGGGAGTCCAGGATCGCGGCCGAGACGCTGCCGCGGCGGGCGCGCCGCTCTCCCCTGACCTCGAACAGATCGGCGAAATCGCCGTCGAACAGGAGCTCCAGCGGCAAGCTGCGCGCAAGCGGATCGAAGCGCCGCACGAGCAGCCGTTCGTAGCAGCTATTGCCGTTGAGGAATTTCTGGCGGCTGAGGAAGACGCTGTCGCGGGCCAGCCAAAGGCGCCCTTCCCGGTCGTGGAGATCGGCATTGGTCAGATCGACGATCAGGGCGGCATTGTCGTCGAGGACGACGGATCCGAGCAGCAAGGGCGACATCCGGCCGAGCCGAAGCATCAGCCGGGAGAGGAAGCGCATGTCCTGGAAATAGAGCCCCTCGGCGCCCTGGACGTCGCCCGGGAGATCGCCATGCTGGTTGAAGACGCCGAACAGATCGTCATGCTTGAGGATCCGGAGCGGCCGATCGACGAGGGACCGGCTCGCCTCGATATGATATT
The DNA here is from genome assembly GCA_946886275.1 of uncultured Sphingosinicella sp. The sequence continues at coordinate 1,358 of CAMPIH010000227.1, forward strand.
CCTCGGGAACCGACTGCGGCTCCCGCCTCTCTGTGTCCAGGATCGCGACCGACGGCTCCATCTTTGCTCAACCCGCCCCGACGAGCTCGCGGGCCCGACGAGGCTCGCGACGGCCGGCGAGAAGCGATCGATAGACCGCCAGATAATCGCTCGCCATCCGGTCGGCGGTGAACCGGGCCTCGAAACGGTCCCGGACCCCGCTCCTGGAAAGAGTGCGGGCGGCGTCGACCGCGGCCACTGCTTCCTCGACCGAGTCGACGATGAACCCGCTTCGGCCCTGCTCGATCACCTCGGGAACCGAACCGTTGCGCCAGGCGATGACCGGAGTGCCGGCGGCCATCGCCTCGATCATCGCCAGCCCGAACGGTTCGGGCCAGTCGATCGGGAAGAGCAAGGCGAGCGCCCCGCCGAGAAAGGCCGCCTTGTCGCGGTCGCCGATCTCGCCGACATATTCGATCAGCGGGTCGTCGAGCAGGGGCGCGATCCGTTCGCGGAAATAAAGCTCGTCGGCCGGATCGACCTTGGCGGCAACCCTGAGCTTGAGGCCGGCCCGCCTTGCGATCTCGATCGCCCGGTCGGGCCTTTTCTCAGGAGAAATCCGGCCGACGAACGCGAGATAGTCGTCACCTTCGGACGAACTGGGGGCCGGCGAATAGGGAATGAGGTTGGTCGGAAGGCCGTGGTGGACGGTGGCGACGAAGTTCGCGCCGGCGATCGGGCGGCGCTGATCGTCGGAGATGGACACCAGGTTCATCTCCGGAAAGGCCCGGTAGATCGGCCAGACATCGGCCAGATCCTGTCGTCCGTGGAGGGTCGTCAGGCACTTGCTCGAAAGGTGCCTGAACAGCGGGAATTGGTGAAGATCGATGTGGAAGTGGAGGATATCGAACTCGCCCGACCGGCGAAGGACGCGATCGAGCATGACGAGCGTGTGAGCGGTATGATCGCCGACTCCGGCGAGTCGAAGCCCGCTTTCGGCGCAGGAGACGAGCCTGCCCGAAGTCGCCGAATCGCCGCTCGCGAACAAGGTGACCTGATGGCCGAGGTCGACCAGGGCCTCGGTCAGCCACCAGATGACGCGTTCGGTGCCGCCATAGAGCCTTGGCGGAACGGCTTCTGCAAGCGGCGCAATTTGCGCGATACGCACTTCGACTTCTCCAGACCCCCCTGCAGCCCATGCTCAGGCGCACGACCCCCGCCAGCGTGGAAAAAACGAAGTGCGCCGAAGCCCGGTTCCCTCGCGCGACCGCTGGGAACCGGCCAGGCCGGTGCCGAAAAGGGCTGGGCCGAAAGCGGCGCTCGGCGATTACAGGGAGGGTCTAGAGGGAGCGGCGAAGGCCGCTTATTCGCCTTCGCACTCGCCGCAGCGGCCGCGAACCTCGATCACCGGCCGATCGGGCGCGAAGCCCGCCGCCTTGGCCGCGTCGCGGACTCCGCCGGACAGGCGGTCGTCGTCGATATGCTTGGTCTGGCCGCAATGGTCGCAGATCAGGAAGATGCAGTCGTGGAGGCAATCGGGATGGTCGTTGGCGACATAGGCGTTGGCGCTCTCGACCCGCCGGGCGAGGTTCGAGCCGACGAACAGATCGAGGATCCGGTAGACGCTGTTGGCGGCGACCCGGCGGCCCTGGTCCTTCGACACCTGATCGGCAATGTCATAGGCCGAGGCGGGCTTGTCGAAGCTCGCGAGCGCCTTGAACACGGCGGCGCGCATCGGAGTCCATTGCTCGCCCGACTTCTCCATCGTCGTCTGGGCGGCCGAGGTGAGGTCGGAGCCGCTGTGGCTGTGATGCACGTGCGCCAT
>CAMPIH010000228.1 GCA_946886275.1 uncultured Sphingosinicella sp.
CCATCGCATAGGCCATGCCGAGATAGCCGAACACCGGCTTGCGGCTGAACGTCGCGATGACGTGGCTGATCATGCCGAAGCCCGGCAGGATCATGATGTAGACCTCCGGATGACCGAAGAACCAGAACAGGTGTTGGTAGAGGACCGGGTCGCCGCCACCCGCGGCGTCGAAGAAGTGCGTTCCGAAATTGCGGTCGGTGAGGAGCATCGTGATCGCTCCGGCGAGCACCGGCAGCGACAGCAGCAGGAGGAAGGCGGTAACCAGCACCGACCAGACGAACAGAGGCATCTTGTGAAGGGTCATGCCCGGCGCGCGCATGTTGAAGATGGTGGTGATGAAGTTGATCGCGCCGAGGATCGAGCTCGCGCCCGCAAGGTGGAGCGAGAAGATCACCAGGTCCACCGCCGGGCCGGTCGATCCGCTCGTCGAGAGCGGCGCATAGACGGTCCAGCCGGTGCCCGCGCCGAGGCCGTTGCCGCCGGGGAAGAAGGTCGATCCCAGGAGCAGGATGAAGGCCGGCGGAAGCAGCCAGAAGGAGATATTGTTCATCCGCGGGAAGGCCATGTCGGGAGCGCCGATCATGAGCGGAACGAACCAGTTGCCGAAGCCGCCGATCATCGCCGGCATGACCATGAAGAAGACCATGACCAGGCCGTGGGCGGTGACCAGCACGTTCCACAGATGGAGTCCTTCGTCGAACGTCGCGCCGGGATTCATGATCCCGGCCCAGGCCTCGAGATACTGGACACCGGGCTCGGCCAGCTCCCAGCGCATCAGGCCGGAAATGCCGCCGCCGATGATCCCCGCGATGATCGCGAAGATCAGATAGAGGGTGCCGATATCCTTGTGGTTGGTCGACATGAACCAGCGGGCGAAGAAGCCCGGCTTGTGATCAGCGTCGTGATGCGCCTCGTGGCCGTGCGCGGCCTCGAAATGGACGGCGTTTGCGGTGGTGTCGGTCATCTTCTGTCGCCGCCTATTCTGTCTGCGTGCTTTCGCGCGAAAGCGCCGGCTGGGTGACCGTGCCTTCGACAACATTGGGGGGAGCCGGGGTCGTCGCGGTCGGCTGGCCGGCGGTCAGGCCGGGCTGCGCCGTCGCCGGGGCAGCGGCCGCTGCGGGCTGGGCGCCGGGCATCGTGCCGCCCTTGGAGGCGACCCAGGCAGCGAACTGCTCCGGAGGAACCACTTCGACGGCGATCGGCATGTAGCCGTGACGGGCACCGCAAAGCTCGTAGCAGACGCCATAATAGAGGCCGGGACGTTCGGTCCGGAACCAGGTCTCGTTGAGCCTCCCGGGCACCGCGTCGATCTTCACCCAGAAGGCCGGGATGCCCCAGGCGTGGATGACGTCGTTGGAGGTGACGATCACCTTCACGGTGGCGCCGGCGGGAACGACCAGCCGCTCGTCGACGGCCAGTTGCCGGGGCTCGCCGCGCTCGTCGGCCTGCTCGTCGCTGATCATGTTCGACACCAGCTCGATGCCGTGATCGGGATATTCGTAGGTCCAGTACCACTGGTTGCCGATCGCCTTGACCGTGAGATCGGCCTGGGGCGGCGAATATTGGTGGGCGAGAAGCCGGATCGACGGCACCGCGATGAGGACCAGGATGAGGACCGGGACAAGCGTCCAGACCACTTCCAGCATCGTGTTGTGGGTGGTTCGCGACGGAGTCGGGTTGGCGGCCCGGCGATAGCGGATGATCACCCAGGCCAGGAGGATCAGGACGAAGATCGAGATGATCGTGATCGCGGGCATCAGGATCCAGTTGTGGAACCAGGCCGCTTCCTCGCCGATCGGCGTGAACTGGTCCTGAAGGCCCATCCGCCCGTCCGGCTGGCCGATCCCGACCGTCGCCGTCGTCGGCGTGAAATTCACCGCCTGCGCCACCGTCGCGTCGCTGGGCTCTTCCTGCGGCTGAGGGCTGTTGGCGTCCTGCGGCTGCGCTGGAGCGGCCTGCGACTGGGCGCTGATCGCGTCGGTCGGCGGCGCCGACGGCTGCGTCGGCTGGGCCGTCGGCTGGGCTGGAACCGCGGCAGGCTGGGCCATTGCGGCGGGCGCCAGGCCGAATGCTGCGGCGATGGCGGCAAGCTTGAAAAGACTCTTCATCTAAACCCCTTGGACCCGCCCGAACGAGCGGTTGGATTCGGGCGCCCGAGGGGCGCGACGCGGCGCCTTATAGGCAGGCGACCCCGGTCCCTCAAGCATGTTCCATCGGCTGCGCCAAGCTTGATGATGCGAGCGGCCATGCCTATCAATCCCGGCCACCCATCCCGACAGGAAAGATGATGACCGAAGAGGAAATCCTGGCCGAGTTCCGCGCCGCCGGGGCGCTGCTCGAAGGCCATTTCGTCCTTTCGTCGGGCCTCCACAGCCCGCGCTATCTCCAATGCGCGCGGGTGTTGATGGATCCGATGCGCGCTTCACGGCTCGCCTCCACCCTCGCCGGCAGGATTCCGCGCGAGATTCGAAGCCAGATCGACATCGTCGTTTCCCCGGCGATGGGCGGAGTCATCATCGGCCACGAAATGGGCCGGGCGCTGGGTGTCGTGGCCCTGTTCGTCGAGCGGCCCAGCGGCAGTTTCGAGTTTCGCCGCGGCTTCCGCCTCGATCCCGGCCAGAAGGTGCTCCTGGTCGAGGACGTCGTGACGACCGGCCTGTCGTCGCGCGAGGCGATGGCGGCGATCGCCGAAGCGGGCGGCGACGTCATCGCCGGCGCCGCTCTGGTCGACCGATCCGGCGGCGAGGCCGATCTCGGCGTGCCCTTCTTCCCGCTGGTGAGCTTCGTCGTCCCCACCTATCCGGCCGATTCGCTTCCGCCGGAGCTGGCGGCGATCCCGGCCGAGAAGCCGGGCAGCCGAAAGGCGCCCGCCGCCGGCGAAGCCGGGCCGAGATGACGGAGCCCCTTCGTCTCGGGGTCAATATCGACCATGTCGCGACGATCCGGAACGCCCGCGGCGGCGACCATCCCGATCCGGTTCGCGCCGCCTTCGCCGCTGCCGATGCGGGGGCGGACGGGATCACCGCCCATCTGCGCGAGGACCGCCGCCACATCACCGATTCGGACATCCACCGGCTCATGGAGCGGCTCACCATCCCGCTTAACCTCGAAATGGCGGCGACCGAGGAGATGCTCGACATCGCGCTTCGCCACCGGCCGC
>CAMPIH010000229.1 GCA_946886275.1 uncultured Sphingosinicella sp.
CTTCATCAGCTCAGCGCCATGGGCGTCCAGCTGTCGATCGACGATTACGGAACCGGCTTCTCGACCCTCGAATATCTGCGGCGGATCCCGGCTTCCGAGCTCAAGATCGATCGAAGCTTCGTCAGCATGCTGGGAAGCTCGCAGAGCGATCGGATCATGGTCAATTCGACGATCCAGCTCGCCCACTCGCTGGGTCGGAAGGTGGTCGCCGAAGGCGTCGAGAATGAGGAAATTCTCGATACTCTCAAGCGGATGCGCTGCGACATCGTCCAGGGCTATCTCACCGGAGCGCCTCTGCCGCTCTCGGAGCTCGTCGAACGGATCGACGTCAGAAAGTCGGATCAGGCCGCCTGATATGCCGAGATCGGCCGACTGGCCGGTCTTCCCGAACAATTTCCCCCGACAGGGTTGAGACGCCAATTTGGGCGTGGTCCAACTGTGGCGCCGGCGCAACAGTTCCGCCTCATGGTAAATTTTTTCTTCACCATGCGACATCTTCCCGGATCCGCGCGGACTAATCCTCACGAGAATGCATGGACGCCGTTCCGGACGGGCCAGAGTCGACGCCAGAGCGTATCTGTCGCGCGTCGCTACTGAACCCACCGGCAGCTTTTGGCCGAGCCGAAGGCGTCCCTCTTCTCGAGTTGGATCCAACTACCAGAGGGAGATTTCACATGTGGAATTGGCTTTTCGGTTCCGGCTGGCGCTGAGTTTCAGCGACAACCAGGACATTGAAGGCCCCGCTTCGGCGGGGCCTTCTTTTTTGGTCCGATCCTGGCTTGATCCTAGCGGGTTCCGTAGGTCCGGTCGCCGGCGTCGCCGAGCCCTGGAATGATATAGCCGTGATCGTTCAGCTCCTCGTCCATCGCCGCCGCCCAGATCGGAACGTCGGGGTGGGCCGATCGGAGCGCCTCGGCGCCGGGCCGGGCGGCGAGCAGGCAGACGAAGCGCATGTCGCAGACGCCCGCTTCCTTCAGCCGGTCGACCGCCGCAATCGCCGTGTGGCCGGTCGCAAGCATCGGATCGACGATGATCACGAGGCGCTGAGCGCAATCCTCCGGCGTCTTGAAATAATATTCGACCGCCTGGAGCGACATAGGGTCGCGATAGAGACCGACATGGGCGAGCCGAGCCGACGGAACGAGATCGAGCATGCCCTCGGCCATCTGAAGGCCGGCGCGGAGGATCGGCGCGATGACGAGCTTCTTGCCCGAAAGCCGCGGCGCGTCGGTCGTGGCGATCGGCGTTTCGATCCGAACCGTCTCGGTCGGAAGGTCACGGGTGACCTCGTAGCAGAGCAGGGTCGCCATTTCCCGAACCACCGACCGAAAGAGCTGGATCGAGCTGTTGCGGTCGCGAAGCAGGCTGAGCTTGTGCTGCACCAGAGGGTGCCCGACGATCGTCAATCCGTGCATTGAAGTCCTGCTCCCTAGAATATCGTCCCGTCGCTGATGATCGTGAAGGGCGGGCCTCCGCCGTGCCGGAGCTCGGCGGCGATCCGGCGTCCCGCCATCCAGGTGCCGCCTTCGAGCATTCGCGCAAGCGGGAACTCCGCCTCGCCGACGCCGAGCCTGCAGCGCACTTCCGGCGCCAGCCGATCGAGCAAGGCGACGGTCATCGCCCGCCAGGCGACGATGATCGGGTCCGACGCGAAGTGGCTTCGCTCCGCGGCCGAAGCATCGGCGAGCCGAAGAACCCCGGTGTCGACGAACAGGCCGCCGTTGCGATATTCCGCGAGGCCGGTCAGGCCGTCCATGTCGACGATTTCGAGGCCCGCCTTCTGGAGCGGCTCGATCAGCGAATAAGCCAGCCATTGCGACAATTTGTGCAACGGGACGAGGCCGTCGCTCGGATCGTCGCGCCGGATCGCCGGATGACGCCAGCAATCGCCGAGCGCGATGCCGTCGACGGTCAGCCGATCCGCCCAGATCGGCCCGAGCGCCTCGAGCAGGGTTTCGAGGATGACCGGCGCCGGCAGCCGGCCGTTCTCGGCGCGGTCCACGAGGGCGTCGTACAAGCCGCCGGGCCGGGGATCGTCGGCGCGGGCGAAGAGATCGGGCCGATCGGCGGCCTGCCGCCCGAGCCGGCGAAGCAAGGCGGTGCGGCCGTCGAGCCCGAGCAGCACATTGTCCTCGCCTGCCTGGAAGCCGAGCGCCAGTACGGCCTCGTCGAGCCCGGCGAGGACGGCCGCGTCGGCGCGGAGCCGGTCCCGCCCCTCCGCCGCGAAAGTGCCCGCTTCGAACATTCGCTGGCTCGCCACCGCCAGCCCTTCGGAGCGGCCCAGGAGAGTGAAGGTGGCGGGGTCGCGATACTGCCAGCCTGGTCCCGAGCCGGCATCGAGAAGCACCGACAGGATGACGAGGTCGAAGGCGGACCGTGCCCGCGAGTCCGGGTCGGCGCCGTCCGGCAATCGCGGTTCGCCGGCGACGAAGTGACGCCAGCGGGCGTGGAACGGGATGGCGAGATCGGGATAGCGCTCCCGGGTCACCGCGGCGGTGAGCTCGGCGGCGTCGGCGAGCCGGCCGAGATCGACCACCCATCCCTCGACCTCGCCCGCAAGAGCGCGCTCGAGCATCTCATGCGCGCGTTCGCGGACGGCGGCGGCGCTGAGCAGTCGCCGGATCGGTGAAGACAAGTCGGTCACGCCGATCAGAACTTGCCGAGGTCCCGGCCCACCACCGACTTGAGCTGGTCGGCGGTTGGCGTTGCGTCGGGCGTGTAATAGCCGGCCGCCTTCTTCGCCTCCATCTCGACGCTTGCGTCGGGCGGCACCAGGCCGTCGGGGATCGGAACCCGTTCGCCGATCTCGACTCCGCCGGCGGCGAGCGCGTCATATTTCATGTTCGACATCGACACGAAGCGATCGATCCGACTGATCCCGAGCCAGTGGATGACGTCGGGCATCAGCTGCTGGAAGCGCGCGTCCTGGACCCCGGCGACGCATTCGGTTCGCTCGAAATAGGTCGCCGCCTGATCGCCCCCGGGCTGACGCTTGCGGGCATTGTAGACGAGGAACTTGGTGACTTCGCCGAGCGCACGGCCTTCCTTGCGGTTGTAGACGATCAGCCCAACTCCGCCGGCCTGGGCCTGGCGGGTCGCCTCCTCGATCCCGTGGGTGAGATAGGGCCGGCAGGTGCAGATGTC
>CAMPIH010000230.1 GCA_946886275.1 uncultured Sphingosinicella sp.
GATGAGCCCCTATCTCACCACGGCAGACCAGGACCGAGTGCTGGCTGCGCTCCATCAGGCGAGCGTCGCCTGAGGCGAGTCAGGAGGCCTAGTCGTTCCTGTGGTTGGCGAGCCGACGTAATCCCGCGAACGGCGTGAAGCCGTCCCGATACCAGTCGAAGACGATCTCGCCGTCCGTCAGGTTGAGCGTATGTGGGCCGTGGCGGTCGGAGAAGCGAAGCGCGCCGAGCGGCCGTTCGCGATAATCCTGGGCCGTCAGTATCTCGATCTCGAAGGCGATGATGCCGTCGCCGTAGCCGAAGCGAAAGTCCTGGCCGAGCCTTAGCAGCCGGCCGCCGATCGAGAGGATGGAACCGGCCATCCGCGAGCCAAGCGGCGAGACTCGAAGCGGACTGAGGGGATGAAGCCGGAATTCGGAATCGATCGACTCCGCCGACCAGAGGTAAAGCGCGTTGGAGCCGACGCTTCGGATGTTGCCGAACAGATAGATGCGGCCCTCATGCTGGAAGAGGGTGGGGTCGACGATCCGCGGATCCCCCTCGATCCGAAGCGATCGCCGCTCCTTGAGAATGCCGTCGTCGAGAATGAAGAGCTTCGGCGGTGACCAGCCCGCCATTTCGGGAACGACATAAGGATGGCCGTCCAGTTCGATCGTCGAAGGATAGGACATGTGCCCCTTTGCGACGGAGACCGTGCGCGGCCCGTCCGGCGTGACCAGGACGATCTCGCCGCGGCCGGAGCTGCCGCGAAGCGCCTCGACCAATATACCTCGTGGATCGGGAGTGAAGAAGGGGTCGGCGTAGAAGGTGTAACCCCGAGCAGGCTCGAGAGTCCGCCAGCTCTCCGCCTGTGGGAAGGTTGGCTGCACGAACAACTCGGGCACCGCCTGCGCCGGAAGCGGGGCGAGCGACACTTTCCATTTCTTCTCGAACAGGGCCCCGTAGACGAGGCGTCTGACGAAGGCGAAGGCCATCTTCGCGACGAAGCCGACGACCTGGGCGTTCGACGGCAGCCGATAATTCTTGCCCCGGCACGGCTTGGGCAAGGCCGAGCCAGCCAGTGCGTTGCGAATCGCCTCGTTGATGATCAGCGGCGAGTGGCGGTAGGATTCGATCAAGGTCGCGCGATAGGACCAGGGCAGGACCTTGGTTTCGGCGAACGCCAGGACCTGGCCGGCATCGAGCTTGTTGCCGATCGCCTGGACGATCTGCCCCATGGCCGGCTCCCCCGACATGATCTCCCAGAAGCCGCCAGGGCGGCCGCGATATTTGTCCGGATCGCCGTGATGATAGGAGAGGATCGGGACCGGCAGCTCTTCGGCCGGGGGCACTCGCAACAGACCCATCCCGAACTTCAGGATGAGATCATATTCGCGGAGCTCCCGAACGGTCTCTGCGGGCAGAGTCTGCCAGGCCCCTTCATAGCCGGATTCGAACGACGCCGCTCGGGAAACCCGTTTCGTCAGCCGCTCCAGCGGGACTGAACGAGTCCAGGGATTGACGACCGTCAACAGGTTCAGCGCGTAATAGAAGCCATGCTTGACCGGGCGCCGGCGCAGCCGGGTATTGGTGCAGGAGAAGATCGCGACCTCGTCGCAGCCGACGACCGCGTTCACCGCCTCGAGGGCAAAGCGCTGAAGCGCCTCGCCGTCGGTGATCACCGCCAACTTCAGTGTCGACCGAGCGCCCAGCTTATTTGATCCGAACGACCTTCTGGCCATCCACGACGGGATCGCGCGGTCCATTCATGCTGCCGGTCAATTCGCCCTCGTCCGGAGCGATGAGTTCGCTCAGCTTTGTTCGAATCGCATTGGCGCTGCCCGATTCGATCGCTTGCTGGAGGTCCTGGAGATGCCCCTCCAGTTCGTCGAGCGGCACCGAGCGTTCCTTCGCCATCCGGATCCGCGGGTGGGTCGTGTCCAGAGTCTCTTCGCCGACGAAGAGCTCCTCGTACAGCTTTTCGCCGGGCCGAAGACCGACATAGCGGATCTCGATATCGCCGGCCGGGTTCTGCTCGTCGAGAACGGTCATCCCCGACAGGGTGATCATGTTCCGGGCGAGGTCCGAAATCTTCACGGGTTCGCCCATGTCGAGCACGAACACCTCGCCGTTCAGCGCCATCGCGCTCGCCTGAAGGACGAGCTGGGTCGCCTCTGGGATCGACATGAAGAAACGGGTGATGTCCTTGTGAGTCACGGTCACCGGTCCGCCGGCGGCGATCTGCTTTCGGAACCGCTGGACGACGGAGCCCGAGGAATCGAGGACGTTACCGAAGCGGACGATGCCGAAGCGGGTCCGACAGTCGGAGCGGTCGGCGAGCCCTTGGATGATCAGTTCGGCGACCCTCTTGCTCGCGCCCATCACGCTCTTGGGCCGGACCGCCTTGTCGGTGGAGATCATCGTGAATCGGGTCAGCTTCGCATCGAAAGCTGCCCGAGCGAGGATGAGCGTTCCGACGACGTTGTTCTCGACTCCGATGACTTCGTTCTGCTCGAGCAAGGGGACATGCTTGTACGCCGCCGCGTGGTAGATCGTGTCCACTTCGAAGGTGGCGATCAGCTGCCTCACCAGCGCCTCGTTGAGCATCGATCCGACGATGGCGGAGATGGTGGGCCGGTCATGATCGGGGAGCCGCTCGCTTGCCTCGATCAGTTCCTGCTCGATCGCATAGAGCGCGAACTCGCTATGATCGAGAAGGACAAGCTTGCGCGGGCGCGCATGGAGGATCTGCCGGCAGATCTCCGAGCCGATCGAGCCGCCGGCGCCGGTGATCAGGATGCTGTGATCCTCCACCGCCTCGCGGATCAGCTGGGTCAGAGGCTCCACCGGATCCCGGCGAAGCAGATCGTTGACGCTGATCGGCCTCATGTCGCTGACCGTGAACCGGCCGGAGACGATTTCTTCCGGCGCGGGGATCGTCTTTACCTTGACGTTCAGCTCGGTGAGCCTGGAAATGGCGGCGAGACGCTGGGTACGGGTCGCGTTCGGCATCGCCAGGAAAACCTCGCTGAGGCGGGCGGTCCGGACAAGATCGGGAAGCGCCTTCGGCGAGTAGATCGGCACGCCTGCGACGATCTGGCCGTGGAGGGCGGCGTCGTCCT
>CAMPIH010000231.1 GCA_946886275.1 uncultured Sphingosinicella sp.
ATAAGCCGGAATATGCGATGCTCGCGCTGGCGTTCATGTCGATCTGGGTCGGCTGCTGAGGCAGCGGCGGAACCTCGTCCCTGGGCTGGGGCGGCGGGGGCGGCGGCTCGTCGGGCTGAGGCGTCGGGACGGTGAAGATCTCCGTCGGATTGAAGCCCGCCGGAAGGATGTCCGGCCCCTTGATTAGCAACAAGGCCGCGAGCGCCGCGGCGTGGCCGGCGACGACGAGGGTGAAGCCGACCGGGCTTGCCCTCTTCTGCTCGAGAAAACCTCCTTCACGCATCGTCTCTCTCCTTCATCCTCTTCGGCACAACTTGGGGATGGATGTTATAATATCTCCTAATGATATACCATCACAAATGTTGCGCAAGCATGAAAGTTCCCGCGGCTGCCAACATCGGAATGAACGGATGGCTCAGCCGCGAGACGGCGCTGCGGACAAGGCTGGCGACGGCCTTAAGCCTGGATCAGCCCGCGGCAGATCTCAGCCTGGCGACCGCCTCGTCGCGGCCGATGAGCGGGAGCAGGGCCGCCATCTCCGGGCCGCTATCCCGGCCGGTGAGCGCCCGGCGAAGCGGAAGGAACAGGCTCTTGCCCGAACGGCCGGTCGCTTCCTTGAGCCTTGCGACCAGCTGCGGCCAGGGCTCCGCCGACCAATCGAGCGCCTCGGCCGAATCGGCGGCGGCGGCGAGGAAATCGCGGTCCTCGGCCGCCGCTTCCTGCTCGATCCGGCCGTGCAATATCTCCCACCAGTCGCCCGCTTCCGCCACTTTCTGGAGATTGGGCCGGATCGCCTCCCAGTCGGCCTCGCTCATCCCTTCGGGCAGCCGGTCGCTGACGCTTGCGAAGGGCAGCTGGTGGATGATCCGAGCGTTGAGCGCGGCGAGCTCGTCCATGTCGAACCGGGCCGGCGCTCGGCCGAAGGTCGAAAAATCGAAGGTCGCGACCAGCGGCCCGATCGCGACGAACGGCTCGACCGGGAGGCTGGTGCCGATCCGCGCCAGCTTCGCGACCAGCGCCTGGGGTTCGATTCCGGCTTCCCGCATCGCCTCGACTCCCAGCGAGCCGAGCCGCTTCGACAATTTACCTTCCGATCCGACGAGCAAGGCTTCGTGGGCGAAGGCCGGCGCCGGCGCTCCGAGCGCTTCGAACATCTGCAGCTGAAGCCCGGTGTTGGTGACATGGTCCTCGCCGCGGACGACATGGGTGACGCCCATGTCGATATCGTCGACGGCGCTCGGGAGCATGTAGAGCCAGCTTCCGTCCTCGCGCCTGATCACCGGATCGCTGAGCAAGGCCGGATCGAGATGCTGCGGACCGCGGACGAGATCGTCCCAGACGATCGGTCGCTCGTGATCGAGCTTGAAGCGCCAGTGCGGACGCCGGCCCTCGGCCTCCAGGTCGGCGCGATCGGAATCGGTGAGCTTCAGCGCCGAGCGGTCATAGACCGGTGGCAATCCGCGGCCGAGCTGCACCTTGCGCTTGAGCTCGAGCTCCTGAGCCGTCTCATAGGCCGGATAAGCGCGCCCCGCCTCGGCGAGCCGGCCCAGCGCCGCCTCGTAGCGATCGAATCGGCGGGACTGGCGATGTTCCTCGTCGGCGGCGAGGCCGAGCCAGTCGAGATCAAGGCGGATCGCCTCGACATGCTCTTCGCGGCTTCGCTCGCGATCGGTGTCGTCGAGGCGAAGGATGAATCTGCCGCTGTGCCGCCGGGCCCAGAGCCAGTTATGGAGCGCGGTCCGGATGTTGCCGACATGGAGCCGGCCGGTCGGCGCCGGGGCGAAGCGGGTGACGACGGTCATGGCGCCGGCTCTATTGACCGCAGCGACGACGGGCAACGGGCCCGTTGCGGCTGGCGACATCACACCCTAAGACGACCGCCATGAAATTGATGTCGGGCAATTCGAACCTGCCGCTGGTCAAGGCGATCGCCGAATATCTCGAAATGCCCGTCACCGAAGCGAGCGTCCGCCGCTTCGCCGACGAGGAGATCTTCGTCGAGATTCACGAAAACGTCCGCGGCGAGGACGTCTTCGTCGTCCAGTCGACCTCCTACCCCGCCAACGACAATCTGATGGCATTGCTGATCTGCATCGACGCGCTTCGCCGCGCCTCGGCCAAGAGGATCACCGCCGTCGTTCCCTATTTCGGCTATGCCCGGCAGGACCGGAAGCCCGGCCCGAGGACCCCCATTTCCGCCAAGCTCGTCGCCAATCTGATCACCGTTGCTGGCGCCAATCGAGTCCTTTCGGTCGATCTCCACGCCGGCCAGATCCAGGGCTTCTTCGACATCCCGACCGACAATCTCTACGCCGCCCCGGTGATGTCGGCGGACATCCAGGCCCGGTTCAAGAGCAGGAACATCACCGTCGTCTCGCCCGACGTCGGCGGGGTCGTCCGCGCCCGGGCGCTGGCCAAGAGGCTCGACAACGCGCCGCTGGCGATCGTCGACAAGCGCCGCGAGCGGCCCGGCGAATCCGAAGTGATGAACATTATCGGCGACGTCGCCGGCCGCTTCTGCATCCTGATCGACGACATCGTCGATTCGGCGGGGACCTTGTGCAACGCGGCGGCGGCGCTCAAGGAAAGCGGCGCCGAGGACGTCGTCGCCTACTGCACCCATGGCGTGCTCTCGGGCGCGGCCGTCGCCCGGGTCGACAACAGCGTCCTTCGCGAGCTCGTCATCACCGATTCGATCGCCGCTTATGATTCCGCCGAAGGCAGCCCCAAGGTGCGGATCCTGACGATCGCGCCTTTGCTCGCCGAGGCGGTCAAGCGGATCGCCGACGAAAGTTCGGTCTCGAGCCTGTTCGACTAGGATGGGCCCGATGCTCCGGCCGGCCCTTCTGCTCCTGCCGCTGGTCCTTGCCGGCTGCGTTCCGAAAAGCCCACCCGTCACGCCGGCGCCGGTTCCTGCCGTCACCTGGTCGCAGCAGCAGATTTCCGAGATATTGGATCGCACCGGCACGATCCGGCTCGCCCCCGATATCTCTCATCTTCGCCCCGGCGAGCGCGCCGCGGTCGAGCGGCTGATCGAGGTCGGCCGAA
>CAMPIH010000232.1 GCA_946886275.1 uncultured Sphingosinicella sp.
CGGTGCCACGGCCGAAATCGTAGCGGCGATTTCTCACATAGTGCCGGAACGAGGCCGGTTCGGCGGCTCTCGCAAAGGCATGGGAAGCCGAATGGGGAGCAAAGGCCTGAAGTGCCTGATCACACATTGAGCCGATACCCCACGCCGGGCTCGGTCAGGACCAGGCGAGGCTCCGAGGGGTCCTCCTCGAGCTTCTGCCGAAGCAGTCCGATATAGGTCCTCAGATATTGCGGGTCGGCGGCAGGATCACCCCAGCCGGCGAGGAGGAGTCGCCGGTGAGTCACGACCTGTCCGGCATGGTCGGCAAGGCAGCGCAACAGCTCGAATTCCTTGGGCGAGACCTTCACATTCTCCCCAAGCAGCCGGACTCGCCTTCGTGCGCCGTCGACCTCGATCGTGGCCGTCTTCAGGATCGCTCCGGCGCCGCCGCGCCGGCGCTGGGCGGCGCGGATCCGGGCCATCAGCTCGTCGATGCCGAATGGCTTGTCGACATAGTCGTCGGCCCCCGCGTCGAGCGCCGCGACCTTTTCCGCCTCCTGGTGCCGCGCCGAGATGACGATGATCGGCACGTCGCCGATCCCCCGCAGGCTCGGGATCAGATCCTTCCCGTCCGCGTCCGGAAGGCCGAGGTCGAGCAAGATGAGGTCGACCGCCTCCTCCCTGGCGCACCGAAGACCCTGGACCGCGTCGGCGGCCATGAAGACCGTCCATCCCCGCGCCACGAGCACCGGCTGAAGGGCGCGAACGATGGCAAGCTCGTCGTCGATGATGAGAATCCGGGCACTCACGATTTTTTGCTCGCTTCGGTGACGGGAAGCTCGATCGTGACGACGGTCCCCGTCTCGGAATCTTCCGGGACGCCGGCCCAGATCCTGCCTCCGAAAGCCTCGGTGAAGCCCTTGGCGATAGCGAGGCCGACCCCCGTGCCTTCACCGCTGCCGACGCTGTCGTTGACGCGATGGAAGCGCTCGAAGATCCTCTTATGCTCTCCCACCGGGATGCCCCGGCCCATGTCGCGGATGGAGATCAGAAGGCGCGACGAGCGGAGCCTGGCCGAAACCGTGATCGGCGTCGCAGGCGGGCTGTAGCGGACGCTGTTCTCGAGGACGTTGTAGAAGACCTGCTCGAGCATTACCGGATCCGCCCGGACGAGTGCAGCGGGAACGTCGATCCGCTTGACGATCTCGTGCCGTCCCTCGAGCTGTCGCACCTGGCTGATCGCCGCTCCCAGCGCCTCGATCGCGTCGCACGGCATGAATCGATCGCGGTCCAGCCCCGCCTGAAGCCGGCCGAGATTGAGGAGATTGGTCGTGTAGCGGTTCAGCCGCTGGCATTGCTCCTGAATCATGTTCAGCATGTCCGCCTTCGATTCCTCCGGCAGCTCCTCGCCGTAGCGGGCGAGGCTGCTCGCGGAGGCAGAGATCGCGCTCAGCGGGGTGCGCATGTCGTGCGAGACGGAGGACAGCAAAGCGCTCTTGAATTCCTCGGATTTGCGGACGAGCTCGGCCTGGGAAAGCCGTTCCAGCAAGAGGCACCTTTCGACGGCGATGCCGACGAGGTTGGCGAGCGCCGCCAGATCCTCGTCACCGAAGCTTCGCCCGGATTCTTCCGCCCATTCGACGACGAGGACGCCGAGCGGCGCTTCCGCGCTCGTCAGCACATAGGTGCCGCGACGACCCGGGCCCGATACCGCCGTTCGCCCCGCAAAAGCCTCAGAAGCGAGTTCCGTGTGACGGGCGTCGTGCTGGAGAGGACGAAGCTTTTGGCCATCGCTCACGTAAAGCTCGAACTGCAGCTGGCCGTCGCTGCCGGCAGAAGCCTGGATCGCCTGCGGAATGTCGTCGATGCTGACCGCAGCCTGCAATCTTTCGCTCAACTCGAGCAGGGCACCGATCCGCTGGCGGGCCCGGTCCGCCGCCAACGCCCTGTCCTTGAGCCGCCCCGTCAGCAGGCCGAAGGCGACGGCGCCCGCATTGAAGGCGATCAAAGGGACATAATCCTCGAGACCGGCCAGACTGAACCGGAAGGTCGGCTGGATCAGGAAGAAATTATAGGCAGCCGAGGCGATCAAGGCGGCGATGAGGCCGCCCCATACCCCTTCCAGAGCGCCGGCGATCGTGACTCCGAGCAGGAAGACGATCGCCGACGTGATCGGGCGGCCGGAGCCTTGCGCCAGGGCCGAACCCGCCGCAGCCGCCATGAAGGCGCCGACCGCGGCGGCATGAACAAGGGGATGGCGCTCAGCGACGGCGTGGAGGAGCGTTCGGCCCAGATCGTCGTCGCTCCGTCCGATCGTCCTTCCTCCTCTCATCCGACTGAACATGTTTCGGAGATGCTCGGGAGATCCTGTTGGATTCAAGGCCGTCATGCCGTTGAATCGCCCAAAGCTTCCCGACAGCGACGAAACGGCCCGCCTGGAAGTCCGTTCAACGCGCCGCGGTCCTCATCGTGGATGAAGGCGGCCGTCTCCGACCCGAACCGGCGACCGATCGACGAGGGCCTCTCGTCCAGCAGCCAGATTCCCTGCGACGTCGTGATCCGGACCCGGTCTCGCTGATATTCCACCAGGAAGCGAGCACCGCCCTTGCAGACGAATTCCACGGGTCGAGCCCGATCTTCGCCGTCCGGCGCCGTCATAGCGCAGGCCGCGAAAAGCAAAGCGAGGAAAGGTAGCAAGCCGGCAAGTGCAGAGGTGGGTCGTCTCATGACGCCATCGATAGGCGACCTGGGCGAACGCCGTTACCATGGCTTCTATATGCCGAGTTGAAGCGATCGGTCGCGCCGCCTCGCCCAATCGACCTTTCCGGCTTGCCCCTTCGGAAGATTTGCGGCCTTGAGGCCCGGAGTGCGGAGCAAGGAGAGGTGATGCCCGATTTCGACGTCCTGATCATCGGCGGCGGCCATGGCGGCGCCCAGGCCGCGATCGCGCTTCGCCAGCGCGGCTTCGAAGGCCCGATCGGGCTGGTCGGGGCCGAGCCAGACCTTCCCTACGAGCGCCCCCCATTGTCGAAGGATTATCTCGCCGGCGAGAAGGCCTATGAGCGC
>CAMPIH010000233.1 GCA_946886275.1 uncultured Sphingosinicella sp.
CTGGGCGATGATGGTCATGAATCGGCGGAGCGATTTCGAATGGCTTGCCGAGAGCACCCGCGATTTCCTCGAACGTCCCGGCGGCTGGCCGGAAACGCGCTACGAGGCGAAGGCGCGGCGGATCGGCCACGAAGTCTGGTATTTCCGCTATCGCCGCGCCTGACCGGGACCGGCACCGATCCGGTCGCTAGCCTGCGGGCGTCAGCCTGAGCAGTCTTCCGCCGCTTCCCTGGCGCTGGTCCTCCAGCAGGTAGATGGAACCGTCGGCGGCCTGCTCGACCCCGCGGATTCGCGCGCCCATAGGCCAGCGTTCGGCCTCGCGGGCGCTGTTGCCGTCGATCGTCACCCGCACCAGCGCCTGGCCGGACAAGGCCCCGATGAACGCGCTTCCGCGCCACTGCGGGAACAGGGATCCGGAGTAGAAGATCAGGCTCGAAGGCGAGATGACAGGGGTCCAGGTGATTTCCGGCGCGTTAAATTCCGGCCTTGTGCTGTGATCGGGGATTTCGCGGCCGTCATAATGATCGCCGTTCGAGACGATCGGGTAGCCGTAATTGGAGCCGCGTTCGACGAGGTTCATCTCGTCACCGCCGCTCGGGCCCATCTCCACTTCCCAGAGTCGACCGTCGGGAGCGAAGGCGATCCCGAGCGGATTGCGGTGGCCGAGCGACCAGATCTGGGCAGTGACTCCGCCCCGGCTCGCGAACGGATTGTCGGCCGGCACGCTGCCGTCGGGATTGAGCCGGAGGATCTTGCCGAGATTGGCGTTCATGTCCTGGGCGGGCGTGAATTCCTGGCGGTCGCCGGAACTGATGAAGAGGTGGCGGCCGTCGGGGGAGAAAGCGAGGCGATGGCCATAATGGCCTCGCCCGCCCATTTTCGGGCTCTGCCGCCAGATCACCTGAAGGTCCTCGAGCCGGCCGGCGTCGGCCTCGTCGAGCACGAGCCTGGCCCGGGCCACGGCCGCGCCGCGATTGTCGCCCTCGCCTTCGACGTAGCTGAGATAGAGGAGGTTGTTGCGGGCGAAATCGGGATGGGGAACGACGTCGCCGAAGCCGCCCTGGCCGCCATAATCGACCGCCGGAACGCCGGAGATGGAGCCGAGGCGCTGCGAGGGGCCTTCATCCATGAAGTCGATGAAGCGCAGGGCGCCGCGTTTCTCGCTGACCAGAAGCAGCCCGTTGGGAAGGAAGGTCATCGCCCAGGGTTCGGCGAATTGCGCCACTTCCTCGACCTGGAACGGGCGGTCCGACTGGGCCGATCGCGGTGCCTGCGCCTGGCCGGCGGCCGCGTTGGCGGCATCGGGCGCGTCGGTCGCGGCGGTGCAGCCGCCGATGAGGATCAGTGGAAGCAGGGCTTTACGAACGATACGCATGACCGGACTCCTTTTGCCGAGAGCGGACTAGAGGGTCCATTGCGGTCGCACAATGGAGCGATGATCGCCTTCCTTGTCGGTCATCGGTGCCGCCCGTAAGGTCCGTTCGATGAACCGAGCACGACATTCGATGGCCGTCTTCGCCCTCGTCGCTTTTGGCGGCTGCGCCACGATTGCCGACGCTCCGGCGCCGCAGCACGCCTTCTTCGAACGTCTCCGTTCGCTCTGCGGCAACGCCTATCGAGGACGGGTCATCTCCAGCGATTCGGCCGACCGCGATTTCGCCGGCAGCCGGCTGGTGATGCACGTGCGTAGCTGCTCGGCGGACGAGATAAGGATCCCGTTCCACGTCGGCGACGATCAGTCCCGTACCTGGGTCATCAGCCGGACGGGCGATGGGCTTCGACTGAAGCATGATCACCGCCACGAAGACGGGAGCGAGGACGTTCTGACCCAATATGGCGGCGACAGCGTCGCCGCCGGCACCGCGCAGCGCCAGGAATTTCCCGCGGACAGCCACTCCCGCGATCTATTCCTCCGCGAAGGCAACCCCCAGTCCGTGACCAATGTCTGGTCGGTCGAAGTCGCCCCGGGAGAGAACTTCGTCTACGAGCTTCGGCGGCCGAACCGCTTTTTCCGGGTCGAGTTCGATCTTACCCGGCCGGTCGCGCCGCCGCCGCCGCCCTGGGGCGCCGATTGAGCCCTGGCGGCCGCGGCGGCCGAATTCGCCCGCCGGATGAGAAGCCTAGCCAGTGGCAGGCCGGTCGCGTAGCCTCGCCACGCCGAGATCGCACGGTCATGGCGGGGAGGGATCATCGATGAACGTTCCGGAGAACAAGAGCGGCCATATCCGCCTGACCTCGCATCCCGGTTCGCGCGCACCGGCGCGATTTCCTCTCCACTGGGGCGCGGCCACCGCCGAAGAGCGCGGACCGGTCGTCGCGACGGTCAATGCACGCTCCGATCGCAACGCGATCGGCGCCCATGGCGGATCCTATTCGGTCTATCGGGCGCTCGCCATTTCGGCCGGGGCGATGGATCCGCAGGCTCGGCCCGACCTTCAGGATACGTCGCCGGTCTGCGAGATCGGACCTCAGCCGCAATGGCGCGATCTCGGCAAGATCGTCGCGCTCGACCCCTGGGGCCATCGCGTCGCCCAGGATTTTGGCGGGCTGATCGCGGAAGGCGTCGATATCCGCCCCACCATCGCCATCACCAAGGCGCGGCTGACCCTTCACGAAATCCAGGCGGCGATCGCCGCTGGGCGGCTCGAGGTCGACGGCGACATCGTCCACGAGGCCGGCGACATCTCGGTGACGAAGATCGCCGTCGATCCGGTCTGGTGGCTCCCCGGCGTGGCCGAGCGCTTCGGGGTCAAGGAGGGCAGCCTTAGGCGCTGCCTGTTCGAGCAGACCGGCGGAATGTATCCGGAGCTCGTCACCCGGCCCGATCTGTCCGTCTTCCTCCCGCCGATCGGCGGCATGACCCTCTATATCTTCGGCGATCCCGCCTTCCTTGGCGACACGAAGCGGACCCTGACCTGCCGGGTCCATGACGAATGCAACGGCTCCGACGTGTTCGGATCGGACATCTGCACCTGCCGGCCCTATCTCACCCACGGGATCGAGGAGGCGACCCGCC
>CAMPIH010000234.1 GCA_946886275.1 uncultured Sphingosinicella sp.
TGAAGATCGGCCGGACGATGGAAGCGGCGCTCCAGGAGACCGCCGACCGGCTCGGGACGCCCGAATTCCAGTTCTTCGTGATCAGCCTTGCGATCCAGCGCGAGACGGGCGGCAACCTGGCCGAGACCCTGTCCAACCTGGCCGAAGTGCTTCGCAAGCGTTCGGCGATGAAGCTCAAGATCCGCGCCATGTCGTCGGAATCCAAGGCTTCCGCCTACATCATCGGCGCTTTGCCGTTCATCGTCTTCGGGCTGATCTGGTTCATCAACGGCGCCTACATGCAGAATTTCTTCGTCGATCCGCGGCTGATGATCGCCGGCGGCCTCGGCATGGTGTGGATGAGCATCGGCGCCTTCATCATGGCGAAGATGATCAACTTCGAAATCTGATCAGGGGATAATCAGGAAATGGCACCCGCAACCGGCCCGACTTTCATGGGGATCGACGTCGTCATGGTGGCGACGGCGCTGTCGGCCGTGGCCACGTTCGCCGTGCTCGTCGCCATCTACGCGGCGACCACAGTCCGCGATCCGATGGCCAAGCGGGTCAAGGCGCTCAACGAGCGCCGCGAGCAGCTGAAGGCCGGAATCGTCGCCTCGACCTCGAAGCGCCGGCGTAACATCAGCAACAAGAACGAGGTCGCCGACCGGGTTCGCGGGCTGCTTTCGTCGATGAAGATGCTCCAGGCGGAGCAGGTCGAGAAGGCGCAGAAGCGGCTGATGCAGGCCGGAATCCGCTCCAAGGACCTCGCCTTCGTCCTGATCTTCGCCCGCTTCGTTCTGCCGCTCGTGCTTGGCGGCGCCGCCATCACTTTCGTCTATCTGCTCGACTCGTTCCCGACCTGGGGCGCGTTCAAGAAATACGGCCTCGTCGCCGGCACCCTCCTGCTGTCCTACAAGGCGCCGGACCTGTGGCTGAAGAACAAGGTCGACAAGCGCACCCACTCGATCCGCAAGGGCCTTCCGGACGCTCTCGACCTGCTCGTCATCTGCGCCGAAGCCGGCCTTACCGTCGATTCCGCGTTCGGGCGGGTAGCCCGCGAGTTGGGCAAGGCCTATCCTGAGCTCGGCGACGAATTCGCCCTCACCTCGATCGAGCTTGGCTTCCTCACCGATCGTCGGAGCGCGTTCGAAAATCTCGCCAACCGGATCGATCTCGATTCGATCCGCGGCGTCGTCACGACGATGATCCAGACCGAGAAATACGGCACTCCGCTGGCCAGCGCCCTCCGAGTGCTCTCGGCCGAGTTCCGCAACGAGCGGATGATGCGCGCCGAAGAGAAAGCGGCCCGGCTGCCGGCGATCATGACGGTTCCCTTGATCCTGTTCATCCTTCCGGTGCTGTTCATCGTCATCCTCGGCCCCGCCGCCTGCTCGATCAACGACGCCCTCCTCTCCAAATGACCGCGACGGCGGCGGAACAATCCCGCCGCCCCGCGATTGGAAGGCTCGGACGGGTTTGAGCCAGGACGGAGGATCGGGAGAATGGAAGCCTTTTCGCTCGACCAGTGGCTTGTGCTGCTGCTCGCTTTCCTGCTCGGGCTGTTTCTCGGCATGGCCTTCCTTGCCGGCGGCAAGTGGAAGCGCCGCTATCGCGAAGAAGTCAGGCGGCGCGAAGCGATCGAGGCGGAAAATCGCCACTTGCGCAAGGAATATGCGCAAAGCGAGTCAAACCATCGCACCGCGGCGGCGGATGCCGATCGCCGGGCCGAAGACCGACCCGTCTGATCCGCGCGAATTAGCTTACGCCCTGAGCGCCGCCTGCGCCGCGGCCAAGCGGGCGATCGGGACCCGGTAGGGCGAGGCGCTGACATAATCGAGGCCGGTGGTTTCGCAGAAGGCGATCGAGGCCGGATCGCCGCCATGCTCGCCGCAAATGCCGAGCTTGAGCCCGTCCTTCACCGCCCTCCCCCGCTCGGCGGCGATCGAGATGAGCTCGCCGACGCCCTCGACGTCGAGGCTGACGAACGGGTCGCGGGCTAAAATGCCCTTTTCGACATAGGCCGAAAGGAATCGGGCGGCATCGTCGCGGCTGACGCCGAGCGCCGTCTGGGTGAGATCGTTGGTCCCAAAGCTGAAGAATGACGCTTCCTCGGCGATCGCTCCGGCGGCGAGCGCGGCCCGGGGAAGCTCGATCATCGTGCCCACCAGATAGTCCAGCTTCAGGCCCTGCTCCTCGAACACCTCGGCCGCGACCCGGTCGATGAGCTCGCGGATGATCCTGAGCTCGGCCCGGGTGGCGACCAGCGGGACCATCACTTCCGGGATCGGCGGATCGCCGTCGCGGGCGACCGCGACCGCCGCCTCGAAGATCGCCTTCGCCTGAATCTCGTAAATCTCGGGATAGGTGATTCCGAGCCGGCAGCCGCGATGGCCGAGCATCGGATTGACCTCGTGAAGCTCGGCGGCGCGCGCCCGCAAAGTCTCGACCTCGACTCCGGCGCCCGCGGCGACCTCGGCGAATTCCTCATCATTGTGGGGAAGGAATTCGTGGAGCGGCGGATCGAGGAGGCGGATCGTCACCGGGAGGCCGGCCATGATCCGGAAGATCTGCTCGAAATCGTCGCGCTGGGCCGGGAGAAGCTTGTCGAGCGCGGCCCGGCGGCCCGCTTCGTCGCCGGCGAGTATCATCTGCCGGACGTTTGAGATCCGCTCCGAATCGAAGAACATGTGCTCGGTCCGGCACAGGCCGATCCCCTCCGCGCCGAACTCCCGGGCGGTCCGGCAATCGGCCGGAGTCTCGGCATTGGCGCGAACCTTGAGCCGGCGCCGGGCGTCGGCCCACTCCATCAGCGTTCCGAAATCGCCGACCAGCTCGGGCTGGACGGTCGCGACCTCGCCGAGCATCACTTCGCCCGATGCGCCGTCGAGGGTGATGACGTCGCCTTCGCGAACCTCCTGGCCGCCGACCCGCATCAGCCGGTTTTTATAGTCGATCGCGATCGAGCCGGCGCCGCTGACGCAGGGCCGGCCCATGCCGCGGGCGACCACCGCGGCATGG
>CAMPIH010000235.1 GCA_946886275.1 uncultured Sphingosinicella sp.
CACCTGCTCGACCCGGCCGCCCTCGACCGCGTCGAGATAGACGGTGACGAGCGGCTCGACCCGAGCGCGAAGCGGGAGGAAATCGTCGAACCGGCCGCGCTCGACGGTCGAGACCGTGATCCTCGAGGCTTCGACCGTCTGGCTGTTGGCGCCGGGCGCCATGAAGTAGAAGAGAAGGACGACGAGAAGGATTCCGGCCGCGGCGAGACCGATCTTCACCTGGTTGGAAAGACCTCTTCGCTCGACGACTCGATCCATGCCGCCGCCGCTTTCAGCCTTCGTGCCGTTTTCCTTGATCCTCACGACGCTCATTCAAACCTTCCACATGCCGGACTTCCGGAGCCATAGCTCGCGGATCCAGCCGAGATAGCAATGTCCATGCCAGCGCCCGATCGCTGCCGCTTCAACGGAAGGGAAGGCGCGGTGGCGGACTCAGACTGTCCGAATTCGGACAAAGCCTGTCCGCCACCGCACACCCGGATTCGGTTCATGCCAGCGGCAGCGCCGCGAAGGTGAGGATTCCGGTCAGGAACAGCCCGACCACCATTCCGAATGTTTCCACCTTTGCCATCGTTCTTCTCCCTGAACTCCAAAACCCCTGTGCCGGGAGTTCAGCATGGCCCGTGCCAAGCGCGGAAAGTGGCGGAAAAGTGCGGAATTCCGGCCTCACGCCGAGGTTCGGGGCGAGCCGGTTGATGTTCGTTTTCGAACGTCCCTGTCCGGTGGCGGACGCCGCCGGCGGACACTGGCACGGAAATTGTTTGTCACGTATCGAAAAGACAGGGAGGGCTCAGTGGGACAGCCGAAGCGTTTCGGGCGCTGCATCATCGTCGACGACGATCCGGACATCCTGCTTTCGGCGCGGCTGCTGCTGAGGGACCTGTTCCGCGAGGTCGCCGACTTCCAGGAGCCGGAGGCAGCGCTTGCGGCGATGGAGGAGGAGCTTCCGGACGTCATCCTCCTCGATGCCAATTTCGGCCGCGGCGCGACCAACGCCGCGGAGGGGTTTCACTGGCTTGCGGAGATCCTCAAGCGCGATCCCCAGGCGGTCGTCGTCATGATCACCGCCCATGCCGGAATCCAGACGGCGGTCGAGGCGATGAAGCGCGGCGCCACCGATTTCGTGTCGAAGCCGTGGTCCAACGAACGGCTGCTCGCCACCGTCCGAACGGCGGCGGCGCTTCGCACCTCGCGCGAGGAAGCGGTGACCGAGCGCAAGCGCGCGGCGGCGGTCGCCACCCCGGCCGGAAGCGATCCGTTGCTGCTCGGCCGATCGCCGGGAATGGCTCGGGTCTATTCGCTGATCGAGCGGGCGGCGCCGACCGACGCCAACGTCCTCATCCTCGGCGAGAACGGAACCGGCAAGGAGCTGGTCGCGCGAGAGCTCCATTCCCGATCGCGCCGGGCGGACAATGTGCTGGTCTCGGTCGACCTCGGAGCGGTCGCCGAGAGCCTGTTCGAGTCCGAGCTGTTCGGCCACGTCAAGGGCGCCTTCACCGACGCGCGCGGCGATCGGATCGGCCGGCTCCAGGCCGCCGACGGCGGAACCCTGTTCCTCGACGAGATCGGCAACCTTCCGATTCATCTTCAGCCCAAGCTTCTCACGGCTTTGGAGCAGCGCCAGGTCGTGCCGGTGGGCGGCAACAAGCCGGTGCCGATCGACGTGAGGGTGATCGCCGCCACCAATTGCCCGTCCGAGCAACTCGGCGACGAAAACCGGTTCCGGCAGGACTTGCTGTTCCGACTCAACACGGTCGAGATCGAGCTTCCGCCGCTTCGCGAGCGGCGCGAGGACATCCCCCTCCTCGTCGATCACTATGTCGGCCTCTATTCGAAGAAATATGGCAAGCCGGCGCGGGGGATTCCGACAGACGTCGCGGCCGCGCTCGAGGCCTATGACTGGCCGGGCAATGTCAGGGCGCTCCGCCACGCCGCGGAACGGGCGGTGATCCTCGCCGACGGCGATTCCTTCACCGTCGAGGATTTCTCGCTGTCGCGGAGCAGCGGCCGACAGACGGCTCCGGCGCCTGCGCCGGCGGCGCCGGCGCGCGACGATCTCAACCTCGAGCGCGCCGAAAAGCACATGGTCGAGGAAGCGCTCAAGAAGCACAGCTACAATATCTCGCTGGCAGCGGCGGAGCTCGGCCTTACCCGGGCCTCGCTCTATCGGCGGATGGAAAAGCACGGGCTTTGATGGAAGAGCGCACTTCCTGATGTTCCGAAGCCGCTTCCTGGTCGGCCTCGCCTGGCGGCTCGGCCTTCTCCTGGCCGCGGTCTTCGCCTTCGTCCAGGCCGTGTCCACCGAAGGGCTGGGCGCCGCCCGGATCGTCGCCGGACTGCTCGTCCTCGGCGCCGCGGCTCTGTTGTGGCGTCACGTCCAGCGTACCAACATGGAGCTGGCGCGATTCATCGACGCGGTTCGATTCGCCGATTTCAGCCAGGGCTTCGGCCATCGGTTCGACGGCAGCGGCTTCGCCGAGTTGGGCGACGTCCTCAACGACGCGATCCGCCGCATGCGGGACGAGAAGCACAAGCTGATCGACGCCAACCGCTTCTATGAGGCGATCCTGGACGATGCGCCGACGGCGCTCCTCACCGTCGACGGCGACGGCAAGGTCGAGCTCGCCAACAAGGCGGCACGCCGGCTTCTCATGCGCCACCGCGGTGTCCGGATCGAGGATTTCCGGGAATATGGCGACGCCTTCGCCAAGGCGCTCGAAGGCGGTGCAGTCAACCGGCCGCGGCTGGTTCCGCTGATATTGGACGGAGTGCCGCAGACGATGCTCGTCGGCGCAGCGATCGTCCATCGCCTCGGCGCGCTCGTCAGGGTCGTGGCCGTCCAGCCGATCCAGGGCGAGCTGAACGCGATCGAGATCGCCGCCCAGAGCGACCTGATCAGGGTGCTCACCCACGAGATCATGAACAGCATGACCCCGGTCACCTCGCTCGCCCACAGCGCCGTCGATCTGATGCGCGACGTCGACAAGG
>CAMPIH010000236.1 GCA_946886275.1 uncultured Sphingosinicella sp.
ACGACGTCGACGAAGTGCCAGTACCAGGCCGCCGCCTCGAAGCCGAAATGCTGCTGCGGGCGGAAATGGCCCTTGTGAGCGCGGGCCACGCAGACGATCAGGAAGATCGTCCCGACGATGACGTGGAAGCCGTGGAAGCCGGTCGCCATGAAGAAGGCCGAGGTATAGATGTTGTCGGCGAAACCGAACGGCGCGTGCATATATTCATAGGCCTGAACGGCGGTGAAGATCATGCCCAGGCCGATCGTCGCCCAGAGCCCCTGGATCAGCCCCTTGCGGTCGCCATGGATCAAAGCGTGGTGGGCCCAGGTTACCGTCGTTCCCGAGCAGAGCAGGATCAGGGTGTTGAGAAGCGGCCAGCCGAACGGGTCGAGGACGTGCATCCCCTCGGGCGGCCAGACGCCGCCGATCGACTCCGCCGTCGACGGGAACAGGGACGCGTTGAACCAGGCCCAGAACCAGGCGACAAAGAACATCACTTCGGAGGCGATGAACAGGATCATGCCGTAGCGAAGGTGGAGCTGGACGATCGGCGTATGATCGCCGGCATGGGCTTCCCGGATCACGTCGGTCCACCAGCTGAACATCGTGAAGATGACGCCGATCACGCCCGCGAAGAAGACGTAGGTGCCGTACGGATTGTCGTGCATCCACATGACCGCGCCGCCGAACAGCGATAGCGCCGAGATCGAGCCGATCAGCGGCCAGACGCTCGGCGGCAGGATGTGATATTGATGGTTCTTGGCTCCGGCCATGTTCGTCCCTGTCTATTCTTGCCGTGCTCTAGCTTCCGCTACCGGCCTGGTCCACTGGGTAAAAGGTGTAGGAAAGGGTGATCTCGCTGATGTCGCGTGCGTCCGGATCGTCGAGGATCTTCGGATCGACGTAGAACACCACCGGCATGCTCACTTCCTGCCCCGGCTCGAGCCTTTGCTCGGTGAAGCAGAAGCACTGGATCTTGGTGAAATATTGTCCGGCCTGGACCGGGGTGACGTTGAACGTCGCGGTCCCGGTCACCGGCTGGTCGGACAGGTTGCGCGCGGTGTAATTGGCGATGTTGCGGGCACCGACCGCGACCCGCCTGTGGGTATCGACCGGCTCGAACTGCCACGGCAGGGCCGAGGAGGTGTTGGCGTCGAAGCGGACGCTGATCAGCCGGCCGACCGGGCCTGGCGCTTCCGATCCAACCGCCATCTGGGTGGTGCCGCCGAAGCCGGTGACCTGGCAGAAGATCCGGTAGAGCGGAACGCTGGCGAAGGCGAGGCCGACCATCGCCGCCACGAGCAAGGCGGCGAGCAAGGCTGTCCGGCCGTTCTTCCGTGCGAGCGTCGTCATTGCGCGCCGATCCTGACGATCGTGATGAGATAGAGGAGGATGACGAAGGCGCCCAGCACCAGCGCCGTCATCAGCGCCCGCGACCGGCGCCGCCGCGCCGCCTCCTCCGCCAGGGGATCTTCGTTCATCCGAGCAGCACCTTGTCGGCGACGAGCGCGCCGAAGATCGCGAACAGATAGAGGATCGAGAAAGCGAACAGATTCTTCTCGGCCTTCATCGCCTTGGGATCGACGGTCCGGCTGACGAGGACCCGAACGGCGAGGAGGAGGAAGACGAGGCTGAGCGCGACCGCGGCGATTCCGTAGATCGCCCCGGTGAGCCCGAGCGGCCAGGGAACGACCGCCGCCGCCGCCATCGGCAGGGTGTAGAGCAGGATATGCTGGCGGGTCGTCCGCTCGCCGGCGACGACCGGAAGCATCGGCACGCCGGCATTGGCGTAATCGCCGCGAACGAACAGCGACAGCGCCCAGAAATGGGGCGGAGTCCACAGGAAGATCAAGGCGAACAGGAGCAAAGGCAGGAGGCTTGCGTCGCCGGTCGCCGCGGCCCAGCCGATCAGCGGCGGAAAGGCGCCGGCGGCGCCGCCAATGACGATGTTCTGCGGAGTCCGCCGCTTCAGCCAGACCGTGTAGACGAGAACGTAGAAGAGGATCGACACCGCCAGGATCGAGGCGGCGAACCAGTTGGTCGCAAGTCCCATCAGAAGCACCGAGAAGACGGCCAGGCCGACTCCGAAATGGAGCGCCGACTGGCGGTCCATCCGCCCGGCCGGAAGCGGCCGATTGGCGGTCCGCTTCATCTTCGCGTCGAGATCGGCCTCGTACCACATGTTGAGCGCCGCGGCGGCGCCGGCGCCGAGCGCGATGCACAGGATCGCGGTGAAGCCGAGCACCGGATGGATCGGGACCGGCGCCGCAAGAAGGCCGCACAGGCCGGTGAAGACGACCAGGCTCATCACCCGCGGCTTGGTCAAGGCGACGAAGTCGCGCCAGTCGGCGGGAAGGGCGGCCGTGCCGTTTGCAGTCACGCTCGTCATCTATCACTCCTCGTCACCCCGGCGAAGGCCGGGGTCCGAAACCTCATCGGCCCGGATGCCGGCTCGCCGGCGTGACGATCTCTTTCCTGCGCTCAGTCGATCTTCGGCAGGGTCTCGAACTGGTGGAACGGCGGCGGGCTCGACAATGTCCATTCGAGCGTCGTCGCCCCTTCGCCCCACGGATTGGCCGCGGCCTTCTTGCCGCCGATCAGCGAGACGATGATGTTCAGGAAGAAGAAGAACATCCCGCCCGCCATCATCAGGAAGCCGTAGGTGGCGATCTCGTTCCACGGCGCATAAGCGGCTGCGTAATTCGGCACCCGCCGCTGCATCCCGTCCAGCCCGAGGAAGTGCATCGGGAAGAAGAGGATGTTCACGCCGATGAAGAACAGCCAGAAATGGAGCTGGCCGAGAAGCTCGTTATACTGCTTCCCCCACATCTTGCCGAACCAGTAATACCAGCCGGCGAAGAGCGAGAAGACGGCGCCGAGCGACAGCACGTAGTGGAAGTGGGCGACGACATAATAAGTGTCGTGCA
>CAMPIH010000237.1 GCA_946886275.1 uncultured Sphingosinicella sp.
CGCAAGCGCCTCACTTCGCCGCGAAGCTGCCCCCTGATCGCACCGGCGGGAAGGGCGGCGGTATGGACGTTGACATAATATTCGAAGGACCGGCCCGCCATGTCGCGGGCAAGGGCCTGGTCGATGGCGGCGCAGCCTTCGCTTCGGCCGTCGGCGCCGGGGGTGGTCAGGGTCACGACCGGCGGACCGGCCGAGCCCGCCGCTCCGCGGTGGATATGGGCGGCGGTCGCCGGGCCGATGTCGCGGACGGCCACGGTCCAGCAGATTTCGCCGCCGGCAGGATTGACCCGGACGACGGCGGTACCGCTGCCGTCGGGATCGCCGGGGCCCGGCACTTCCTGGAGGCCGGTGAGCGTGGCGCGAAGATCGGCCGGGGTCATGCCTTCGCTGGTGGCGCAGCCGCCCGCGAACGCGACGAGAAGCAGGGACGCCATGGTCAATTTACGGCGCATCATCATCTCTCCCGATCCTGTTCGAGCCACCGGACTAGCAGCGTATGGGCAATGGCAAAAGGCGGCGGCGCCTGGAACGGTGCGTCGGCCGCGCCGGCGAGCGCCGCCTCGATTCCGGCCCGGTCCACCCAGAAGCCATCCTCGAGCTCATCGGAGTCGAGCCGGATGTCGTCCGACGTCGACCGGGCGATGCAGGCGATCATCAGCGACCCGGGAAAAGGCCAGGGCTGGCTTGCGACATAATTGACGTCGGTCACGTCGATGCCGGCTTCCTCCATCAGCTCGCGAGCCACGGCTTCCTCGATCGACTCGCCGGGCTCGACGAAGCCGGCGAGCGCCGAATAGCGGCCGGCCGGATATTGCGGCTGGCGAGCGACGAGCACCCTTCCCTCATGCTCGGCGAGCATGATGACGACCGGGTCGACCCGCGGAAAATGTTCCATTCCGCACCCGCCGCAGCGCCTTCCCCAGCCGCCCCGGAAGCTGTGGGTCCCGCCGCCGCAACGGCCGCAGTAAAGATGGCGATTGTGCCATTCGTTGAGGCTTCGCGCGACACCCCAGATGGCCGCGTCCTTCGGACTCATCTGACTGAGCAGACGGAAGACGGTCCAGGCGCGCTGGCCGATGGTCTCGATCTTCACGAGCGGCGCGAACAGAGGCGCCTCGTCGTCGAGGCCGAGGAAGATCATGTCCTCGGCAAGGCCGAGTTCGCCCCATGTCAGGCGCCCCTCGTCGTCGAGCACGGGATCCAGTTCGGCAAGCTCGAGCATTCGCGCCTCGGCCCTCGCCATCAGCGCCGCCAGTTCGCCGTCCTTCAGTCGGAGATGATCGGCGCGGTCGAGGCCGGCGCCGGTAAAGCCCGGTGCGATCATGCCGCCTGCCGCCATTCGCGACCGCGCTCGGCGAGCTTGGCGAACAAGGTCGGAAGGCCGGCCTCGCCGATCCGATCGACCGGCCACCAGATTCCGTGCGGGCGGTCCTCGGCCTCGGCGCAAAGAAGGGACATCCGAAGCGCGAAATGCGTGAAGACATGGTGGACGGCGCCGCCTTCGCTCCAGTCCGCTTCGGCGGGAGCCGCTTCGGGCAAGGCCAGCATTCCGCCGAGAAGGCCCTTTTCGGGCCGGCGCCGGAGAAGGACATGGCCGTCATGTTCGAGCCAATAAGCGGTGCCGGACCGCTCCGGCCGAACCCGCTTGGCCGCCTTGACCGGATATCGCCCGGGATTGCCGGCCGCGAAGGCCGAGCAACAAGGCGTCAGCGGGCAGCGCCCGCAATCGGGATTTCGGGGCGTGCAGACGGTCTGGCCCAATTCCATGATCGCCTGGGTGAAATCGCCGGCGCGGTCCTCGGGGACGAGCGTCGCGGCAAGCGCCCGAAGCTTCGGCCTCGCCACGGGAAGACGATCGTCGACGGCGAACAATCGGGCGGTGATCCGCTCGACATTGGAGTCCACCGCCACCGCATACCGTCCGAAGGCGATCGCGGCGACGGCCGCGGCCGTATAGTCGCCGATCCCCGGAAGCTTGCGCAGCTCCGCTTCCTCCGACGGGAAATGACCGCCCAGCTCGGATTCGACCTTGCGGGCGCAGGCGAGCAGGTTGCGGGCCCGGGCATAATAGCCAAGGCCTGCCCAGGCAGCCATGACATCGCCATCCTCGGCCGCCGCGAGATCGGCGACCGTCGGCCAGCGGGCGGCGAACTTCTCGAAATAGGGCGCTGCATGGGCGACCGTCGTCTGCTGCAGCATGACCTCCGAAAGCCAGACCCGATAGGGGTCCGGCCGCTCGCCCGGAGCCGGACGCCAGGGCAACCGCCGTTTATCCACAACATACCAACATAAAAGCGCGTTTGACGCATCGACGGCCATGGCGACCCTATGCCATGCTTGCAGCGTCAAACCCAGTGGCGGTGGGGGCCGTCTGGATCGCCATGATGGACCTGGTCCGAACTTTGGCGGCCGGCCGGGAACGGGTGAAGAATTGGGCCCTGATCGGCATTCAGGGCGAGGGCGGAGCTGGACGGACGACGTGAAACCAGGCGGGACAGTGAAATCGGGAAGGCCCGGCAAGAAGCCGGCAGCCGAGCCGGTCCGTTCGAAGCGGACTCGAGCCGTCTCCGATCTCCTGCCGAGCGTCGGCGGCGCCGCCTTCCGACGCTTCGGCTTCGTCCAGTCCTCGATCGTCAGCCGCTGGGCCGAGATCGTCGGCCCCCGTTACGCCTCGGTCTCGGCGCCGGAGATGATCCGATTCCCTCACGGCAGGAAGAGCGGCGGAGTCCTGACCCTCGTCGTCGAAGGCGCTCACGCGCCGATGATGCAGCATGTCGCTCCGACCATCGTCGAGCGGGTGAACCAGTTCTTCGGCTATCCTGCCGTGGAGCGAGTGTCCTTCCGGCAAGGACTGGTTCAGGCCCAGAAGGCGAAGCCTCGGCCGGCGCC
>CAMPIH010000238.1 GCA_946886275.1 uncultured Sphingosinicella sp.
CCGTTACCCGCTGCGATGAGCACCCAGCTCCCGACGCGCGACGCAAGCTTCTTCGAGCCGCCCCCCGAGGCGGTCGATTTCTATGTCGAGAGCCTGAAGCTGCTCAACGAATCGCAAATCCCCTATCTGCTCTCCGGGACCTATGCGCTCGGCTGCTTCACCGGGATCAGCCGGCCGACCAAGGACCTCGACGTCTTCTGCAAGCCGTCGGACGCGCCCAAGATCCTCGGTTTCTTCAAGGACCGCGGCTACGGAATCGAGATGGAGGACGAGCGCTGGATCGGGAAGGTCTGGCGCGGCGAGCATTTCTTCGACGTCATCTTCAACATCTCGTCGGCGAGCATTCCGATCACCGACGAATGGTTCCGCGATTCGTTCGAAGCCGAGGTGTACGGAATCACGGTCAGGATCACTCCGCCGACCCAGTTCATCCTCTCCAAGCTCTTCCTTCAGACCCGCTATCGCTACGACGGCGCCGACATCGTCCATGTCATCCTTCGCAAGCATGCCGATATCGACTGGCGCTGGCTTCTCAACGCGCTCGAGCTCCACTGGGAAGTGCTGCTGATCAACGTCCTCAATTTCCGTTTCGTCTATCCGAGCGAGCGCGACCTCATTCCGCGCTGGCTGCTCGACGAGCTGCTCGACCGGCTGAAGGCGCAGGAGGAAATGCCGCCTTCGGGCGTGCGGATCTGCCGCGGGCGGCTGCTCAGCCCCACCGACTTCGTCATCGACGTGAGCGAGTGGGGATTCGCCGATGTCGTGGGCAAGGGAATCAACGAGAAACATGAGCGACACACCTGAAACGGGCGAATCCGGGCCGATCCGGCTCGCCGCGATCGGCGATCTCCACGTCACCGAGACGAGCGAGCATCGCTATCGCGACATGTTCGCGGAGATTTCGGAGGTGGCCGACATCCTCGCGCTGACCGGTGACCTCACCAATTTCGGCAAGACCCGTGAGGCCGAAATCCTCGCCGAGGACCTTCGCGCCTGCACCATCCCGGTCGTCGCCGTGCTCGGCAATCACGATTATGAATGCGGTCAGCCCGAGGAGGTCGCGAGAATCCTCCACAGCGCCGGAGTCACCGTGCTCGGCGAGCAGGCGGTGGTGATCCGCGATGTCGGCTTTGCCGGCGTGAAGGGATTCGTCGGCGGCTTCGGCCGGGGCGAGCTCGGCGCGTTCGGCGAGCCCGCGATCAAGGACTTCGTCGACGCGGCGCTCGACGAGGCGCGCAAGCTGGAAAATGCGCTTCGCACGCTTCGCACCGATCGGAGCGTCGCCGTCCTCCATTATGCGCCGGTGGTCGACACGGTCGAAGGCGAGCCGCTGGAAATCTACCCCTTCCTGGGCTGCTCCAGGCTCGCCGACGCGATCGACCGGTTCGAGAATATCGTCGCCGTCGTCCACGGCCACGCCCACCGCGGCCGCTTCGAGGGAAAGACGCCGCGCGGAACCCCGGTCTATAATTGCGCTCAGATGGTGGTGGAGGCGGAGCAGGGCCGGCCCTACGCCTTGCTCGAAATCTGAGCGTTTCGCCCCTTCAGCGCGCCGGCGGTGGCGCCGCCGGCTGAACCGTCGCCGCGGACGGCGGCATGACGGGCAGCGCAGGGGTTCGGGGCTCCAGCAAGGCCGCGGTCTCGACCGCGTCGAGCGCCCTTCGCGCGGCGACATAGCGGCGGGCGTCGGCGATCCAGAGGCGGGCATGTTCGCGACCGGGCAGGCGCAATATCTCGGCAAGGGCGACGTCGACCTGGCCGGCCTCGAGCCGCCGGGTCGCCCGGCGAAGCCGCTCCGCCGGTTCGGTCGACGGCGTGCCCTCTCGGCGAACCGTGATCAGGCCGCCCAATTCGGCCTTGAAGGCGTCCCACCAGCTCTGGTCCGGGCCGGCGCCGATCAGCTGCGGCCCGACCTGCTGGAGACCGTCCTGAAGCTCCTGAAGGGTGACCGGGTCGCGCGCCGAAGTGATGATGGTTCCGACCGCCTGGGGCTGAGTGGCCGCGAAGCGCTGGCGGAGCAGCGCCTCGAGGAAGCCCAGCGCGACTCCTCTGTCGAGCGCGCGCCGGGCGGCGAAGGCGACGAGAAGCCCCTCGGCGCGGTCCGCATTGCCGACGGCGGCGCGCGACTGGGTGTCGATCTGGGTGATCCTCTCCTCGAGCTCCGCCACCCGGCGGCCGATCTCCGGATCGATGACGATCGTCTCAGGTGCGTCGCTGCCGCTTTGCCTTTCGGGCTCGCTCGCCTTGGGCTCGGCCTGCGGGGCCGGCGGCGGCGCCGACTTCACGGCGACCGGCTCCGGCGCGACCCCGATCATCCGGGCCGCATAATCCCACTGACTGAGAATCCAGGCCATGGCGGCGATCCCGAGCAGGAAGAACAGCCCCGGCAGGACCAGATAGGCGAGCAGCCGGCGCTTCGGCGGCGCCGGGCCGGTGTCGGCCGTTTGGTGTGCGTCCATCACCCGCTTCTGTGGCACAGCTTGGCGGCGGCTTCCAGCAAGGCTTGGTCGCGGGGCTCCGACGCCACCGCGACGGCCGCCCAGCCGGGTCCCGCCGAGGCGGCTGCGGCGGCGCTGATCGCGGCGATCCGGACCTGATGCCGCTCCGCCCCGATCAGGCTCGAGAACAAGGCCGCCGCGCGCGGGGAATGGAGAAGCGCGACGGCGCCAGCCGCGATCGCCGGGTCGGCCTCGGCCGGGAGCCGATCGACGGCGTCGGCGGCATAGACGGGGATCGCCGTCACCTCGACCGAGGAACCGGCGGGCAAGGCATGTTCCCGGCCGCACAGGTGAAGCGCGGACCGCACCCCCTCGGCCTCCATCAGCCGAAGCAAAGCGGAAGCGTCCGCCGGCCCGGCCCGGACGTTCCGGACACCGGCCTCGGCCGCCG
>CAMPIH010000239.1 GCA_946886275.1 uncultured Sphingosinicella sp.
GTCCGCCAGCTTCGATTGCGGTATCGCGACGAGGAAGGGGTCTGGCACCGCCGCTGGGCGCCGACCGACGGGACCGATTTGCCGCTGGCGGTTGAGCTGGTGACCGACAGCGAGGCGCATGGACTGGTGCGCCAGCTCTTCCTCGTCGGGGCGGCGCTTTGAACCGGCGGCAGGTCAGGCCCAGGGAGAAGGGCGCGGCCCTGCTCGCGGTGCTTCTCCTCGTCGCGGTGACCGGCGCGATCGCTGCGGCGGCGATGGAGAAATTGCGGCTGTCGCGGGCGGTCGCGATGAACGCCGTCGCGATCGACCAGGCGCGGGCTTATGCGCACGGAATCGAGCAGATCGCGATCCTCATCATCGAGGACATGACGACCGAAAGTCCCAACCGGACCATCCTTGCGGGCGGATGGAACGGCGGGGTTCGCCGGGTGCCACTGCCCAATGGGGGAATCGCCGAGGCGAGGCTGACCGACGGCGGCAATTGCTTCAACATCAACAGCGTCGCCGAAGGCGATCCTCGAACCCGCCTGACCCGGCGCGAAGCGGGGGTCGGCCAGTTTGCCGGGCTCATGTCCGCGCTCGGCCTTCCCGAAGGCGAGGCCGTTCGGATCGCCGGCGCGGCGGCCGATTGGGTCGACAGCGATTCCGTTCCCGGATCGCTCGGCGCCGAGGACGGCTTCTACGCCTCCGCGGCTCTCCCCTATCGAACCGCCAACACCCTGTTCGCCGATATCGGCGAATTGCGGGCGGTCGCCGGGATGACCGAGGCTTATTATGATCGCCTCCGCCCCTGGCTGTGCGCGCTCCCCGTCGCCGAGCTGTCGCCGGTCAATCTCAACACTCTGCTTCCGGACCAGGCGCCCTTGCTGGCGATGCTGGCGCCCGGGCAGCTGAGCGTCGAGCAGGCGAGGCGGGTCCTTGCCTCGCGGCCGGCCAATGGCTGGGCCAATCAGATCGCCTTCTGGCGGATCGAGGCGATGAGCGAGGTGAACGTGCCGCTCGACGTCCAGCTCCAGCCGCAATTGCGGACGGTCTGGTTCGCCATCGATGCCCGGGTGGAGCTGGCCGGAAGCCTGTTCAGCGAGCGCGTTCTGGTCGACGCCCGGCTTCAGCCCTCACGCATCGTCCAGCGCCGCTGGAGCGACTGACGTCCGATCGAGCCGGCGCGCGAGAGCGACGAACAGATAGACGAGCGGAGCGACGAAGACCGCCGACAGGACGATCTTCGCTAGCATCTGGCCGACCAGCAGATTGGCGATCGGGAACACGCCGTAGAAGGAGATGGTGATGAACAGCAAAGTGTCGACGATCTGGGACAGGATCGCGGCGATTCCCGCCCGCAGCCAGAGCAGCTGTCCGCCCTCGCGCCGAAGCCGGGTGAAGATGGTGACGTTGAGAAGCTGCGACGTGCCATAAGCGATGAGGCCGCCGATCCAGATTCGCGGAGTCGATCCCATGATCGTCTCGAACGCGGTCAGCCGGTCCGCCGGCATGTCGTCAGCCGCCGGCAAGGCGAGGACGAGGAAGGCGAGGAACATCGACAGGATCAGCGGCACGAATCCGATCAGGACGAGCTGATTGGCGAGTCGGCGCCCGAACAGCTCCGCCACCGCGCTCGACGTGACGACGAGAAGAAGGAAGGCGAAGATTCCCGCCTCGACCGCCAGCGGGCCGAGGGCCACCTGCTTGTTGGCGAGCACCCCGGCGATGCAGACCATGCCGCCGTAGAAGATCGAGAAGGCGAAGAGGGAGCGGGGGATGGCCGGTTCGGCGACAGGGTCTGTTCTCGTCATGAAACGGACCTAACCGGTTTGGAGCGGCGCAAAAAGGGCTTTCCGCGGGCCGGCAATCCGGCCATCAGGCCACAGCAGGAGGGCAGAGCCTAAGTGACTGACATGCGTCTGGATGTGCTGGCAATCGGCGACGCGGTGGTGGACGTGATCGCCACCGCCGACGATGCCTTTCTCGAGAAGGAAGGCCTGGTGAAGGGATCGATGCAGGTCCTCGACGCCGAGGGCGCGCGAAGGCTTTACGCCCAGATGAGCCAGGCCCGCGAGACGAGCGGCGGATCGGCTGCCAACACGATGGCCGGTGTCGCCGCGCTCGGCGGCCGCGCCGGCTTCGTCGGCCAGGTCGCCGCCGACCAGCTCGGCGAGATCTTCACTCATGACATCCGCGCTCTCGGCGTGGAATTCCTGACCCCGCCGAAATCGGGCGGCGAGCCCACCGGCCGCTGCCTGATCCTCGTCACTCCCGACGCCCAGCGGACGATGAACACGTTTCGCGGCGCCGCCCACGAGCTCACTTCGGCGGCGCTCGACCCGGACCAGATCCGGGGCTCGGCGATCCTCTATCTCGAAGCCTATCTGTGGCGCTCCGAAGGGCCTCGGGCGGCGATGAACGAAGCGATGGCGATCGCCCACCAGGCTGGACGCAAGGTCGCCTTCACTCTGTCGGACATTGCCTGCATCGCCCCTCACCGGGCCGAGATGATGGCGATGTTCGAGCAGGGCGCGATCGACCTGCTGTTCGCCAACGAGTCGGAGATCAAGTCGCTCGCCGACGTCGACGACCGCGACGAGGCGATCGCGGCGCTCCAGGACCTGGTCCCGCTGATCGTCGTCACCTGCGGCGAGGACGGCGCCATGGCGGTCGAGAAGGGCCGGGTGGCGAGAGTCCCGATCGCCCGGATCGGCCGCGGAGTCGTCGACACGACGGGGGCCGGTGATCTGTTCGCGGCGGGCTTCCTCGTCGGCCATTCGCGCGGCCGCTCGATCGAGGAGAGCCTTCGCATGGGCGCGATCGCGGCTGCCGAGGTGATCTCCCATTTCGGCGCCCGGCCGGAGGCCGATCTCAAGGCGCTGGTGGAGGCGGCATGAAGCGGCT
>CAMPIH010000240.1 GCA_946886275.1 uncultured Sphingosinicella sp.
AGCGACGTCAGCAGGCTTTCCGCCCGCTGGCGCGCCTGTTCGTGGGTCGCGTCGCGCACGAGCTGCGGGATGACGACATTCTCGACGGCGTTGAAATCGGGCAGCAGGTGATGGAATTGGTAGACGAAGCCGAGGCCGTCGCGGCGCACCCGCGTGCGATGGGAATCGTCAAGCTCCGCCACTTCCTCGCCCGCGATCCGGATCGAGCCCTCGAACCCGCCCTCGAGCAGCCCGACCGCCTGAAGCAAAGTCGATTTGCCCGAGCCCGATGGGCCGAGCAGAGCGACGATCTCGCCCTTCCCGACGGTCAGATCGATTCCGCGAAGCACGTCGATCCGGACGCCCGCTTGTTCGAAGCTTCGCTTGAGGCCGCGGACCTCGAGAACGCCGTCATTCATAGCGAAGCACCTGCACCGGATCGGTCTTGGAGGCGCGCCACGCCGGGATCAGGGTGGCGAGAAAACTGAGAAGCAAAGCCATGACGACGATGACGGTGACCTCGACCGGGTCGGTCTTCGCCGGCAGCTCGGTGAGGAAGCGGATCTCCGGATCCCACAAATTCTGGCCCGTCGCCCATTGGGCGAAGCTGACCACCGCCTGGCGATAGAAGAGGAAGATGGCGGCAAGCAGCATTCCCGCTGCGATTCCGAGGACTCCGATCGTCACGCCGACGGTCATGAAAACCTTGAGCAGGCCGCTTCGGGTCGCGCCCATCGTCCGGAGGATGGCGATGTCGCGCCTTTTCGCTCGAACCAGCATGATCAGCGACGACAAGATGTTGAACACGGCGACGAGGATGATGATCGAGAAGAGCACGAACATGACCACGCGTTCGACCTGAAGCGCCTCGAACAGAGCGGAGTTCATCGATCGCCAGTCTCTGACCACGGCGCGGTTCCCGACCGATGCGGCCAGCGGCGCCATGATTTCCCCGACCCGATCGGCGTCGACGGTGTCGACCTCGATCATTCCGACGGCGTCACCCATCATCAGGAAATTCTGGGCCTCCTCCATCGGCATGATCACGAAGGTCTTGTCGAAATCGTAGAGTCCGACCTCGAAGATCGCGGCGACTTCATAGTCGACGATCCGCGGCACCGTTCCGAACGGCGTCGTCCGGCCTTGCGGGCTGATGATCGTGATCGACCCGCCGACCGTCACTCCCAGAAGCTCGGCCAGGCGATAGCCGATCGCCACATTGGTCCGGTCCGGCTGGAGCGCCGCCATCGATCCGGAGAGCACCTCCAGAGTCGGATTGTTGACGAGATCCTCGCGAGGCATTCCGCGCAGCAGGATCGCCTCGACCCGGCCTTCATGGCTGGCCATGAGCGGCTGCTCGATGAGAGCGGAGGCGGAGGTGACTCCCGGCGTCCGGCGCGCCTCTTCGAGGATCGGGCGCCAGTTTTCGAGTCGGTTGCCATAGCCCTGGATGACGGCGTGTCCGTTGAGCCCGACCACCTTGTCGAACAGCTCGGCACGAAAGCCGTTCATCACGCTCATCACCACGATGAGGGCGGCGACTCCGAGCATGACCGCCACCAGGCTGATGCTGGCGACGAGAAAGATGAAGCCCTCGCCCTTGCCCGGAAGCAGATAGCGTCGAGCGATCATCCGTTCGTAGCGGGAAAGGATCATGACGGCTCCTTCACGCTGGGTGGCCGAGAGGTTGGGAGATCGCCATGCCGGCCCGAGCCGACACGACCAGAGACTTGGCTCATGCGGTCAATCTCGCCAGGGCGCTTTCGATCGACAATTCCTCGCGCTCGTCGGTCGCGCGACGCTTGAGCTCGACGACGCCCTTCTCGAGACCCCTCGGTCCGACGATCAGCTGCCAGGGAAGGCCGATCAGGTCCATCGTCGCGAACTTGGCGCCTCCGCGTTCGTCCCGATCGTCGTAAAGCGTGTCGATCCCGGCCTGACGGAGCTGGCCGTAAATCTCGTCCGAAGCGCTGGTGACGTTGCCGTCGTCGGCGCGCATGTTGATCAGGCCCACCTGATAGGGAGCGACGCTTTCCGGCCAGATGATGCCCTTGTCGTCGTGGCTCGCCTCGATGATGGCCCCCATCAGTCGCGACACGCCGACGCCGTAGCTGCCCATTTGCGGGTGGACCTGACCGCCGTCGGCGGTTTGCACCGAAAGGCCCATCGAGGCGCTGTACTTGGTGCCGAAGGCGAAGATGTGCCCAACCTCGATGCCGCGGCGGCTGCGCAGACGATCGGCCGGCACCGGACACTCGGCCACCTTGGCATGCTCCTCCTCTTCCATCGCATAGAGCCCGGTAAGGCGCTTGATCGTCGAGGAGTCGGCCGAAAGCAGTTCGTCGCGCGAAATGTCCTCGATGGAGGCATCATAGAACAGGGCGCTTTCGCCGGTATCGGCGAGGATGTGGAATTCATGGCTGAGATCGCCGCCGATCGGTCCGGTCGGCGCCCGCACCGGCACCGCCTGGAGACCCAGTCGGGCGAAGGTGCGAAGATAGGCGACGAACATCGCCTCGTAACTCGCCTTTAAGCCCTCTTCGTCGAGGTCGAAGCTGTAGGCGTCCTTCATCAGGAATTCGCGCCCACGCATGACCCCGAATCGGGGCCTCACCTCGTCGCGGAACTTCCACTGGATATGGTAGAGCGTGCGCGGCAGATCGCGATAGGATTTCACCGAGTCGCGGAACAAGGCGGTGATCACCTCCTCGTTGGTTGGCCCATAGAGCATTTCGCGGCCGTGACGGTCGGCAAATCGGAGCATCTCCGGTCCATAGGCGTCGTAGCGGCCGGACTGCCGCCACAGGTCCGCCGACTGGATCGTCGGCATGAGCAGCTCGATCGCGCCCGCCCGGTCCTGCTCCTCGCGGACGATCTGCTCGATCCTGTTGAGGACCCG
>CAMPIH010000241.1 GCA_946886275.1 uncultured Sphingosinicella sp.
TCGGTCTTGAGCCAGAATTTGTCGATGTCGCCGCCGTACCAGAATTGGGCATCCCAGGCATAGATCTCGCCGCCGTCGCCGAAGCCGGCTTCGAGCTGGTCGACCAGGAACATGGTGGTGGCGAGGCCACCATGCTCCTGCGCCATCGCCGCCCGGGACCGCGCCGCCTGCCCCCGGTCGAAGAAGAGGTCCTGCGCGTGAGCAGGGCCGCTCAGCGCCTCCGCCGGGGGCGGAGCGACCGGAGGCGCAGCGGTGGAGGCGCCGTGGATCGCGTGACCGGCATGGGGATCGGCGGCAGGCTCCGAAGCCGGAGCTGGAGCAGGGTCCGCCAGGGTGCAATGCCCCATGGCCGCATGCTCCGCCGTGCAGCCTGGCGCCGGGGCCGGCGGCGGCGGCGGCAGGGAGCAATGGTCCATCGCGGCATGTTCAGGCGTGCAGGTCTCAGCCGGCGCCGGGGCCGGCGGCGGCAGGGTGCAATGACCCATCGCCGCATGTTCGGGGGTGCAGGTCGCGGCCGCCGCCGGTGGAGGCGTCGGCGAGGTCGCGGTCTGCCCGTGGCCGCCACGCTGGGCAAAAGCGGGGGAAGCGGCGGCGCCTGCCAGCAGGACGAGAATCCGGCGCCTCATGCCACGTCTCGATCGAGCGGGCGGACGGTGACGACCCGCATCATGCCCGCATGCATGTGATAGAGGAGGTGACAGTGGAAGGCCCAGTCGCCGGGCGCGTCCGCGGTCAGATCGAGATCGACGAAGCCGCCCGGGAGCACCCTCACCGTGTGCTTCATCGGCTGGTGCGCGCCGTGGCCGTTGACGATCTCGAAGAAATGCCCGTGAAGGTGCATGGGGTGCGTCATCATCGTATCGTTGATCAGCCGAAGCCGAACGCGCTCGTTGCGGGCGAAGCGGTAGGGCTCCGGATTCTCGCTGAGCTGCTCGCCGTCCATCGACCACATGAATCGCTCCATGTTGCCGGTGAGATGGACGTCGATCCGTCTCGTCGGGACACGCGTGTCGCGATTGGCAACCAGTGACTGGAGTTGCCGGTAGTTGAGCACCCGGTGCCCGACATTCTCGAGGCCGATACCCGGATCGCCGACCCGGTCGACGGGATTGGGCGCGATCATGTCGACTCCGACCCCGACCGGGAAGTCGACCTTGGACTCGTCCCTCATGTCCATGTCGCCATGGTCCATTCCCGCGGCTCCGCCGGCTCCGCCTGTTCCGGCACCGTGATCCGTTCCGCCGTGCCCCGTCGCGCCATGATCCATGCCGCCCATGCCCATGTCGCGCATGTTGAGCGTCGGACGCTCCCTGAGCGGCGGCACCGGCGCGGTCATTCCCATGCTCGGCGCGAGCGTCGCCCGAGCCATGGCCGATCTATCGATGCTCTCGGCGACGATCGTATAGGCGCGATCCTGCGGCTCGACGATGAAGTCGTACGTCTCGGCATTACCGATCTGAAACTCGTCGATCTCCACCGGCCGCATATCGACCCCGTCGGTGGCGACAAGGCGCATCGGCAGGCCCGGGATGCGGACATTGAACGTCGTCTGCGCGGCCGCGTTGATGATCCTCAGCCGCACCCGTTCGCCGGCCGTGAACAGGCCGGTCCAATTCTCTTCGGGACTGTGACCGTTGACGAGCAGGGTGTAGGCGGCCTCGGTGACGTCGGCGATGTCGGACGGATCCATCCTCATCCTGGCGAACATCTGCCGATCTTCCCGGCTGAGGCTTTCGCTGCGCCGGCCGAACAGGGTCTCCTTCTGGCGGTTGAAGAAGCCTCCCTCCTGCTTCAGCCTCGAGAAGATCTGGTGAGGATGGAGGAAGCTCCAGTCCGACAGCAGGATGACATGCTCGCGATCATAGGCGACGGGATCGGCGCCGGCCGGATCGATGATCATCGGCCCGTAATGGCCGACCTGCTCCTGGAGGCCGGAATGGCTGTGGTACCAGTAGGTGCCCGACTGCCTGACCGGAAATTCGTAGACGAAGGTCGAACGCGCCGGGATTCCGGGGAAGCTGATGCCCGGCACGCCGTCCATCTGGAACGGGACGAGCAATCCGTGCCAATGGATCGACGTGTCCTCGTCGAGCAGATTCTCGACCACGAGCCGGATATTCTGCCCTTCGCGCAAGCGGATGAGCGGCGCCGGAATATTGCCGTTGATCGTGATCGCATGACCGGTGCGGCCATTCACGTCGAACCCGCTCTCGCTCACCGTCAGTCTGATCTCGTCCCCGCTGAGGGTGCTGATCCCCTTGGCGGCCAAGCCATGGCTCCCGCTCTGCGCCCAGGCCGGAAAGGCCTCGGCGAGACCGAGCGCGACTCCGCCGGCCAGAGCCGACCCGAGAAAGCTCCGGCGGTCGAGCCGGAACGGAGGGTTTTCGAAGGTCCGTCTCACCGGTTCGAAGGATCCCTGGCCGATCGGGAATGAAGAGCGAAAGTCATCGGGCGCTCCGCTC
This sequence comes from uncultured Sphingosinicella sp., assembly GCA_946886275.1. The sequence goes on from CAMPIH010000241.1 coordinate 2,463, forward strand.
CAGCAGCTGGATGAGCACGCCGGCGCGGGCGCGCTGCTCGACGACATCGCCGCCGACGATCGCCGCCTCGACGCAACGACCGAGCTGATCCTTCAGCATCTCCGTCTCGACCCGAGCGAGCGCTGCGCGCGCGGCCTGGATCTGGGTCAGCACGTCGACGCAGCTTCGCTCCGTCTCGATCATCCGGGCGAGGCCACGAACCTGCCCTTCGATCCGGCTCAGGCGGTTGAGGAGCTTTGCCTTATTCTCTTTTTCCATCGTCTATCCTTGGTGTGCCCGCTGACGGGCCGCGCGCTCCGATGGGTCCCGATCGGCACCACAGCGCAGTCAGCGAATAATCGATCCTCGCGGCGCTTGCCGTTCGACAGCGCTCTGTTTCCGAA
>CAMPIH010000242.1 GCA_946886275.1 uncultured Sphingosinicella sp.
TCGACGCGCTGGTGCCGATCGGCCGCGGCCAGCGCGAGCTGATCATCGGCGACCGGCAGACCGGCAAGACCGCCGTCGCTCTCGACACCTTCATCAACCAGCGCCAGGCCAATCAGGGCGACGACGAGAGTCAGAAGCTCTACTGCATCTACGTCGCCGTCGGCCAGAAGCGCTCGACCGTCGCCCAGATCGTCCGCGCGCTCGAAGAGAATGGCGCGATGGAATATAGCATCGTCGTCGCCGCGACCGCCTCGGAGCCGGCGCCGCTCCAGTTCCTCGCGCCCTATACCGGCTGCACGATGGGCGAATATTTCCGCGACAACGGCATGCACGCCGTCATCGTCTATGACGATCTGTCGAAGCAGGCCGTCGCCTATCGCCAGATGTCGCTTCTGCTCCGCCGCCCGCCGGGCCGCGAGGCCTATCCCGGCGACGTCTTCTATCTCCACAGCCGCCTGCTCGAGCGCGCCGCCAAGATGAACGACGCCAATGGCAATGGTTCGCTGACGGCGCTCCCGATCATCGAGACCCAGGCCGGCGACGTTTCGGCCTACATCCCGACCAACGTCATCTCGATCACGGACGGCCAGATCTTCCTGGAGACGGAATTGTTCTTCCAGGGCATCCGCCCCGCCATCAACGTCGGCCTTTCGGTCAGCCGGGTCGGCTCCGCCGCCCAGACCAAGGCGATGAAGAAGGTGGCTGGATCGATCAAGCTCGAGCTCGCCCAGTATCGCGAGATGGCGGCGTTCGCCCAGTTCGGCTCCGATCTCGACGCATCGACCCAGCGCTTGCTCAACCGCGGCGCGCGGCTGACCGAGCTTCTGAAGCAGCCGCAATACAGCCCGATGCCGGTCGAGGAGCAGGTCGTCTCCATCTTCGCCGGCGTCAACGGCTTCATCGACAGCGTGCCGACCGACGCGGTGACCCGCTTCGAAAGCGCTTTGCTCAGCCACATGCGCTCGGACCATGCCGAAATCCTCGGCAAAATCCGCGACACCAAGACGCTCGACGACGACACGGCCGGCCAGCTTCGGACGATCATCGGCGATTTCGTGAAGACGTTCGCGTAACGCACTGGAAACACCGTTCGCCCTGAGCTTGTCGAAGGGCTTTCCTTCCTCGGGGGGAATTTGACGGGAAGGGCTTCGACAGGCTCAGCCCGAACGGAAATGGGAAGCGAGTAAATGGCCTCTCTCAAGGCGCTCAAGATCAGGATCGGCTCGGTCAAGTCGACCCAGAAGATCACCAAGGCGATGAAGATGGTCGCCGCAGCCAAGCTGCGCCGGGCGCAGATGGCCGCCGAGGCCGCGCGTCCCTATTCGGACCGGCTCGAAGCGGTCGTGTCGAGCCTGGCGTCGACCGTCGCCGTCGGACCGCAGAGCCCCAAGCTGCTCGCCGGCACCGGCGCCGACCAGACCCACCTGCTCGTCGTCTGCACGTCCGACCGCGGCCTTGCCGGCGGCTTCAACGCGAACATCGTCCGGGCGGCTCGCCGCAAGGCCGAGGAATTGCAGGGCCAGGGCAAGACGGTCCGCTTCTACCTGGTCGGCCGCAAGGGCCGGGCCGTCATCCAGCGCCTCTATCCCCGCCAGATCGTCCACCAGCACGACACCAGCGGAATCCGGCAGCTGAGCTTCGCCGATGCCCAGGCGATCGCCGACGACCTGATCGATCGCTACACCACCGACGGCATCGACGTCGTCCACCTCTTCTATGCCCGCTTTCGATCGGCCCTGGTCCAGGAGCCGATCGCCCAGCAGATCATCCCCGTCCCGCTCGGCGAGAGCGCCGGGCCGGACTCGGGCGGAGTCGCTCCGGCCGTCGATTATGAGCCCGACGAGGACGAGATCCTCGCCGATTTGCTGCCGCGCAACGTCGCCATCCAGATCTTCCGCGCCTTGCTCGAGAATGCCGCTTCGGAGCAGGGCAGCCGGATGACCGCGATGGACAATGCCACGCGCAATGCCGGCGACATGATCAACCGACTGACGATCGAATATAACCGGACCCGCCAGGCGGCGATCACCAAGGAGCTCATCGAGATCATCTCGGGGGCCGAGGCGCTGTGACGATGTTCGCCGTTTTCGCTCTGGCCGCCGCGGCCGCCCTATCGGCTGCGTCGGCACCGGTTCCGGCCCAGGAAGACGTCCGGCAGGCGCTCGCCGACGAGCTCGCCTCGCGCTGCGGCGACGACGACGCCTGCATCGCCCGCCAGCCGGCGACTTCGGTCCGGGCCCTCACCTGCTTATCCGAGGAGGAGGGCGTGGCCCTCTGCCGTTATGAAAGCCGCACCGGCACCGCCACCTGGCGCGCCGGCGAAACCCGATTCCGCTTCGACGTCGAGACCGAGCTCTGGTTCATCGACGGCGAGGCGCGCTGACCAGATTGCACGAAGGAAGAGAAGACATGGCCACCGCCGCTAAGACCGCCCCAACAACCAACAATGTCGGCCGAATCAGCCAGGTGATCGGCGCCGTCGTCGACGTGACCTTCGACGCCGAGCTTCCGGAGATCCTGAGCGCGCTCGAGACGGACAATGGCGGCAACCGCCTCGTCCTCGAAGTCGCCCAGCATCTCGGCGAGAGCACCGTCCGGACGATCGCGATGGATTCGACCGACGGCCTCACCCGCGGCCAGGAAGTCCGCGACACCGGCTCTCAGATCCGGGTCCCGGTCGGTCCGAAGACGCTCGGCCGGATCATGAACGTCATCGGCGAGCCGATCGACGAGCGTGGCCCGATCGGCGCCGACCAGTCCGCCCCGATCCACGCCGATGCCCCCCTGTTCGTCGACCAGTCGACCGACAGCAGCATCCTCGTCAC
>CAMPIH010000243.1 GCA_946886275.1 uncultured Sphingosinicella sp.
TCGCGGTCGATCCTCGGCCAGCCCTGGCGCTGGCGGGGCGGCTCGGCGGATTCGCGCGACGACAATTTCCAGCCGGACGACCTGGTCGACCAGCTTCTCCTCGCCCGGGGAGTCGTCCGCGACGAGCTCGATCGGCACCGGTCGCCGACTCTTCGCGGCTTCATGCCGGACCCCTCCTGCTTCCGCGACATGGACAAGGCGGCCGAGCGGCTTGCCGACGCGGTCGAGGCGGCGGAAGCCGTCACCATCTTCGGCGACTATGACGTCGACGGCGCCACCTCGGCGGCTCTGCTCGTCCGACTCCTTCGATCGCTCGGCGGCGATCCCAAGGCCTATATCCCCGACCGGCTGATGGAAGGCTATGGGCCGTCGGGCGAGGCGCTGGTCAGGATTGCCGAGGGCGGCGCCCGGCTCATCGTCACGGTGGACTGCGGCGCCCAGGCGTTCGAGGCGCTCGCGATGGCGCGAGCGGCCGGAGTCGACGTCATCGTCGTCGACCATCACAAATGCGCGAGCCGCCTCCCGGACGGTTTCGCCATCGTCAATCCGAACCGGCTCGACGAGGGGGAGGAGGCGTCGGGGCACGGCCATCTCGCCGCCGTCGGAGTCGCCTTCCTGCTCGGCGCCGCCTTGCTCCGAACCCTTCGCGGCCGCGGCTATTTCGCCGGCCGCGAGGAGCCGAAGCTGATCGAGCTGCTCGATCTCGTCGCGCTCGGAACGGTCGCCGATGTCGCCCAGCTGAAAGGGCTCAACAGGGCCTTCGTCACCCAGGGACTGAAGGTGATGGCCAATCGGCGCAATGTCGGCCTGGCCGCCCTGCTCGACGCCGCCCGGCTCACGCGGCCGCCCGCCTGCAATGATCTCGGCTGGGCGCTCGGGCCCCGGATCAACGCCGGCGGCCGGGTCGGCAAGTCGGACCTCGGGGTCCAGCTTCTCACCACCGACGACGAGGAGGAAGCGCGGCAAATCGCGGCCGAGCTCGACCGGCTCAACGAGGAACGGCGGTCGATCGAGACGATGGTCACCGAAGCGGCCGAGGCGCTCTGCTCGGCCCAGGGCAATCGCGCAATCGTCCTCGTCTCGGCCCCGGGCTGGCATCCCGGAGTCATCGGAATCGTCGCCGGACGGCTCAAGGAAAGGCTCCACAAGCCGTGCCTCGTCGTCGCGATCGGCGAGGACAATATCGGCAAGGGCTCCGGCCGCTCCATCTCAGGGGTCGATCTCGGCGCCGCGATCCTCGCCGCCAAGGACGAGGGTCTGCTCATTGCCGGCGGCGGCCACGCCATGGCGGCCGGGATCACCGTCGCCGCCGACCGGATCGAGGCGCTGATCCAGTTCCTCGACGAACGCCTCGCCGCCGACGTCGCCCGGAGCCGCGACGACAAGGCGCTGTTTCTCGACGCGGTGCTGGCGCCGCGCGGAATCTGCCCGGACTATTGCGATGCGCTCGAGGCGGGCGGCCCCTACGGCGCCGGCTGGCCCGCTCCCCGGGTCGCCACCGGCCCGGTCTCGATCGTCAAGGCGGACGTCGTCGGCAACGGCCATCTTCGCCTCCTCGTGGCGGGCGACGACGGCCGGCGGATCAAGGCGATCGCCTTCCGGATGGCCCAGAGCGCGCTCGGCGAGGCGATGCTCGCCGCGCCGCCGCACCGCAAATTGTGGCTCGCCGGCCGGATGAAGCGCGACGAATATAATGGCAGGGCCTCCGCCGAGCTCCACCTCGAAGACGCCGCCTGGGCCGATTGACGTGGGCGGCTTCGAACAGATTGGCGGCATCAAGCGCCTGTCGCCGGCGCTGGACCGGCTGATCGATCCCGATTCCCCGATCGAGATCCTCGCCGAGGGCTTCACCTGGTGCGAAGGCCCGGTGTGGATCGACCGGGGCCGCTATCTGCTTCTGAGCGACGTCCCGGCGAACCGGATGTACCGCTGGTCGGAAGCCGACGGCCTGTCGGTCTTCCTCGACCCTTCCGGCTATGACGGGCCGGATCCCTCGGCTTTCCGCGAGCCCGGCTCCAATGGCCTGATCCGTGGCCCCGGCGGCTTTATCCTGATGGCCGATCATGGCAACCGCGCCGTCGCCAGCCTCGATCTCGCGACGAAGCGCAAGACCCTGCTCGCGACCCAATATGAGGGCCGCCGCTTCAACTCGCCCAACGACCTGGTCCTCGCGCCCGGTGGCGCGATCTATTTCACCGACCCGCCCTACGGCCTCGAGGGGCTGAACGATTCGGCGCTGAAGGAGCAGCCGCACAACGGCGTCTACCGGCTCGATCCGGACGGAAAGGTGACCCTTCTCGATTCCGGAATGACCTTCCCCAACGGGATCTCGCTCTCGCCCGACGCGCGAACGCTCTACGTCGCCAATTCCGATCCTCGCCAGGCGCTTTGGATGGCTTTCTCGCTCGACGAGAAGGGCGATGCGGCTTCCCGTCGGGTGTTCGCAGACGTCACCGACAGGGTCGGCGATTCCGCACCGGGGCTGCCCGACGGAATGGCGATCGACGAGGCTGGCCATCTCTGGGCGACCGGGCCCGGCGGAGTCCTCGTCTTCACCGCTGACGGCGAGCTTCTCGGGCTGATCGAGACCGGCACCGCGATCGCCAATTGCACGTTCGGGGAGGATGGCCGAACGCTGTTCCTCGCCGCCGATCACAAGCTTGCGCGGGTGCGAACGAAGAGTCTCGGCCTCGACCTTGACCCCCGCCGCGCCACCCCCTAAGTCGCGGCCTCGCTCAGCCGGCCCCATCGTCTAGCGGTCTAGGACGTCGCCCTTTCACGGCGAAAACACGGGTTCGAGTCCCGTTGGGGTCACCAGC
>CAMPIH010000244.1 GCA_946886275.1 uncultured Sphingosinicella sp.
CCCCCACACCCCCCAAACATTGACCGACCGCTTGGTCGGTCTTATCGCCCCCGCATGACCGATCAGCGCACTTTCGACGACCGGGACGGCCACATCTGGTTCGACGGCAAGCTCGTCCCGTGGCGCGAGGCGGAGGTCCACGTCCTCACCCACGCGCTCCATTACGCCTCCTCGGTGTTCGAGGGGCAGCGCGCTTATGGCGGCGAGATCTTCGAGCTCAGCCGCCACAGCACCCGCCTCCGCCGAAGCGCCGATCTGCTTGGCTTCGAGATCCCCTGGACGGTGGAGCAGATCGACCAAGCCTGCCGCGACGTCCTCGCCGCCAACGGCCTCGAGGACGCCTATGTCCGCCCGCTCGCCTGGCGCGGGTCGGAGCAGATGGGGGTGAGCGCCCAGCGGACAAAGATCCATCTCGCCATCGCCGCCTGGCCCTGGGGCGCCTATTTCGGCGAGGAGGCGGTCCGCCGCGGAGTTCGCCTCGACATCGCCAAGTGGCGCCGCCCGGCGCCCTACACCGCGCCGACCGAGAGCAAGGCGGCCGGCCTCTACATGATCTGCACCCTGGCCCGCCACGACGCGCAGGCGAAGGGCTTTGACGACGCCCTGATGTTCGACTGGCGCGGCCAGGTCGCCGAAGGGACGGGCGCCAACGCCTTCTTCGTGAAGGACGGCGCGCTCCACACGCCGACGCCCGACTGCTTCCTCAACGGCATCACCCGCCAGACCGTCATCGGCCTCGCCAGGCGCCGCGGCATCGAGGTGATCGAACGCGCGATCTGGCCCGAGGAGCTGGAAGGCTTCGAGCAGATGTTCCTCACCGGAAGCGCCGCCGAAGTCACCCCCGTCGCCTCCGCCGGCCCCTGGAACTTCGAGGTCGGCGAGCTCACCCTGCAGATCCGCAAGGACTATCTCGATTTGGTCAACCGCCGCCTCTCGAACAGCTGAGGTCATCCCCGCCGCTCGTCATTCCAGCGCCCCCTCCGTCATCCCAGCGCAGGCTGGGATCCATACGGCCTGGTTCGAAAAGCGAGTGCCCCGGAGCCCCCATCCCGTTCGCCCTGAGCCTGTCGAAGGGCTTACTTTCCCTCCGAGCTTCCACTGAAGAAAAGGAGAGGGCTTCGACAATGATGGAGCCTCCATCGCGTTGTCCGGGGAACAACGCAGCTCCATCATCAGCCCGAACGGATGAGAGGTGAGGGGTATCCTTCGCGTCTTCGCGTCCTTTGCGCCTTCGCGTGAAACAGGCAGCGGCCGTCCAGCGCGCCTCCGTCAGCGGTTCAGACAACCATCCAAGGCGCCCCCCACGCGCGATTGTTACGTTTTTGCAACAATGGCCCCCGAAAAGATTCGCGCCATGCGCCGACTTCCCCTCGCCGGCGTTCTTCTTCGTCTCGTTGCGTCGGGACGGCATTTTTTCAGGGAGGTTGGCATGAAGATCAACAGTCGGAATTTGCGATCGGGTTGCGCGTCCATGGCCTTGCTCGCAGCGATGGCCGCCGCTCCAGCCCAGGGCCAGACCCCAATCCCCGACGAGCCGATCCGGACCGATGCCGAGGGCAATGCGGTCGACCGGGAGGAGGCGATCGTCATCACCGGCTCCCGGATCCGCCGCGATCCGCTCGATCTCGACGCTCCGATCACCTTCGTCGACCAGGAGGACATGGCCCGGACCGGCCTCAACTCGGTCAACGACGTCCTCCAGCGCCTGCCCAGCTCGGGCGGCGGCCTCAACTCCAAGTTCAACAATAGCGGCAATCTCGGCAATCCGCCCGACGGCGGCGGAGTCGGCGCCGGCGCCGCCGAGATCGATCTTCGCTACCTCGGCTCGCGCCGCGTCCTCGTCCTGGTCGATGGCCTTCGCTACGTGCTCGGCGCCTCGGCGAGCGGAGTCCCCGGCTCGACCGATCTCAACTCGATTCCGGAAAGCGCGATCGAGCGGATCGAGGTCCTCCAGGACGGCGCCTCGGCCATTTACGGCTCCGACGCGATCGCCGGGGTCGTCAACATCATCACCAAGCGCAGCCAGGCCGGGGTCCAGGCCTCGGCCCAGCTCGGCATTTACGACCGCGGCGACGGCTTCACCCAGAATTACCAGATCAGCTGGGGCAATGGCTCGGACGGACCGCTCCAACTCGTCGTCGGCGGCAATTATGTCCGCCAGGACCCGGTCGGCACCAGCGCTCGCGGCCTGTCGCTTTTCCCGGAGCCTTATACCACCGCCTGCCAGGCGACCTGCTCGAGCTTTACGCCTAATGGTCGCTACCTCGGCTCCGCCTTCGTCAGCGGCAACGCGACTCTGATCGCCCCGGTCATCGGGCGTTCGGCGACGCCCGCGGACTTCAGGACCTTCGTCAGCCCCGCCGACCGCTTCAATTTCGGCCCGTTCAACTATCTCCAGATCCCGCTCGAGCGGATGGGCGTCTTCGGCAATCTTCGCTATGAGCTGTCCGAAAGCGTCAATTTCTCGCTTCGAACCCTGTTCAACCGGCGCGAGTCGAGGAACCAGGCGGCCCCGCTTCCGTTCGGGATCGGGCCGGCTTCCGGTCTGACTCCGGTCCTCGGCGATATCGTCGTCAGCGCGACCAATCCGTTCAATCCATTCGGGGTCGATCTCGGCGGCGCCAACGGGAATGTCGACGCCATCTTCCGCCGCTTTCTGGAGGGCGGCCCGCGCCGATTCCACCAGACGGTCGACACCTATTACGGGGTCGCGTCGCTCGACGGCGATTTCGACATGGGCGAAAGCAGCTGGTACTGGGACGTCAACGCCTCCTACGGCCGCAACAAGGCCGAACAGACGATGTTCGGCAACATC
>CAMPIH010000245.1 GCA_946886275.1 uncultured Sphingosinicella sp.
CGGGCGCCCGACATTCCCAGCGGATGGCCGAGGGCGATGGCGCCGCCATTGGGATTCACCCTCGGATCGTCGTCGGCGAGGCCGAGCTGGCGCATCACCGCCAGGCCCTGGGCGGCGAACGCCTCGTTCAGCTCGATGACATCCATGTCGGCGATCGTCAGCCCGAGGCGCTTGAGCAGTTTCTCGCTCGCCGGCGCCGGTCCGATGCCCATGATCCGCGGCGGAACGCCCGCGACGGCGCCGCCGAGGAAGCGTGCGCGAGGGGTCAGGCCGTTCCGCTTCGCGGCCTCTTCGGTCGCGACGATCAGCGCGGCCGCTCCGTCATTGACGCCCGAAGCGTTGCCGGCGGTCACCGTGCCGTCCGAACCTCCGATCGGCTTCAGCCGCCCAAGCGCCTCGACGCTCGTCTCGCGGGGATGCTCGTCTTTGTCGACGCGGAGGGGATCGCCCTTGCGCTGCGGGATCGACACCGGGACGATCTCGGCCGCGAGCCGTCCGCTCGCCTGAGCCCGCGATGCCTTGTCCTGGCTTCGGACGGCGAACAGGTCCTGGTCCTCGCGGCCGATCTGGAAATCCTGGGCGACGTTCTCTGCCGTGCTCGGCATCGTGTCGTCGCCATAAGCCTCTTTCATCTTCGGATTGACGAAGCGCCAGCCGATCGTCGTGTCGTACATTTCGGCGTTGCGATCGAACGCGCTCGTCGCCTTGGCCATGACGAACGGGGCCCTGCTCATGCTTTCCGATCCGCCGGCGACGATCATGTCGGCCTCGGAGCCGCGAATGACCCGCGCCGCCATCGCCACCGCGTCCATTCCGGACCCGCACAACCGGTTCAGCGTGACTCCGCCGGAGCGGTCGGGAAGGCCCGCGAGCAGGCCAGCCATGCGCGCCAGGTTGCGATTATCCTCGCCCGCCTGGTTGGCGCAGCCGTAGATGACGTCGTCCAACTCGTCCCAGTCGACTTCGGGATTGCGCTCGATCAGGGCCTTGATCGGAATTGCGGCGAGATCGTCGGCGCGGACATGGGCCAGGCTGCCGCCATAGCGGCCGATCGGCGTTCGAACCGCGTCGCAGATATAGGCTTCGGTCATTCTTCGTCTCCGATCACGGCGCCGCCGAGGCTGCGCGAGAAACCCTGGAATTCGGCGATCGCCCGGCCCTCCTGGCTGCGCACGCTGACGTTGCAGACTCCCGAGCGGCCGACGAGCGCCGTCTCCTGCGCCTCCGCGATCAGCACCTCCCCTTCCCTCGCCGAGTCGAGGAAGACGATCGAGGCCTGGGCGGCCACGGTCCTGACGTTGTGGCTGTTGCAGGCATAAGCGAAGGCGGTGTCGGCGAGCGCGAAGACGAGCCCGCCATGGGCGATGCCATGACCATTGAGCATGTCGGGACGCAAGATCATGCGGACCCGGGCATAGCCCTCCCGCGCTTCCTCGATCTCGACGCCCCACGCCGGCCCGGTGCCTTCGGCGGCCAGCATCGCGCGCGCGACCTTGTCGGCCGTCTCATCTGCGTTCATGGGTCGCGGCCATGGCTTACGAAACGATCGAGTTCAAGCTGGAGGCCGGAGTCGCCCGCCTCACCCTGAACCGCCCCGACCGCCTCAACAGCTTCACCGTTCAGATGCACGAAGAGGTCGCCGACGCGCTCGGCCAGCTGGGCGAAGCTCGCTGCCTGGTACTGACCGGCGCCGGCCGCGGCTTCTGCGCCGGGCAGGATCTGAACGATCGTGCCGTGGCCCCCGGCCAGTCGGTCGATCTCGGGGAATCGGTCGAGCAGCGCTACAATCCGCTGATCCGGAAGCTGGTGGCGCTGCCGATGCCGGTCATCGCGCGGGTGAATGGGGTCGCCGCCGGCGCCGGCGCCAATATCGCTCTGGCCTGCGACATCGTCATTGCCGCCAGGAGCGCCAAGTTCATCCAGTCCTTCGCCGCTATCGGGCTGATCCCCGACAGCGGCGGCACCTGGGTTCTGCCGCGGCTGGTCGGCCAGGCGCGGGCGCTCGGCCTGGCGCTGACCGGCGAAGCCTTGCCCGCGGAGAAAGCCGAGCAATGGGGGCTGATCTGGAAAGCGGTCGACGACCAGAAGCTCGACGCGGAAGTCGACGCGCTCGCGCAGCGCTTCGCCGCCGGCCCCACTCGAGGCCTGGCGCGGATCAAGACGATGATCCGAGAAAGCTGGGGCCAGTCGCTCGATTCCGAGCTCGACCGCCAGCGCGACGCGATGCGGGAGCTCGGCTTCTCCGACGATTATCGCGAGGGCGTCGCCGCCTTCATGGAGAAACGGCCGCCCAATTTCACCGGCCGATAGAAGACGGAGTCTGGATCGAATGAAAACCCTGAAGCTGCTCAATTATGCCCGCGACGGCTGGGTCGGCGGCGACGGCGATCTCGCGCCGGTCTATAGCGCAATTACCGGGGACGTCGTCGCAGAAACCGGCAGCAAGGGCCTGGATTTCAAGGTGATGCTGGATCACGCGCGGAGCGTCGGCGGGCCCGCGCTGAGGGAGATGACCTTCCATCAGCGGGCCTGGATGCTGAAGGACCTCGCCAATGCGGTCATGGCCCGCAAGGAGGAATTGTACGAGCTCAGCTATCAGACCGGAGCGACCCGAACCGACGCCTGGATCGACATCGAGGGCGGCGCCGGAACCCTCTTTTCCTTCTCTTCCAAGGGGCGGCGGGAGCTTCCCAACGGCCGGGTGCTGATCGACGGCCAGATGGAGATGCTTTCGAAGGGCGGTACCTTCGTCGGCCAGCATGTCTACACGCCGCTCCAGGGCGTCGCCGTCCATATCAACGCCTTCAACTTCCC
>CAMPIH010000246.1 GCA_946886275.1 uncultured Sphingosinicella sp.
GCGGTCTCGTCGACCGCGGCGGTGATCATCGTCACCGTCTGGGCCTGCATCTCCATCGCCTCGCGGATCCGGTCGGCGCTGGTCTGGACTTCCTCGACCGTCGTCTGGATCGAATCATTGGCATCGACGGTCTGCTTGGTCGCCGTCTGGATGGCGGCGATCTTGGCGGTGATGTCGTCGGTGGCTCGGGCGGTCTGGCTGGCCAGCGACTTCACCTCCTGGGCGACGACCGCGAAGCCGCGGCCGGCATCGCCGGCCCGCGCCGCCTCGATGGTAGCGTTGAGAGCGAGCAGATTGGTCTGTCCGGCAATGTCGCGGATCAGGCCGAGGATCGATTCGATCGCCTCGACATGGGCGGAAAGCGCCTGGCTCACCTGGACGGCCTGGCACGCCTGCTCGCCGGCTCGGGTCGCGACTCCGGCGGCCACTTCGACCTCGCTCCGCGCTTCCTCGATCGCCATGATCAGGCCGGCGGCGGTCTGCGCCGCCTCCCGCATCGCGACGGCGGACTGCTCGGCCGCCGCGGCGACCTCGCTCGTCTTGCCGAGCATTCCGCGTGCAGCGGCGCTGGCCTCGGCCGCCTGGCTGCGGACCTTGCGGCTGCCGCTGGTGGTGCGTTCGACGACGCTCATGATCTGCTTGTTGAACTCGGCGCCCTCGTTGCTCCGGCGTTCGCGCTGGGCGATCGCGCGGAGGCGATCATAATGGGCGCCGTAAATGTCGACCTCGAGAAGGGTGGCGCGGATGAAGGCGTTGGCGAGGCGCATCTGGACGGCGTCGTCCTTCACCTTGGCGACGACGATCGCCTGGCCGATATTGGCCGCGGCGGCGATCCCCGCATAAAGCATTGTCAGGGGCACGTTCGCGGCGCTCGCGGCGGCGACATATTGCCCGACCATGTCGACCCACTTCGGATCGCGGACCCGGGCATATTTGGCTTCGACATAGGGAATGATCCGCTGGGTCAGCGAATCGATCTTGTCTTCGTCGAGCGGCATCGGGAGCCCGGGCGAACGCGCATATTCGACCCAGAACTGGCGGGCGACGCGCTCCTTTTCCGGTTCGATCAGCGCCCAGATCTCGCGGCAATCCGCTTCGAGCGTGCCCTCGCGATCGAATATCTGGAGCCGCTCCTCGAGCCTGATCTCGTCATCGCGTCCGTTGCTGCCGTGCATTACCCTGATTTCCCTCTCGCGGAACCTTCGCCATCTCCGTCCTAAGGCGTGACTGGTTAAGATCCTGTTAGCTATCGGCGAGCCCTCCGAACTTTCGTGGACCGAACATGGGTTAAGTGCGTTCTAGCAGCCGGAAACCGAGTCTCCCCGGCTTCCCTGTACCCACCGGGGCGTCCGTGACCTTCCGCAACGGACGCCCCAAAGGACTCCCCGCCATGGAACCAGCCGAGAAAGCCGCCAGAGCCGAGCCAGTCGGCTATGCCGCCGAGGCGGTCCATTTCTTCCTCTGCGGCCGCTGCGGCCAATATGTCGACCGGCGCAAGGAAGGCGAGATTCGTCACCACCAGCGTCTTTCGCACCGGCCGCTCGAAGCGGACTGAGCGGCCCCGCCGGGCCGGCGGCGTCACGACCATTGCGGCGTTCGAGTCCACGCCTCCTCGCGCGATCACGATGCTTCCAAATGAGCAGGACAGGCTCTAAAGCGGGGCGCAGCCGAAACAGGGGGCTCCATGCACCGCAATCCAGATCGTCCAATGTCGCCCCATCTCACCGTCTGGAAATGGGGGCCGCACATGCTCGTCTCCATCCTCCACCGGGTTACCGGCGCCGGGCTCGCCGTCGTCGGCGGAATCGGCTTCGTCTGGTGGCTCCTCGCGATCGCCGAAGGCCAGGAAGCCTATGACGGCTTCTTCGATCTTCTCACCGTCGAAAGCGGAGCGCTCAACATCGCCGGCTATGTGCTCGGAATCGGTCTCACCTGGGCCTTCTTCCAGCACACGCTTTCGGGCCTGAGGCATTTCGTCATGGACATCGGCGCTGGCTTCGAGCTCAACACCAACAAGTTCTGGGCGACGATGACGATCGTCGGATCGCTCGTCCTCACCATCGCCCTGTGGGCCTGGATTTTGCTCGGGAGGGGCGCATGAGCGACACTCGCATGGAGACGCCGCTTGGCCGGGTTCGCGGACTGGGTTCGGCCGAGGCCGGCGCGGAGCATTGGTGGCACGAGCGGCTGACCTCGATCGCCGCCTTCCTCCTCTTCGTCTGGTTCATCGCCTCGCTTCTCCGGCTGCCCGATCTGGACCACAGGACGGTCGCCCTGTGGCTGTCGTCGCCGCTCGCCGCGGTTCCGATGATCCTCCTCATTGTCGCCACCTTCTGGCATCTCAAGATGGGGCTTCAGGTCATCGTCGAGGACTATGTCCATGAGGAAGGCAGCAAATTGTTCTGGATCACGATCCTCAACTTCCTCGCTCTGATCGGGACGGTGACCGCCCTGTTCGCGATCCTCAAGATCGCCTTCGCCGCCCCGGGGGGGATGGTCTGATGGCGTCGGCCGGAGCCTCGGCCTACAAGGTCGTCGATCATCAATATGACGTCGTCGTCGTCGGCGCCGGCGGGTCCGGCCTCCGGGCGACGATGGGCGCCGCCCAGGCCGGCCTCAAGACGGCCAACATCACCAAGGTCTTCCCGACCCGAAGCCATACCGTCGCCGCCCAGGGCGGGATCTCGGCCTCGCTCGGCAATATGGGCCCGGACCACTGGACCTGGCACATGTACGACACGGTCAAGGGCTCCGACTGGCTCGGCGACCAGGACGC
>CAMPIH010000247.1 GCA_946886275.1 uncultured Sphingosinicella sp.
CTTCGGCTGGGCCAGCCAGGAAGAGATGAACGACATCGCCGACATGGCGATCCGGGTGAACGATTTCCTCTGTGGCCTGTTCGCCGGCATCGGAATCCGCCTGGTCGATTTCAAGCTCGAGTTCGGCCGGCTCTGGGAGAATGAGTTCAGCCGGATCATCCTCGCCGACGAGATCAGCCCCGACGGCTGCCGGCTCTGGGACATGACCACCAACGAGAAGCTCGACAAGGACCGGTTCCGCCGCGACCTCGGCGGGGAGGCCGAGGCCTATCAGGAAGTCGCCCGCCGTCTCGGCCTGTTGAAGGAGGGCGAAGCGAACATGGTGCTCGACCTCGACAGCCACCGGAAGATGCGCGGCAAGTAGGGCGTCGGCGGCACCGATTGCGGCCGGCCGGGTTTCTCGATTAGCTCGGAACCTCGAGGAACCGGATTTGGCGCATTCCCATTCCCATGCACACGGCCATCATCATGGCCACCATCATCCGTCCGATTACGGTCCCGCCTTCGCTGTCGGGATCGTCCTGAACCTCGCTTTCGTCGTCGTCGAGGCGACCTATGGCTGGTGGGCCAATTCGATGGCCCTGATCGCCGATGCCGGCCACAATCTCTCCGACGTCCTCGCGCTCGCCACCGCCTGGGGGGCGGCGATCCTGTCGAAGCGGCCGCCGAGCCGCCGGTTCAGCTATGGCCTTCGCGCCTCATCGATCCTCGCGGCGCTCGCCAACGCGCTCATACTCCTCGTCGCGGTCTGCTTCATCATCTATCACGCCGTGTTCCGGCTGATCATTCCCGACGTCGTCGCCGGGACGACCGTGATGATCGTCGCCGGCATCGGAATCGTCATCAACGGCGCCACCGCGGTGATGTTCGCCCGCGGCCGCAAGAGCGACCTCAACGTCCGGGGCGCCTATCTGCACATGGTCGCCGACGCCCTGGTCTCGGCCGCCGTCGTCATTGCCGGGCTCGGAATCTATCTGACCGGCTGGTGGTGGATCGATCCAATTGCCAGCCTGATCGTGGCAGGCCTCATCTTCCTGGCCACGGCAGACCTGCTTCGGGAATCGCTCACCATGGCGCTGGCCGGCGTGCCGCGCGGAATCGATCCCGACGAGGTCGAGGCCCACCTCCTCGCCCAGCCGGGAGTCGAGCGGATCCACGATCTCCATATCTGGCCGATGAGCACCACCGAATACGCGCTGACTGCCCACCTCGTCATTCCCTCGGGCTTTCCCGGCGACGACTTCCTGGCTCGCTGCGCCCACGACATCGAGCATCGCTTCGGGATCGGCCATTCGACCCTTCAGGTCGAGATTGGGGAATCCTGCCGGCAGGAATCGCATCACTGACGGATGCCTCACCGCCGTGCGGTCCGCATGAAAAAAGGCCCCGTCCGATGGACGAGGCCTTTTTCGATCTTCCTGGCTGCTCTAGCGGCGTCCGGCGGTCGGGCCACCGATGGCGACCGGCGGGGTCGCCGCTTCGGCCTGACGCTGAAGTGCGGCGAGGGCGTCGTTGGACTGCATGAAGGGGATCGGGTTCACGGCGCGGCCGTCGATCCGAACTTCATAATGGAGATGGCTTCCGGTCGACCGGCCGGTCGAGCCCATATAGCCGATCAGGTCGCCGCGACGGACTCGCTGGCCGGCCCGGGCGGCGAAGCGCGACAGGTGGCCGTAGCGGGTCTGGATGCCCTGGCCGTGATTGATCTCGACCAGATTGCCGTAGCCGCCGCTATTCCACTCGGCCTTGGCGATGAGGCCGTCGGCGGTCGCGTAGATCGGGGTTCCGACGGGTCCGGCGAGATCGATCCCGCCATGCATCGCGGCCCGGCCGCGGAACGGATCGGAGCGAAGTCCGAAGCCGCTGGTGAAGTTGACGTTGGTCCGGATCGGGCGGGCCGAGGGGATCGCCACCACGGCCTGCTCGAGCTGCTCGGTACGGGTCCAGCTGGCGAAGAGCTCGCGGAAACGGGGATCGGCGTCGCTGGGAACTTCCTCGAGCGGGCCGCCGACGCCATGATAACGGGCCGGATTCAGGCCGAGCTGGCGAAGGGTCTGAGCCATTTCGCTGTAGCGCTGAGCGGTCAGGGTCTGCGCCTGAGCGGCGATCGACTGCTGCCTTCCCTCAATTTCGGCATAGGTGGCTGAAACGGCGTCGTGCTCCGCGCCTTCGCGGGCGGGAAGGAGCGCGGCGAGCTGATCGGCATCGGCTTCGCCGGAAAGGAGCCTGGCGAGGAATTCCTGGCGGCGCTCGAGCAAGGCGGCGTGGTTCTGCGCCTCGCTTCGCATCGCCGCGACATCGGCCTCCATCTGCGCCACCTGGCGCTGCATCCGGGCGACGTCGCCGGTCACCGCCTGGAAGGTCGCGAAAGCGGACCAGGCGAGAAGGACGAAGGCGATGAACGCCGCCGCCATCTGAACCTTGGCGCCCATCGTGAAGCGACGAAGGCTCTTGCCGTCATGAAGGAAAATATCACGCGCTTTGAAGAGGCTACGGAACCTTCCCATTTGGCTCGCGTTCGCCATCTGAACAAAATTCGACATCACGTTCCCCAGTCGGCCCGATACAAGGGCCGGCGCGGTCGCGCCTGGCGACCACTTGATAATTTTCGGACATCCCTGCCCGGCTCGATGACGTCGGTAGCTGCCCACCCCGAACGTGTGGCCGGAGATTGTTAAACAACTTATTGCCGGGCAACCCCTGCGTAGAATTCGCGGGACAGACCGGCTTCGTCACGCGCCGAGTCGTTGAATGGAGGCTTCAGG
>CAMPIH010000248.1 GCA_946886275.1 uncultured Sphingosinicella sp.
GCAGGAACGAGCCCGCCTACATCGGCCACGTGCTGGACAAGCTGGCCGAGATCCGCGGCTGGAGCCTGGAGGAGGCCGAGGGCCGCACCGAGGACGCCTTCTTCGCGCTGTTCGACGCGATTCCCCGGCCCACGGGCGCGCCGAGAGCGCGAGCCGCCGCGGGCTGGACCGACTCCCTCACCCAGCGAGCGAAGGCGCGGGCGAGCGGGCAGGTCATCGCGCCGAGATTGGTCACCGGAGTGCCGATCTCAAGCAGCTGGACCGAGCCGAGCGCCGAGCAGCCGCCGTCGAACCGCCGGTCCTCGAGGGCCCGGAACCGGACCTGATCGCGCGCCAGCTCGGACAGGCACTGACGGGTCGAGGGATCGTCAGCATCGGCGCGGCCCGGCGCCCGGTCGAGCGACGGCGCCGGCCGCGGCGGCGGCGCCCGCCGATCGCCGCCCGGAACGCAAGCGCCGAGGAGAAGCACAACAGAAATCGCAAGACTTGCACGCATCGGCGAAGACTGGCTGCGCCCCGGCACAACGGTCAAGGCGCAAGCGGTTGACAGTGCGGCTGCCGCCTTTAAGCCCGTCGGCGGGCCACGCCGTCCCAACGCGGCGCGTGCTCTCTGCGAGGAGAGTTGAACAGTGACGACCCCTGATCCGGCCCCGGCCGGCGCGCCACCGCGCATCGAAAAACCCGAAAACCGTCCCGCCCGGCCGCATTTCTCGTCGGGTCCCTGCGCCAAGCCGCCCGGCTGGTCGGCCGGCAAGCTCGCCACCGGTTCGCTCGGGCGGTCGCACCGATCGAAGCTCGGCAAGGCGCGGCTCGCCCACGCCATCGACCTGACCCGCCACGTCCTTCGAGTGCCGGCAAGCCACCGGATCGCGATCGTCCCCGCTTCCGATACCGGCGCCGTCGAGATGGCGCTGTGGAGCCTGCTCGGCGCCCGGCCGGCGACCCTGCTGGCCTGGGAGAGCTTCGGCGAAGGCTGGGTGACCGACGTCGTCAAGCAGCTGAAGCTCGATGCGAAGGTGCTCCGCGCCGATTACGGCGCCCTCCCCGACCTCGAGTCGGTCGACCAGGGTAACGACATCGTCTTCACCTGGAACGGGACCACCTCGGGCGTCCGGGTGCCGGACGGCGCCTGGATCGACGACGATCGCGACGGGCTGACGATCTGCGACGCGACCTCGGCGGCCTTCGCCGTCGACCTGCCCTGGGACAAGCTCGATGTCGTCACCTTCTCCTGGCAGAAGGTGCTCGGCGGCGAAGGTGGACATGGAGTCCTCATCCTCTCGCCGCGCGCGGTCGAGCGGCTGGAAAGCCATGTCCCCGCCTGGCCGCTGCCGAAGATCTTCCGGATGACGAAGGGCGGAAAGCTCGTCGAGGGGCTGTTCAGGGGCGAGACGATCAACACGCCGTCGATGCTCGCGGTCGAGGATTATATCTGGGCGCTGGAATGGGCCGAGCTTCAGGGCGGCCTTCATGCCCTGATCGCCCGGGCCGACGCCAACGCCGCAGCCCTCGATTCCTGGGTCGAGCGCACGCCCTGGATCGACCATCTCGCCGCCGATCCCGCGACCCGAAGCAATACCAGCGTCTGCCTCAAATTCGCCGATTCCATTGCCGCGGAGCTGGACGAGGACGGGCAGCGCGCGCTGGCGAAGAAGATCGATTCGCTGCTCGAGGCGGAAGGCGCGGCGTTCGACGTCGCCGGCTATCGCGACGCCCCGCCGGGAATCCGGATCTGGTGCGGAGCGACCGTCGAGACCGACGACATCGAAGCGCTCGGTCCCTGGCTCGACTGGGCCTTTCACGAAGCCCGAGCGAGCTAGCCGCAGGCTTCACACCAAGAGCGAGCCTCTCAACTCGGCTGGATCCGGGTTCACGAATTTACGGAGTGTGAAATGCCCAAAGTGCTGATCTCGGACCCGATGGACCCCAACGCCGCCGCCATCTTCCGAGCCAATGGAGTCGAGGTCGACGAGCGCCCCGGACTGTCGAAGGACGAGCTCAAGGCGATCATCGCCGATTATGACGGCCTCGCCATCCGCTCGGCCACCAAGGTCACCGCCGACCTGCTCGACTCCGCCGCCAGCCTCAAGGTCATCGGCCGGGCCGGGATCGGCGTCGACAATGTCGACGTCTCCGCCGCCACCGCCCGCGGGATCGTCGTCATGAACACGCCGTTCGGCAATTCGATCACCACTGCCGAACATGCGATCGCCCTGATGTTCGCGCTCGCCCGCGAGCTTCCCCAGGCCGATTCCTCCACCCAGGCCGGCAAGTGGGAGAAGAACCGCTTCATGGGCGTCGAGCTCACCAGCAAGACCCTCGGCCTGATCGGGGCCGGCAATATCGGCTCGATCGTCGCCGACCGGGCGCTGGGCCTGCGGATGAAGGTGATCGCCTATGATCCCTTCCTGACCCCGGAGCGGGCGCTCGACATGGGGGTCGAGAAGGTCGAGCTCGATTCGCTTCTCGCCAGGGCCGACTTCATCACCCTCCACACGCCGCTGACCGACCAGACCCGCAACATCCTTTCCCGCGAAAATCTGGCCAAGACGAAGAAGGGCGTGAGGATCATCAACTGCGCCCGGGGCGGCCTCGTCGACGAGGCGGCGCTGAAGGAAATGCTCGAAACCGGCCATGTCGCCGGCGCCGCTCTCGACGTGTTCGTCGAGGAGGCGGCCAAGGCGAGCCCCCTGTTCGGCACCCCCGGCTTCGTCGCCCCCCCCCTTCG
>CAMPIH010000249.1 GCA_946886275.1 uncultured Sphingosinicella sp.
GAACGCGCTCGTAGACCGAGGGGTCGAGCCCCGGATCGTCCATCTGCTCGTCACGTCTCACCCGCTCGGCGAGCAGGATCATGCCGCCCGCTCGAAACGGAACCCTTCCGCCGCCAGGCCTGGCCCGAAGGCGATCGCTATCCCCTTGCGCACGTCCGGACGCTCGATCAGCTCGGACAGGACGAACATCAGGGTCGACGAGGACATATTGCCGAAGCGCGCCAGGATGTCGCGTGGGGCGAACAGAGCGCCCTGCCGGAGCTCGAGCCCCTTCTCGACCGAATCGAGGATCGAACGGCCGCCGGCGTGGACCGCCCAGCTGTCGACCTCGTCGGGCGACCAGCCGTCGTACAGCCGGTCGCGAACGCCTTCGTCCTGGAGCGCCTGCTGGATCCGGCCCGGAACCTCGCCCGACAGGGTCATCTCGAACCCGGTGTCGCCGATCCGCCACTGGATCAGCTCGCGCGATTCCTCGAGCTCGTTCGAGAAGAGGTGGGTCATTCCGAATCCGCTCGGCTCGGCGGTGACGAGGGCCGCGGCGGCGCCGTCGCTGAACTGGAGCATCGCCAGCAGCGATTCCAGCTCCTGGGTCTCCTGGAGGTGAAGCGAGCAGAGCTCGACCGTGACCGTGAGCACCCGAGCCCGCGGCTCGGAGCGGACGATATGATAAGCGGTCCGAAGCGCGGAGACGGCGGCGTAGCAGCCCATGAAGCCGACCAGCGTCCGCTCGACATTGCCGAGCCCCAGCCGGCGGGCGATGATCTGGTCGATTCCGGGAGCGACGAAGCCGGTGCAGCTGGCGACGACGAGGTGGGTGATGTCCTCGAGCGGAGTCAGCTCGCGAAGATTGGCGATCGCCTTGAGCGCAAGCTCGGGCGCCTCTTTCTCATAGACCTTCATCCGCTTCGACGTTCCCGGCGATCCCTGCTCGTAGAAGAGCGGGCGGCCGCCGTCGGTGACCTCGGGCAGGACCGACCAGCGATGCTCGATTCCGGACCGGTCGGCCATCCGCATGAACAGCTTGCGAAGCCGGGGGTCCTCGACCTGCTGCTGGGCCCAGTCGATGAACAGGCGGTGCACGTCATGACCGGGGACGGCGCCGGCGACGGCATTGATGAAGGGGCGGCTGCTGCTCACTGGATTCCTTTTCGGACCGCGCCCCCGCGTCGATGAAAACGGCTACGCAGCTTTTAGGCTCCGTGGCAATGAGAGACCCAATTCGAAGCGGAACAGCTTCAGTTCCTCGCCGGGCAGCGGTTCCAGCCGGGGCCGCGAACCGCCCGGCCGGGCGTCGCGCCCAGATGCTCCCCGTCCGCCAGCACCTGCACCCCGTTGACGAAGACGTGGCGCATGCCGACCGCATAACGATGCGGCTGCTCGAACGTGGCGCGATCGGCGATCACCGCCGGGTCGAAGATGGCGAGATCGGCATAATGTCCCTGCCGAAGCTGGCCGCGGTCGCCGATCCCCAGATTGGCGGCCGGCATCGAGGTCAGCCGCCGAACCGCTTCCTGAAGCGGGACCAGCCTTTCGTCGCGGACGTAGCGGCCGAGCAGCCGGGCGAAATTGCCATAGGCGCGGGGATGGGGATTGGAGTTGAGGAAGACCCCTTCCGTCGCCTGACTTGCGGCGTCGGAGCCGAAGCTCATCCAGGGCAGTTGCACCTGCCTTCGGACATTGTCCTCGGACATGAGGAAATAGATGGTGCCGACCCGGCTCTCATCCTCGACGACCAGGTCCATCGCCGTCTCCTCCGGGCTCGTGCCCCGGAGCCTCGCCACCTCGGCGAGGGTCTTGCCGGTATAGTGTCGAAGCGCCGGATTGCGGAACTGGGCCATCAGCATGCCCTCCGGCCCTGCCCCGTAATAGAGATTCTCCCAGCCCTCGCCCGGCCGGCGCATCTCCGCCGCCACCCGCGCCCGGACGGCCGGATCGCGAAGCCGCTCGATCCAGGCCTCGCGGCCGCCGGCCTGGACCCAGAGCGGCATCGCCGCGTCGAGCCCGGTCGCGCCGGCCGGATAGGTATACATGTTGGCCGTGATCCGGAGCCCCTCGGCACGGGCGGCCTCGATCCGGGCGATCACCTCGCCGTAGCGCGGCCAATTGTCGCGGCCGGCGAGCTTCAGATGGTAGATTTCGGCCGGCGCCCCGGAACGGCGCGAAATCTCGATCAGCTCGTCGAGCGACTGGAAGATCGCGTCGCCCTCCGATCGCATATGGCTGACATACATGCCGCCGCAGCGGCCGGCCTCGCTCACCAGGGCGACCAGCTCGTCGGTCTCGGCGAAGCTTGCGGGCGCGTACATGAGCGAGCTTCCGACCCCGAGCGCGCCCTCGTCCATCGCCTCGCGGACCAGCTCCCGCATCCTCGCCAGCTGCTCGGGGTTCGGATCGACATCGCCTTCGCCGAGCTCGTGGATCCTCACCGTGGTCGCACCGACGAAGCTCGCCACGTTGTGCGAGATGCCCCTTTGCTCGAGCGTCTCGAGATAGTCGCCGAGGCTGGTCCAGGTGATCGGGAACTTGATGTCGCCCTGACGCGAGACGGCGAGGCGCTTCATCTGCTCGTTCAGAGGCCCCATCGACCAGCCTTCGCCGAACACCTGGAGGGTGACGCCCTGGCGGATGTCGCTCTGGCCGCGCCCGTCCTCGATCAGCGATTCGGTCGCCCAGCTCAGCATGTTGATGAAGCC
>CAMPIH010000250.1 GCA_946886275.1 uncultured Sphingosinicella sp.
GCCGGCCTCGAGAAGATCATCGGCGATCGCCTCCAGGGCAAGTCGATCGGCTTCGGCGCCTATGTCGCCGCGCCGGAGGAGCGTCGGGTCGGCGAGGTGCTTCGCCAGAGCGAGCCCGAGGATCTCCTGAAGTTCGGCCTCATTCCCGAGTTCGTCGGCCGGCTTCCGGTCATCGCGACTCTCGAGGATCTCGACACCGAGGCGCTGGTGAAGATCCTGAAGGAGCCGAAGAACGCCCTCGTCAAACAGTATCAGAAGCTGTTCGACATGGAGGACGTCAAGCTCACCTATACCGAGGATGCTCTTGTCGCGACCGCCAAGAAGGCGATCGAGCGCAAGACCGGCGCCCGCGGCCTGCGATCGATCATGGAGAACATCCTGCTCGACACGATGTTCGATCTTCCGAGCATGGATGGGGTCGACGAGGTGATGATCGACAAGGACGTGGTCGAGGGCCGCAAGGACCCGGTCCGAGTCTATGCCAAGAAGGCCGCCGAAGACGCGGCCTGAGGGCGAAAGCCGAACGACGATCTGACCAGGCGAGGCGGACCCCAGCCGCGGGGCCGTCAGCCGTTCACGACATTATATTCGCGAAGCTCGGCCTGGGTAAGGCAGCGCCGGGTCTCGCGATTGCTCGAGTCGGCGACGGCGCTGGTGCGATACATGACCTCGGTCAGAAGCCTTCGCGACAGGCCCATCCGGATCAGGAAATCATTGTCCTCGCTGGCGAGAAGGGCGGATTGCTGCTCGATGTCGCCGATCAGGCCGATCGTATTGTCCTCGCCCTGGGCCACCTGCGACCGGATCGCCTCGCGATCGCTCGTATGGGTGAACATGTGGACGATGAACTGCCCGCCCGGGTCCACGAAGCGGGCGAATCCGCCCATGAAGAGGAAATTGCAGGCGGAGAAGCAGGCCCACCCTTGCGGGATCCGGGTCTGGAGCCCGTTTTCGCGGATGATACGGCCGGCCTGGTTGCCGATCCGGGCATTGCCGCCGGGCGAGCGAAGCCAGATTTCGTCGCCCTGGAAGGATTCGAGCGCGGCCTGGAGCCGGGGAATGAGATTATCGTCGATCCGTCCTTCGGCCAGAAGCACCTTCCGGCCGTCAATCTCCTCGACCGTGAATCGCATTTCCGGATAATTCGACCAGTTGGGCGAGCTCGGACAGGTAGGGTTGTTCGGGTCGTTCTGCGCCTGCGCCACCTGAGCCGTGAGCAGCCCCGCTGTGGCGGACAGGCAGGCAAGCCAACGCATTGACTGCCTCAGACCCGGACATACCGGTTGCTGGGCGGACGCCGGCACATCTGCTTGGGCGCACGAGTCTCCTCGCCGTCGACGATGACGACGTCGGTGACCGTCATGCAGCCGTCGCTCTGCTGCGCCGTCACGGTCGACGAACCGCGAACCCCGGGCCGGCTTTCGCTTTCCCAGCTGGCCGTGGTGCCGACTCCGCCGCGCTCGGCCTCTTCGACCACCTGCTGAGTCGCGCCGGCGGCCTTCTGCTGCTCCCGGCAATCGAGCAGGCTGCTGATCGCCTCGTCGAGCAGCTCACCGACCGGAAGATAGGCGGTGGCGAGGCTTCCGGCCGAGCCGCCGAACCGGCCGAGCGCGCCCCGGGCAATGCCACCGAGAATGCCTCGGCGGAGAGAGCGGCCGCTGCTTTCGGTTTGCTGCTGTTCGCAATTCTGGCCCGTCCCCTGGGCGCTTGCGGAAGCCGGGACCGAGGCGCCGGCAGCGATGAGGAGCAATGGAGCGGCCCACAAAAGTTTGCGCAACATCAGACAGATACCCCTTTTTCCCGAACCTCGGAGCATAGACCTTGAAGGGGTCAGGGTCAATCGACGTGGCAGTGGTGCCGGTGCCGGATCGGGCGATAGGGCCATGTCCATCCCCCGGCTTCATTGATGGCGTGCCGCTTCTCCCCCATATAGAAAGGACGCGAGCCGTTCGGCTCGACCTGTGGAGTGCGCATGAGCCAGACCTATCCCGTCCTTCCCCTTCGCGACATCGTCGTCTTCCCGCACATGATCGTGCCTTTGTTCGTCGGGCGCGATAAATCGGTTGCGGCGCTCGAAAGCGCGATGGCGGCGGACAAGTCCATCTTCCTCGTTTCCCAGCTCGATCCGTCTGAGGACGATCCGGATCGCGACGCTCTCTATGATCTCGGCGTCGTCGCCACCGTTCTTCAGCTGCTGAAGCTTCCCGACGGTACGGTCCGGGTGCTCGTCGAAGGACGCGAGCGCGCCTCGCTGACGGCGCTTCGCCCCGAAGGCAGTCACCTCGTCGCCGACGTCGATCCGGTCGCGACGACCGAGCCGGAGGGGGCCGAGGTCCAGGCGCTGATGCGCTCGATCGTCGAGCAATTCGAAAATTATGCGAAGCTGAACCGCAAGCTGCCCGCGGAGACCGCGGTCCAGCTCGGCCAGATCGAGGAGCCGGCGAAGCTCGCCGACGCGATCGCCGCCAACATCAACATCAAGGTTTCGGACAAGCAGGCCTTGCTCGCGGAGCTCGATCCGATGCGTCGGATGGAGATGGCCTTCGCCTTCATGGAAGGCGAGCTTGGAGTGCTCCAGGTCGAGAAGAAGATCCGCTCCCGGGTCAAGCGCCAGATGGAGAAGACCCAGCGCGAATATTATCTCAACGAGCAGCTGAAGGCGATTC
>CAMPIH010000251.1 GCA_946886275.1 uncultured Sphingosinicella sp.
AAATGGGTCTCGCCGCCGGCATAATCGTCGTTGAGCCAGACGATCATGGTGAGGTGGCGCTGGTTCTCGAGGCCCGGAATGGCGTCGAGATGGGGCTTATACTCCTGGCCCGGGCGATAGCGGAGGAGCTGCAGCGGCTCGCCCTGCTCGACCCGGGTGTCGGTGGCGGCCGCGATCCGGCGGTTGAGCGCGTGGACCCCCGGCCATTCGAACACGATCGGGAAGCTGGCCGTGTCCGAATCCCGGATCGGGTCCTTCACGAACTGCTTCCTTGCCTCGTGGAAGATCAAGGCGGGGCGGAATCTTTGCCCGGCGACGTCGCGAAGGAAATCGCATTCAGCCGCCGAGAAAAGACCGTCGAAGCGGACCACTTCGGGCGTCTCGCTGAGGCGCGTTCCCTGGGGCTTCACCATGGGATCGCCTTTGTCGTCCAGGTCCATCGCCGCGATCAGCGACCGTTGGCGTTCCGCCACGGGATCCGATCCGGAGAAGCGCTCGAGCAGCGCGATCGCTTCGGGCCAGTCGGGACTGGCGCCGGTTCCGGTCGCGACCAGTCCGGCGAGGATCCTCGAAGCCTCCGTCCTCCCCTTGTCCGCGGCCGTCGCCAGGTCTTGCCGCGCCTGGCCGAGATCACGGGCGATCAGCTTGCCCTCGATCCGCCACAGACCGCGAATGAACAGGGCTTCGGAATCGCCTTCGCTCGCATGCTTCTCGACAAGGGCGAGCGCTTCCGCCGATCGGCCTTCGGCGGCCAGTGCGAGCGCAAGTCTCCCGGGCGAGGATTGCATGTGCGTCAGCTCTTTCGGCTCAACGTCCGCATCGCCTCGTCGAGGCCATCGAGGGTCAGCGGGTACATCCGGTCCCGGACCAGCTGGCGGACGACCTGGATCGACGCGGTATAGCCCCAATATTGCTCGGGCACCGGATTGAGCCAGACCGCGGCCGGGTAGGTCGTCGTCATCCGTTCCAGCCAGGTCGCGCCCGCTTCTTCGTTATAATGTTCGACGGAACCGCCCTTGTGGGTGATCTCGTAGGGGCTCATCGACGCGTCGCCGACGATCACCAGCTTGTAGTCGTGGCCATATTTGTGGAGCACGTCCCAAAGCGGCGTGCGCTCCGCGAAGCGCCGCCGATTGTCCTTCCACACCGCCTCGTACGGGCAGTTGTGGAAATAGAAGAATTCGAGATTCTTGAATTCGCTCGTCGCCGCTGAAAACAGCTCCTCGCAAAGCTTGATGTGCGGGTCCATCGATCCGCCGACATCGAGGAAGAGCAGCAGCTTGACGGCATTGTGGCGTTCCGGGCGCATCCGGATATCGAGCCAGCCCTGGCGCGCGGTGCCGTCGATCGTCTCGTCCAGATCGAGCTCCTCGGCCGCGCCTTCGCGCGCGAAACGGCGAAGCCGGCGAAGCGCGACCTTGATGTTGCGAGTGCCGAGCTCGACATCATTGTCGAGGTTCCTGAACTCCCTCTTGTCCCAGACCTTGATGGCGCTTCGGTTGCGGCCGCTCTCCTGGCCGATCCGGACTCCTTCGGGATTGTAGCCATAAGCGCCGAACGGCGAGGTGCCGGCGGTGCCGATCCATTTGTTGCCGCCCTGGTGCCGCTCCTTCTGTTCCTCGAGCCGCTCCTTTAGCGCCTCCATGATCTCCTCCCAGGAGCCGAGCGACCTGATCTCCTCCATCTGCTCGGGCGTGAGGTAGAGTTCCGCCACCTTGCGAAGCCATTCTTCCGGAATCGGCGCGGCGCCGGGCCCGTAATCGGCCTCGAGCCCCTTGAACACCTTTGCGAAGACGAGATCGAACCGGTCGAGCAGCCCTTCGTCCTTCACGAATGTGGCTCGGGCGAGATAGTAGAATTCCTCCGGCGTCGCCCGGATCACCTCGGCGTCGAGCGCTTCCAGCAGGGTGAGATGCTCCTTCATCGAAGCGGGGATGCCTGCGCTTCGGAGCTCGTCGACGAAGGAGAAGAACATGGCGGAGGCTTAGGCGATCCCGCAACTTTCGTCACCCCGGCGACGCTGCGGCGGCGGTGCCGATCGCCGTCGGTGGTTAACGGGGTTTCAACCAATTGCCCTTAGCCAAGTCGCCGGAACAAGGGAGAGTGGGCAAGTGGCGAGTTCGGTAAACGAACGCACCGACGAGGACGCGATCAATCTGGTGGCGCGCAATTGCGGATCGCTTGCGATCGAATGCAGCGACGTCGCGGGCTATGTCTCGGGGGTCAACGAACGCATCTCCGCCAATCTGAAGATGCTCGATTCGCTCGAGGAAGTGACGACCAGACTTCTCGCCGATCAGGCGCGGGTCTCGGACTCCACCGACGAGGCACGGGTCCTTGCCGAACAGGCGCGCAACAAGCTCGACCAGGGCAGGGGCGCGATCGAGGACACGATCCGGATCTTCTCAGGGCTCACCGATCTCGTCGTCCAGCTGGGCGATCGCATGGCCGGGTTCGCCGAGGCGATGGCGCGGGTCCAGAAAGTGTCATCGAGCATCGAGACGATCGCCAACAAGACCAACATGCTGGCCCTCAACGCGACGATCGAGGCGGCCCGTGCCGGCGAGGCCGGGCGTTCGTTCGCGGTCGTCGCGGCCGAGGTGAAGAAGCTGGCCCACGATACCCGCGCCGCGACCAGCGAGATCGCCGG
>CAMPIH010000252.1 GCA_946886275.1 uncultured Sphingosinicella sp.
GGAAAGGCGGAGCATCCGCGGCTGGTGCTCGCGACGACGATCCTCGCCTCGAGCCTCGCCTTCATCGACGGATCGGTGCTCAACGTGGCGCTTCCGGCGATCGAGCAGAGCTTCGAGGCGGGGACTGAGCGCACACCGTGGGTGATCAACGCCTTCCTGCTGCCGCTGTCGGCGCTGCTGCTCGTCGGCGGCGCCGCCGGCGACCTGTTCGGGCGACGCCGCCTCCTCATCGCCGGGATCGCCTTGTTCACCCTGGCCTCCCTGCTCTGCGCTGGGGCGCCGAGCTTCGAGGCGTTCATCGCCGGCCGGGCGCTCCAGGGCCTCGGCGCGGCGATGCTCATGCCGAACAGCCTCGCCATCCTGAGCGACGCCTTTTCGGGCGAGGAACGAGGCAAGGCGGTCGGCACCTGGGCGGCCGCAGGCGCCGTCTCCGGGGCGATCGCGCCGTTGCTGGGTGGCTGGATCGTCGATTCGATCGGCTGGCCCGCCATCTTCCTGCTCAACGTCCCGATCGCCTTGGCCGCGATCTGGCTGGGCTGGCGCTTCGTTCCGGAGAGCGCGAACAGCGACCGCCCGCCGCCCGACTGGATCGGGGCGCTACTGGCGACGATCGGCCTCGGCGGCCTGACCTGGGCGCTGACGAGCTGGTCGGCGACCGGCCGCC
The DNA here is from genome assembly GCA_946886275.1 of uncultured Sphingosinicella sp. The sequence goes on from CAMPIH010000252.1 coordinate 665, forward strand.
TCGGTCCCGACGGGATCGCCGCGCTCGCCGCCGGAGCGATCTTCTCCTTCGTCTTCCTGTTCGTCGAGCGGAAGCGCGGCGACAGGGCGATGGTGCCCCTGGACCTGTTCGGATCGCGCCCCTTCGTCGGGCTCAACCTCCTCACCTTCCTGCTCTACGGCGCCCTCGGCGGCCTGATGGTGCTCCTCCCCTACACTTTGATCGAGGCGCTCGATTATCCGGCGGTCACCGCCGGCGCCGCTCTGCTTCCGCTTCCGATCGTCATCGCCTTGGGATCGCCGCTGGCGGGACGGATGGCGGCCAGGATCGGACCCCGCTGGCCGCTCACGATCGGGCCGCTGATCGTCGCCGCCGGCTTCCTCCTCATGCTCCGGATCGGCGACGGCGGAAGCTATTGGACGATCGTGCTTCCGGCGATCTTCGCCGTTTCCGCCGGAATGGCGGTGGCGGTGGCGCCACTCACCACCGCGGTGCTCGGATCGGTCGACAAAGGCCATACCGGCACCGCTTCCGGGCTCAACAGCGCGGTCGCCCGAGGCGGCGGACTGATCGCCACCGCCCTGCTCGGCGCCGTTTTGGCGATGCGGGCCGAGGCGCTGGTCGACGAATTCCACGTCGCCGCCATGGTCGGGGCGGCGCTCGCTCTGGCTTCGGCACTGACCGCCTTCGCGTTCCTCGACGGGGCGAAGCCGGGGCGAAATGCGCAGGAGCGATGAGGATCGCTTACCTTCGCTTTCCCTTTGCCGATCCGCGCCATTAGGCTGGGATCATGGCCCGGAGAGCAAGACGCCGCCGCAATCCCTCCCTGTTCGACCGGATCAGGATCGACGCCCATGCGATGTGGCTTGCCGCGCGCGACCGGCGGACGCCCTGGCATGCCCGCGCCTTCGGCCTGCTCGTCGCCGCCTACGCGCTGTCGCCGATCGACCTCATCCCCGATTTCATCCCGATCCTCGGCCTCGTCGACGACGCGATCCTCGTTCCGGCCGGGATCTGGCTGTTCCTGAAGATGCTTCCACGCGACCTGTTCGAAGAGCATCGCGCCGCCGCCGAGGCCGCGGCGGAGCGACCGAGGAGCAAAGGCGGGCTGCTGATCGTCGTCCTGATCTGGGTGGCGGCGGGGGCCCTGGTCTGGTGGCTGCTGGGCTGGAACTACGCCTGATCCTGATCCTAATCCTCCCCCACCGGGGGCGGGGGACCGCACGAAGTGCGGTGGAGGGGTGAGCACTTTCTCGAACCCACCTAGGCCAGCGAAGGAATGTCTTCCCCCTCCACCAGCCTGCGGCTGGTCCCGCTCCCCCGTTGGGGGAGGATCGGCAGCTCAGACCTTCGCGCGGAACGGCGTGAAGTCGGTGCCTTCGTCATAGACGTCGATTCCCTCGCGGCGCTTGAGCCAGCCGACGACGGCGTAGGTGACCGGGGTCAGCACCGCTTCCCAGCCGACCTTCAGGACCCATTGGGTGGCGAGCACGATGAGAAGGGTCTCATTGTCCCACACGCCGTAGAAGGCGAGCGGATAGAAGATGAGGCTGTCGACGCCCTGGCCGACCAAGGTCGATCCGATCGTCCGCGACCAGAGATGCCTGCCTCGGGTCCAGATCTTCATCCGGGCGAGGACATAGGCGTTGACGAACTCGCCGGCCCAGAAGGCGATGATCGAGGCGAGCACAATCCTCGGCACCTGGCCGAACACCTGCTCATAGGCCGCCTGCCCCTGCCAGGTGTCGGCGGGCGGGAGGGCGACGACGACCCAGGCCATGAACGCCATGAACAGGAGCGCTCCGAAGCCGGCCCAGATGCAGCGCCGGGCCCGGGCATAGCCATAGACCTCGGTCAGGATGTCGCCGATGACGTAGGAGATTGGGAAGAAGAGGATCCCGGCGCCGAACGGCCAGCTGCCGATCCCCGGAAGATCGATCACCGCGACCTTGCCGGCGCCGAGCACGTTCGACAGCAAAAGGATGGTGACGAAGGCCGCCA
>CAMPIH010000253.1 GCA_946886275.1 uncultured Sphingosinicella sp.
TGTCGAGACCCAGCGATCCGGTCGAAATGGTCTCGATCTCGATCGCCTCGCGCGACCCGAGGCGCATTGCGCTCCCCTTGCCGAAGGCGCGGTCGATCTGCGCGAGCGCCGCGTCGAGGGCTTTCTGCTTGTCCATGTCGAGAACGGTCCTGTCGGATACGACTTTGAGTGGCGCCACCATGGCTGGTCTCTCCCCTATTGCGTCCGCCGGTGCGGTTCAATGGACAAGACGTACCGCATCTGTTCCGCCGGAACAAGTAGGAAACATTAACATGGAGAAACGAAATTAGGTGCGCCGCGGCCGACCAGGGCGGCCCCTTTTCAATCGGCGACCCGCAACCGTCCCACAGCTTCATCGAGAGCAATGCGAAAGGCGCTTCGTTCATAGATGTCGTTATGGCTGGCGCCCGCGATCGTCCGGTCGAAGACCAGGCGGGGCACGATCCGGGCCAGTGCCCTCGTCCGCTCCGGGCGAATGAGCCGATCTTCTCCCGCCGCGATGATCGCCACCGGGACCGAAGTGGCCCGAAGATCCTGCGCAGGTTCCATCTGATGGCGGAAGAGCCATCGCACCGGAAGCCAGGGATAATGATCGCGGGCGACGTCGGCGAGAGAATCGAACGGCGTGACGAGGATGAGGCCGTCGATCGGGCGGCGCGAAGCGAGATGGGAGGCCACGCCGCTTCCGATGCTGAAACCGACGGCAAGGATTCGACGCGCGCTTAGTCGCTGCCGAACCCAATCGTGGATCGCCAGCGCATCTTCCTGGAGGGCGCTGGCGCTCGGGCTTCCACCGCTCGGCGCATAGCCGCGGTAATGGAAGGTGACGACGTCCGCTTCGGGGAATTGCTCGTGGAGGAAAGCCGCGGCGCTTTCGGCATTCCAGGCATTGCCGCCGAAACCGAGGATCAGCAGAGGCTCGGCGCCGCGATCGACCGCCGGGACATGGACTCCGTGGAGGCTATGGCCGGTCTGGCTCTCGATCGTCAGCCGCTGCCATCTGTCCGGCATCGGGGCCGCGAGCGGAACCGAGCGGGACGGGAAGAGCAGGCTGGTCTGGGCGAAGAAGACGAAGGCGAGGATCAGCGCATAAAAGATCAGCGGCGAAAGCAGGAATGCCCAAAGCCACATTCGGGACTTCCGAATCGGCTCCGCTGGCCCGGTCAGGCGGCGCAGGCCTGATCCAATGCCGGTTCGATCGCGTCGATCGTGTAAGGCTTGGACAGGACCGGTGCACTGGCATGCTGGGGCGGCGGCGGCTCGACATGGCCGCCGGTAGCGAGGACGAACGGCTTGCCGGCCTCGCTCAGCCGGTCCGCCACCGGCCAGACTTGTTTGCCGTCCTTCAGCTGGACGTCGATGATGGCGACGTCGAAGCCGCCGGCATCGACCTTTTCCAGGGCCTCCTCCACCGACTCGCAGGTCGCCACGACAACATGGCCGAGGGACTCGAGGAAATCTTCGAGCATCATCGCGATCAAAGGTTCATCTTCGACGATCAGGATCGACCGGGAGGCTTGCATTGGTCCCCGCTTAACGTGCGTAGCGCAAAGGAAAAGGTCTATTTCGCCGCAAGTACGCCGCGGACCGTCTCGGCGAGCGACTGGACCGAGAAGGGCTTGGCGAGGAATGAGACATTGGGAATGTCGATCGACTTCCTCAATTGTTCCTCGGCATAGCCGGAGATGAACAATATCGGCAGGTCGGGGTGCGACTTGCGAGCGGCGCGGACTGTCGTCGGCCCATCCATGGTCGGCATGACGACGTCCGAGATCATCAGGTCGATCTTCTCCTCGCGACCGAGTATTTCGAGAGCTTCCTCGCCATTTTCCGCGCTGAGCACCGTGTAACCATGGCGAGTGAGCGCCCGCTCGGCCACCGCCCGAACCATATGTTCGTCCTCGACCAGGAGGATGGTGCCGCTGCCCCATAATTCGCCGGCTTTTTCCTTGCCCCTGGACTTGGCCGGAGCCTCTACCTGCGGCGCTCGATGTACCGGAAGATAGATGGTGAAGGTCGTGCCCTTGCGGACCACCGAATCGGCGAAGATGAAGCCGCCCGACTGCTTGACGATGCCGTAGACGGTCGAAAGGCCGAGGCCTGTCCCCTTCCCCACCTCCTTCGTGGTGAAGAAAGGCTCGAAGATCTTGCCGATGATGTGGGACGGGATTCCGGTGCCGGTGTCGCTCACCTTGAGCGCGGTATAGTCGCCGATCGGAAGGATGTCGGTTCCCATCCGGCGGACCTCGTCCGCGGAAACCGGATAGGTCTGGAGGGTCAGGATCCCGACCCCGTCCGGGTCCTTGGCGAGCATCGCGTCTCGGGCATTGACGGCGAGATTGACGATCACCTGCTCGAGCTGGCCGGGATCGGCGCGAACCGCTCCGAGGCCGCGGCCATGCTTGACCTGAAGCTTCACCCGCTCGCCGAGCAGCCGGGTGAGAAGGTGCGAGACCTCGGCCACGACATCGGGGAGCTGGAGCACCTGCGGGCGAAGCGTCTGCTGCCTCGAAAAGGCGAGCAGCTGCCGGGTCAGGCTTGCCGCCCGGTTCGAATTGGAACGGATCTGCTGGATGTCGTCATAGTCGCTGTCGCCGGGCGTGTGGCGCATCAGCA
>CAMPIH010000254.1 GCA_946886275.1 uncultured Sphingosinicella sp.
GCCGAAACCGGGGCGGGCGATGTCGGTAGCGGTGATGTTCAGCGCCAGCCGGAGCCCGGCCAGCGCTTCCGGCCACTCGGCGGCGACAGTCACCGCTTTGCGCTGAACATGATCCGACAGCTGGCCCACATAATCGGATCGTTCCGCGACCAGGAACAGGGTGTTGGCGCCAAGCTCGCCATATTGCCGGTGGCTCCAGCGCGCGAGCGCCTCGACCCCGACGATCTCGCCATTCGTCACCGAAACCTGCGGTTGGAACCGGATCTCGATCTCGTCGCGGTCGAGAGCTCGACGAAGATCGATCTCCAATCGGTCGCTCCGCGCCGTCGAATCGCCGGCGCCTTGCTCCATGATCCGGATCGGAGCGCCCTCGCCTGCCTTGGCTTCGGCCAGTGCGGCGCTGGCCCGGCGGATCAGTATCGCCGAATCGTCGCCCGGTTCCGACGAGGCAGCCCCCGCGCGGCTTCCCAGGGTGATGACATGATCGCCCGACATGAAAGGACGATTCACCCCGCTCACCAACTCGTCCGCAAGCAGTCGCGCATCGCCAAGAGTCGCCCCGCCGGCGAGGAGAACCGCGAATTCCGCGCCGGCGAGACGCGCGACCAGACGGGTGCGCCCATCCGCCTCGACAGCCCGTTCGATCCGGCGCGCGACCGCCTGAAGCACCTCATCGCCGGTGGCTCGGCCGAAGGCGGAATTGATATGGTCGTAGCGGCTGACCGAGAGCAGGAGTGCGATCACCGGATTTGCCGGACCTTCGCCAAGGCGCTCGGCGACCCAGGATCGGGCGGCCCGCGCATCGCGAAGGCCGGTGAGCGGATCTCGCCCGCCCTTCAGTCGTCCTTCCTCGCCGCCGATCATCTCCACCCGGCCAAGGATCTCGCCATCACCCTGGATCCGGACATGATGGGCGATCCGGCTACCGCCGAGTCCGCCGTGGCTATGGGCGAAAGCGGTTGCCTCCCCGGTCGCGACGACCCGCGCAAGCGCGTTCCGGGCGGCCTTGCGGCCCTCGGGATCGAGCCTTCGGAAGAGCGCCCGCAGGCTCACCCGTCGCCCTTTCTCCGCAGAGAAGCCGGCCTGCCGGGCCAAAGCGGGGCTCAGTTCCACGAGCCGGGCGTCTGGGCGCCATCGCCAGGACGCGCCGTCGCCGACTTCCTCGACCGCGCGCCGGGATGACCGAAGCCCGCCGCCCACCCTCTCGGCATGGCGCTGGGCGAAACGGACCGACTGGAGCAGCTGATGCTCGGTGAACGGACTGACGAGGAAATGGGTCGCACCGATCTGATGAAAACGGTCCAGCGCCGCCGAGTCGGTTCGCGACAGGAGCACGAGCAGGGCCGATTCATTCGCCTCGACCGCCTCGGCGATCTCCCGCGCTGCCGTCTCTCCCTCCGCAAGCGCGCCGCGGGCGTCGACGATCGCGACGGCCGCGCCCGACGCGACGAAACGCGCTTCGACATTGTCGATACGCCGGGCCGCGATCGGCTCCCAGCCGGCGGCTTCCGCAAGCCGGCTGAGCTCGTCGCGGTGACGGAAGGACAGGATGAAGAGCGACGAGGCCACGCTCGCGTCTAGCCCGTGGCCGGGCCGAGGCCAATCGGCTTCGCCGCCCGCTTCCCGCGCTGGCACAACCGGCCGTTGCGGATGGGGAGCCCAGACCCTACCAAGTGCCATGGCTCAGCCTGGTCCCAAGCCGATGGCGCTGGTCGCCTCCAACGCCGAGGCGGCGCAGGCCGCCGCGGCCATGCTTCGCGAGCGCTACGATTTCACCTCCGCCGCCAAGGCCGAGCTCATCATCGCGCTGGGCGGTGACGGCTTCATGCTCCACACGCTTCACAAGATGCTCGCCAAGGGCCGGATCTGTCCGGTCTTCGGGATGAATCGCGGCACCGTCGGCTTCCTCATGAACGAATGGCGGATCGACGGCCTCGTTCAGCGGGTCGAACGGGCAAGGGCCTTTTCGATCGCGCCACTGGAGATGAAGGCGCGCCGTCTTCGCGGCGAGACCGCCGTGATCCATGCCATCAACGAAGTCTCGCTTCTCAGGGAAACCCGACAGACCGCCTGGATCGAGGTCTCGGTCAACGGCCGCGTCGTCCTGCCCGAGCTCATCTGCGACGGAGTCCTCGTCGCGACGCCGGCAGGGTCGACGGCCTACAATCTTTCCGCCAACGGCCCGATCCTCCCTCTCCATTCCAAGCTGGTGGCGCTGACGCCGATCAGCCCCTTTCGTCCCCGCCGCTGGCGGGGCGCGCTCATCGCCGAGGACCTGAAGATCAGCTTCCGGGTGCTCGACCCCGACAAGCGCCCGGTTTCGGCGGTGGCCGACCAGCGCGAGGTTCGGGATGTCGAGACGGTGGAGGTCTGCACCGACCGCGAACGGGCGCTGACCTTGCTGTTCGACCCGGAACATGCGCTCGACGAACGGATCGCGATGGAGCAGTTCGCGGTCTGACTTGACCTGTCGGCCAATCGACCCCAAGTGGCTTGCGTCGAGCGGGACGCCTGCTATAGGCCGCGCCTGCCTTGAAAGAGGCTGCTCCCCGGTAGCTCAGCGGTAGAGCAACCGGCTGTTAACCGGTTGGT
>CAMPIH010000255.1 GCA_946886275.1 uncultured Sphingosinicella sp.
TCTAGCGCTGGCCCGCCATCCAGCACGGATCCCAGACCGGCTCCGGCCCGAACCGCTCGCTGAGGAAATCGACCAAAGCGCGGACCCTCGCCGTGGTCGAGCGCCCCGGCGGCATCACCGCATAGAGGCCGACCTCCTCGAGCGGGAAATCCTGGAGGATCACCTCCAGCTCGCCGTTCTGGATCGAGTCCGAGGCGATGAAGCTGGGCATGACGACGATTCCGAGGCCGGCGGCGGCGGCCTCGCGGAGCAATTCGCCATTGTTCGCCCGGAAGCGGCTGCCGCCGCGGACGACCTCCCAACGATCGCCGACCCGGAAGCGCCACTGCTCGCCCGAGACGACATTGGCGTAGAAGAGGAGATCGTGGCCGGCGAGATCGGCGGGCCGCTCCGGCCGCCCGCGCCGGGCGAGATAAGACGGGCTGGCGACGACGACGCCGCGGATCGGCGCAAGCCGGCGAGCGACGAGAGCCGAATCCTTGAGCTTGCCGATCCGGAGCGCGAGATCATAGCCGCCGCCGACCAGATCGACGGTGCGGTCGTCGAGCGACACGTCGAGCTCGACCTTGGGATGAAGAGCGGCGAATTCGGCCAGAGCGGGCCCGAGATAGCGGGCGCCGAACGTGACCGAGGAGGTCAGCCGGATCGGCCCGGCGACCTGGGTGACGGCCTCGGCGACCACTTCCTGGGCGGCGTCGAGCTCGGCGAGGATATTGGCGGCCCGGGCATAATAAGCGTCGCCGATCTCGGTCGGCTGGGCACCGCGGGCGCTTCGGGTGAGAAGCTGGGCGCCGAGCTGCTCCTCGAGCCGGGCGACCCGCCGCGACACCGCCGGCTTGGACAGGCCCATCCGCTCCGCCGCGCGGGCGAAGGAGCCCGTCTCTGCCACCCTTACGAAGGCCAGGACGTCGAGGAGATCGGCGGAGGAGCGTTCCATTTTGCACAACACCATGGTGACCGTTGCTGGTCTTACGGCAACGCTCTTAGGCCCCTAAATGGTCTCGTGCAACGACCGAAAAAGGGGTTTTCATCATGAAAGAAGCACTTTTCATCACCAGCAGCGCCAATGGCGAGGAGTCGGTCTCGGGCCGGCTTGCCGCCGAGTTCGAGGCCCAGCTGATCGAGGCCCACCCCGAGATCAGGATCGTCCGCCGTGACGTCGGAGTCGACACCCTGCCCCATCTCACCGCCGAGACCGTCGCCGCCATTCGCGGCACTCCGCAGACCGAGGCGGAGCAGGCCGCCCGGGCGCTTTCCGACTCGCTCGTCGCCGAAATGCAGTCGGCCGAGCTGATCGTCATCACCTCGCCGATGTACAATTTCGGCATGAGCTCGACGCTCAAGGCCTGGTTCGACCATGTTCTTCGCGCCGGAGTGACCTTCCGCTACTCCGAGGCCGGCCCGGAAGGCCTGCTGAAGGACAAGAAGGCGGTCGTCATCGAGAGCCGCGCCGGCCATTATAGCGACGGACCGGGCTCGGCGATGGACAGCCAGGAGCCGCACATCCGGACCCTTCTCGGCTTCATGGGCATTGACGACATTGCCTGGGTTCGCGCCGAGAAGCTCGCCTTCGGGCCCGACGCGGCCGGCGAATCGATCGAATCGGCGATCGCTGAGCTTCGCGGCCTGGCCGGCCCGTCGCTCGCGCTCGCCGCCTGAGGAGAAGAGCCATGACCCGGTTCAAGCTGATCAGCTTCAAGCTGTGCCCCTATGTCCAGCGGGCCGCCATCGTCCTTCTGGAGAAGAAAGTCCCGTTCGAGCGGGTCGACATCGACCTCGACGACAAGCCCGGCTGGTTCCTCGAGCTGTCGCCGCTCGGCAAGGTGCCGGTGCTCGTCGTCGAGAAGGACGGAAAGGAGCAGGTGCTGTTCGAATCCTCGGTCATCGCCGAATATCTCGACGAGATCCTGGAGCCCCGGCTTCACCCCGCCGACCCGCTGGAAAAGGCCCGGCACCGCGCCTGGATCGAGTTCGCCTCGGCGACCCTGGCCGACATTTACGGCCTCTATGCCGGCGACGAAGCCCAGTTTGCGGCGAAGATCGGGGCGATCGAGACCAAGTTCGAGCGGCTCGAGACGATCCTCGGCGACGGTCCCTATTTCGCCGGCGAGAGCTTCAGCCTCGTCGACGCGGCCTTCGCTCCGGCCTTCCGTTACTTCGACACGTTCGACCGGATCCTCGGCGAAAGCCCGTTCGATTCGAAGCCGAAGCTGGCGTCGTGGCGAAAGGCGCTGGCCGAGCGGCCGAGCGTGGTCGACGCGGTCGCGGCCGATTATGGGGAAGCCCTCGTCCGCTACGTGCGGGACAAAGGCGGCCACATGGCGCAGCTGACCGAGGCGGCGATGGAAGCGGAGCCGGCCTGACCTTCAATCTTTCGCCGGCGCGAGTCCGGCCCCAACTTGAGAACGTGCCGTCGATCCCCGAATGGGGCCGGCACGACGGAGAATGAAATGATCGACGTCAGGAAATTCGAAACGCTCGGCCATGCCGATCATGGCTGGCTCAACGCCCGGCACCATTTCTCCTTCGCCGATTATCACGATCCGGCGAGGATGAGCTGGGGCGCGATCCGGGT
>CAMPIH010000256.1 GCA_946886275.1 uncultured Sphingosinicella sp.
AACCCCTCCCCATCAACGGGACTGGCTAACTTGAAGCGCGTCCCACACCCAATCGCCTCAGCCGGCTGGTAGAGGCTCGGCGATGCCTGCAACCCCCGCCTGGCCGCCGGCGAGCCTGCCTCGCCTGTTCGTGGACGAGACGCTTTCCGACGGCGCGGTGCTGACGCTGGACGGCGGGCCGGCCCATTATCTGGGCGCGGTGCTCCGGCTCCAGGCCGGCGCGCAGGTGAAATTGTTCGACGACCGGACCGGGGAATGGCTCGCGCAGGTCGTCGAGCCGGGGAAGAAGAGATTGACCCTGGCGGTGACCGCCCGGCTTCGGCCGCGCGAGACGGTGCCGGACCTTTGGCTGCTGTTCGCGCCGATCAAGCGCGGCCGGATCGACTGGCTGGTCGAGAAGGCGACCGAGCTCGGGGTCGCCGAGCTCCGCCCCGTCCTCACCCGGCGGACGATCGTCGACCGGCTCAATCTCGACCGGCTCCGCGCCCATGCGATCGAGGCGGCCGAGCAATGCGAGCGGACCTCGCTCCCCGAGCTGGCCGAGCCGCGAAAGCTGGACCGCTATCTCGGCGACTGGCCGTCCGAACGAACGCGTTATTTCGCCGACGAGGCGGGCGGCGAGCCGCTGGCGAAGGCGGCGGCGGCGGGGCCGGCGGCGATCCTGATCGGGCCGGAGGGCGGCTTTACCGACGAGGAGCGCGAGGCGATCAGGGCCCTGCCCCAGGCGCGCCCGATCGGCCTGGGGCCGCGGATCCTTCGCGCCGACACGGCGGCGATCGCCGCCATCGCCTTGTGGATGGCGCAGGCGGGCGACTGGCCGTCGACGCCAAAACGGTAGCCGATCGAAACGCGCTGGCGGCCTTCTCATCCCGCCGCTAGATGGCCTCCATGACGACCCGGACCGAGAATATCCCAGGCGACCACCCGATCCAGAGCCGGGACGATCTGCTCGCCACCTTCGCCAGCGGCGAGAAGCCCGTCGAAAGCTGGACGATCGGCACCGAGCACGAGAAGTTCGTCTATCGCCTCGCCGATCACCGCGCGCCCTCCTGGGACGAGCCGGGCGGGATCCGCGACCTCCTGCTGGCGATGACCGAGTATGGCTGGAGCCCGGTCGAGGAGAATGGCAAGGTCATCGCCCTGAAAGGGCCCGACGGCGCCGTCAGCCTCGAGCCGGCCGGTCAGCTCGAGCTTTCCGGCGCCCAGCGCGAGCATCTCCACCAGACCTGCGCCGAGGCCGGCCGCCATCTCGCCCAGGCCAAGGCGATCGGCGAGAAATTCGGACTGGGCTTCCTCGGCCTCGGCATGTGGCCGGACAAGACGCGCGCCGAGCTGCCGGTCATGCCCAAGGGCCGCTACCGGATCATGCTCGATTACATGCCCAAGGTCGGAAGCCTCGGCCTCGACATGATGCTCCGGACCTGCACGATCCAGGTCAATCTGGATTATGCCTCGGAAGCCGACATGGCGCGCAAGTTCCGGGTCGGCCTCGCCCTCCAGCCGCTCGCCACCGCTTTGTTCGCCAATTCGCCGTTCACCGAAGGCAAACCGAACGGCATGCTGTCCTTCCGGAGCCATATCTGGTCCGACACCGACCGCGACCGGACCGGGATGCTGCCCTTCGTGTTCGAGGACGGCTTCGGCTATGAACGCTATCTCGATTATGCGCTCGACGTGCCGATGTATTTCGTCTTCCGCGACGGCCAATATATCGATGCCTCGGGCCAGTCGTTCCGCGATTTCCTCGACGGGCGCCTGCCGGCGCTTCCGGGCGAGACGCCCCTGGTCTCCGATTTCACCGACCATCTGTCGACGATCTTCCCGGAAGTAAGGCTGAAGAGCTTCCTCGAGATGCGCGGCGCCGACGGCGGCCCGTGGAGCCGGATCTGCGCCTTGCCGGCCTTGTGGGTCGGCCTGCTCTACGACGGAAGCGCGCTCGACGCCGCGTGGGACGAGGTCAAGGACTGGAGCCTGGACGGCCGGCAGCGTCTTCGCGACTCGGTGCCGAAGGAAGGGCTGAGGGCGATGACCCCGGACGGCGAGACGCTCCAGGCGCTCGGCCAGCGGATCCTCGCCATCGCCGAGAGCGGCCTCAACGCGCGCGGCCGCCTGAACGCCTCGGGTGACAATGAATCGGGCTTCCTCGATCCGCTCCGCGAGGTGCTCGCGAGCGGCCGGACGCCCGCCGACCGGCTGCTCGAACGTTATCATGGCGAGTGGAAGCAGGACGTCGCCAGGGTCTATGAGGAAGAGAGCTTCTGATGCCGCATATGACGAGCAGCCGCCGCACCCTGTATCCCGAGATCGAGCCCTATGAGAGCGGCCTGCTCGACGTCGGCGACGGCCACGAGCTCTACTGGGAAAGATGCGGAACGCCGGGCGCCAAGCCGGTCGTCTTCCTTCACGGCGGCCCGGGCACCGGCTGCAGCCCCGATCATCGCCGCCAGTTCGATCCCCAGCTCTACGACATCCTCCTGTTCGACCAGCGCGGAAGCGGCCGTTCGAC